>DASPJX010000372.1:0-2515 GCA_035628395.1 Burkholderiaceae bacterium | reverse complement strand
CGATGCAGGCCAGCTTGCTGTGCAGGCGGCGCAGCCGCTCGCGATCGAAGGTGAAGAGCCGCGGCACCGGCGCGTAGACCCGCAGCCGCACGCCGGCCGCGGCGAGCCGGCGCTCGACCTCGGGGGCGAGCGTGCGGGTGCCGTAGCCGTCGACCAGCACCTTGACCGCGACGCCGCGCGAGGCCGCCCGCGCGAGCGCGGCCGCGACGCGCAGCCCGCTCTCGTCGGCCGCGAAGATGTAGGTCTCGAGGTGCACCTCGTGCTCGGCCGCGTCGATCGCGGCCACCAGCGACGCGAAGTACTCGGCGCCGCCCTCGAGCAGCACGACCTCGTTGCCGTCGCGCACCCGCGGCCGCAGCCGCTTCGGCGGCACGGGATCGGGACGGTCGGTCGCAGGCGTCGCCGCGGTCATCGTCGCCGGCGGCCCGTCAGCGCACGAGCCTCAGGTCCGCGACCAGCGGCGCGTGGTCCGACAGCCGCGCCCAGCTCGGGCCGCGCAGCACGTCGGCGCCGTGGACGTCGAAGCCGCGCTGGTAGATCCGGTCCATCCGCAGCCACGGCACGAGCGCCGGGAAGGTCCGCGCGCCGCCCATCACCTCGGTGACCTGCAGCGACTCGACGAAGCGCCGGGAGAGCCGGTCGCGCCAGTCGTTGAAGTCGCCCGCCAGCAGCAGCGGCGCGCGGCGCGGCACCTCGCGCACGATCCAGTCGACGAGCGCCTCGGCCTGCCGCTCGCGGCTCTTGGCGAACAGCCCGAAGTGGATCACGAAGCAGTGCACGTTGCGCCGGTCGATGCGCACCACGCAGTGCAGCACGCCGCGCTTCTCGAGCGCGTGGTCGGAGAAGTCGCGGTTCTCGCGGCGCACGATCGGGTAGCGCGACAGCAGCGCGTTGCCGTGGTGGCCGTGCAGGTAGCTCGCGTTGCGCCCGTAGGCGCTCTCGAAGGTGCGCTGCAGGGTCGGCGAGTGCGCGAGGAACTGCTCCTGCGACTCGCCGGGCCACTTCTCGGCGAACCGCGTCGCGTGCCGGTCGTTCTTGCCCTGCACCTCCTGCAGGAAGATCAGGTCGGCGTCGAGCTCGTGCAGCCGCGCCCGCAGCTCGTGCACGCTGGAGACGCGCTTCAGCCCGAACAGGTCGCGGATCACGCCCTTGTGGATGTTGTAGGTCGCCACCCGCAGCCGCGCGCCGGCGCGCTCGGTCGGCGGCTCGTCGACGCCGCGCCGCTCCGGGCCCGGCATCGGCGTGGAGACGAGGCCCGCGTCGCCGCGGTCGATCCGGCGGTCCCGGGGACCGGCGCTCACGCGGCGCCCCGGCCGGCGCGGGCGGGCAGCATCCGGATCGCCTCGACGTTGGACATCGAGAAGCAGCGGCCGGCGGCCTCGTCCCAGGGCAGCCACCCGAAGCGCAGGTGCTCCCGCGGCGAGAGCCGCACCGGCACGATCGCCGGCAGCGCGAGCCCGAAGACGTGCTCGACGTTGTGGGTCGTGCCCTCCGGATAGCGGTGGCGCCAGTGCGGGTAGATCTCGTAACGGTTGCTCACGCCCCAGTCCTCGAGCGTGCCGCAAGCGACGTCGATGCCCGTCTCCTCCATCACCTCGCGCCGGCAGGTCTCGACGAGCGGCTCGTCGACCGTGTCCCGGCTGCCGGTCACCGATTGCCAGAAGCCGGGATGGTCGGCCCGCTCGAGCAGCAGCACCTGCAGCCCCGGCGCGTGGACGACGACGAGCACCGACTCCGGGATCTTGGTGCCCGCCATCGTGCCCCGCCCGCCCCCGGCCCCGCTCAGGCCTTCGCCTCGGCCGCGCGCAGCCGGATGTGCAGCTCGCGCAGCTGCTTCTCGTCGACCGGGCTCGGCGCCTGCGTCAGGAGGTCCTGCGCGCGCTGCGTCTTGGGGAAGGCGATCACGTCGCGGATCGACTCGGCGCCGGCCATCATCGTGACGATGCGGTCGAGGCCGAAGGCGATGCCGCCGTGCGGCGGCGCGCCGTACTGCAGCGCGTCGAGCAGGAAGCCGAACTTGGCGCGGGCCTCCTCGGGGCCGATCTTCAGCGCGCGGAAGACCTTGCTCTGGACCTCCTCGCGGTGGATCCGGACCGAGCCGCCGCCGATCTCCCAGCCGTTCAGCACCATGTCGTAGGCCTTGGCCACGCAGCGGCCCGGGTCGGTCGCCATGTAGTCCTCGTGGCCGTCCTTCGGCGCGGTGAACGGATGGTGGACCGCGACCCAGCGCGCGTCCTCCTCGTCGTACTCGAACATCGGGAAGTCGACGACCCACAGCGGCTTCCAGGCGTCCTCGAACAGCCCGCGGCGGCGGCCGAACTCGGAGTGCCCGATCTTCACGCGCAGCGCGCCGATCGCGTCGTTGACGACCTTGGCCTTGTCGGCGCCGAAGAAGATCAGGTCGCCGTCGACGGCGCCGGTGCGCGCGAGGATCGCGTCGAGCGCCCCGTCGTGCAGGTTCTTGACGATCGGCGACTGCAGCCCGTCGCGGCCCTTCGCGGCGTCGTTGACCTTG
>DASPJX010000371.1:0-3294 GCA_035628395.1 Burkholderiaceae bacterium | reverse complement strand
GCGACGCGGCGCCCGGCCGCGGGCGGCACGGCGGCTCCGGCGGCAGCGCCGCGCAAGACGGCGGCGGCGTCGAAGTCGGCCGCCTCGAAGACCGCGGCCGGCACGGCGACCCGGGTCCGGAAGACGGGCTGACGGTTCCGGGCCGAGGCGGGCGGCGCCGGACCGCGACGCCCCGCTCAGCCGCGGGGTCCGGGGTCCGTCGGCCGCAGCCAGAGCTGCAGCGCGACGCGCTCCGCGTCGCCGAGCTCGTCCGGCGAGATCGCGTCGCGCCGCTCCCAGATCATCTGGCCGTACAGCGCCGCGAGCGTCGCCACCTCGCGCGTGAGCGCGGCCTCCGGCCCGCTCGCCGGCTGGGCGGCGCGGGCGCGGTTGATCGCCGCCTCGATCTCGGCGATCGGGATGCGCTCGGGCGACGCGGGCAGGGTCATCCGGGCACGCTAGCACACGACCCGACGGTCGGCGCGTGACGGATGACCGCCGTGTGTTCCTTCCGGGGGTCGCGCCCGTTAACGTGGACACATGACCGCGTTCGACTTCTCCCCGTCGCTCGCCGCGCCCGTCGACGACGCCCCGCCCCCGCCGGCCGAGCGCGTCCGGGCCGACTGGGTCTTCGGCTACGGCTCGCTGATCTGGGACCCGGGCTTCGAGTACGTCGAGTCCGGCCTGGGTCAGGTCCACGGCTACCACCGGGCGTTCTGCATCCGCTCGACCCGCTACCGCGGCACGCCCGAGCAGCCGGGCGTCGTGCTCGGGCTCGATCGCGGCGGCTCGTGCATCGGCATGGCCTTCCGGCTGCGCGAGGCGTCGCGCGAGCGCGCGGTCGAGGCGCTGTACGAGCGCGAGATGACCGGCGGGGTCTACGTCGCCCGCACGCTGTCGGTGGTGCTCGCCGACGGCCGACGTGTGCAAGCGCTCGCTTTCGTCGCGAACCGCGACAGCCGCGACTACCAGCGGCTCACCGACGCCGAGATCGTCGCGCGGCTGTCGACGTGCTGCGGCCAGCGCGGCCGCAACCGCGAGTACGCGGTGCGCACCTGGCACAGCCTGGCCGCGCACGGCGTCCACTGCCCCCATCTCGCCCGCGTCGGCCGGCAGCTCGAACGGATCGACTGCGCCTGAGCGCGCCCGTCGGTCGGACGTTTCGGAACCCGATCCGAGTCGAACGACCCGACTCGACTCGACTCGACTCGACTCGTCTCGACCCGACCCGGCCCGACCCGGCCCTGCCCGGCTCGAATCGGCTGGACCCGATCCGACCCCGCCGGAACCGACTGGACTCGATCCGATCCGGCCCGGCTCGAACCGGCTGGACTCGATCTAACCCCGCCCGAACCGACTGGACTCGATTCGATCCGGCCCGACTCGCACCGGCTGGATTCCCACCCGATCCGGGTCGAACAGGCCAGATTCGAATCGATCCGGCCCGATCCGGGCGGCCCTGCCTGAACCGGCCTGAACCAGCTTGAACCAGCCTGAATCGTCCTGAACCGGCCGGACGTCGTCCGGACCAGCCGGACTTAGCCCCACTCGGCCGCGACCGGCCTGCTCCCCCCTCCCGCCGCCCGGCCCGCCTCGCCCTCCCGTCCGGACGCGTCCCACACTCGGCCGTCCATCGCGTCCCGCGTCGAGACCGATTCGTGACGCGATCGACGCGCATGCGTGATCCGCATCCATCGCGTCGATATCCGCGGCCCGCAGCATGGATCCCGGGTTCTCTCCCGCTCCGAACAGATCCCCTGGAGCCTTGGCCGGTCCTCGAGACCGGCCTTCTTTTTTCCGGCCGGACGGATACCGTCCGGTCCCGCGCGCCGGTGCGCTCGGTCCCGGACCGCCGCGTCGCCCGATCGGGGCGGCCGCCGTATCATCGCGGCCCATGTCCACGCCGACCGCCCGCGCGCCGCTCGTCGAGCGCCCGCCCGCCGACCCGCCGTCGGCCTCGCGCGTGCTGGCCGACCTCGGGCCCACCCAGGCGGTCAACGGCCTGATCGGCTTCGTGTTCGCCGCCTCGGGCCCGGTCGCGATCATCCTGTCGGCCGGCCAGCGCGGCGGGCTCGACGCGACGCAGCTCGCGTCGTGGATCTTCGGGGTGTTCCTCGTCAACGGCCTGATGACCGTCGCGCTCTCCTGGCGCTGGCGGATGCCGATGGTGTTCTTCTGGACGATCCCCGGCACGGTGCTCGTCGCCCCCGCGCTCGCGCACGCGACCCACGCCGAGGTGGTCGGCGCGTTCCTCGTCACCGGCGCGCTGATCCTCGCGGTCGGCGCGAGCGGCTGGGTGGGGCGCGCGCTCGCCGCCGCGCCGATGCCGATCGTGATGGCGATGGTCGCGGGCGTGTTCCTGCGGTTCGGGCTCGACCTCGTGCGCGCGCTGCACTCGGATGCCGCGATCGCGGTGCCGATGGCGGCCGCGTTCCTCGCGCTGACCGCGTGGCCGCGCGCGGGCCGGCTGATGCCGCCGATCCTGGGCGCGCTGCTCGTCGGCGTCCTGGCGGTGGCCGCGACCGGCCGCTTCGCCTGGCCCGAGGGCGCGGGCCTCGCGATCGTGCCGCCGCGGCTCTACGCGCCGTCCTTCTCGGTGCCGGTGCTGCTCGAGCTGGTCGTGCCGCTCGCGATCACGGTGCTCGTCGTGCAGAACGGCCAGGGCTTCGCGGTGCTGAGGGCGGTCGGCCACGACGTGCCGCCGAACACCGTGACGATCGCCTGCGGCGTCGGCTCGATCGTCGCGACCTTCTTCGGGGCGGTCTCGAGCTGCCTCACCGGGCCGACCAACGCGATCATCGCGTCGTCCGGCGAGAAGCCGCGCCATTACGCGGGCGCGGTGCTGTGCGGCGCGCTCGCGATCGTCTTCGGGCTGTTCGCCTCCAGCTTCACCGCGCTGATGCTCGCCGCCCCCGCCGCGTTCGTCGCGACGATCGCCGGCCTCGCGATGCTGCGCGTGCTGCACGCGGCGTTCTCCACGGCGTTCCGCGAGCGCTTCCCGATCGGCGCGCTGACCGGGTTCCTGGTGACCGTGGCCGACCAGCCGATCCTCGGCGTCGGCGCGCCGTTCTGGGGCCTCGCTATCGGCATCGCCGTCTCGTGGGCGATCGAGCGCGGCGACTTCGGCGCGGGCGCGGCGCCCCGCTGATACCGCGGCGCAGCCGGCGCGGAGTGGCCGGCGCGGAGTGGCCGACGTGGAGTGGCCGGCGCGGAGTGGCCGACGTGGAGTTACCCGACATGGCACGGTCCGGCGCGGGATGGCCGGCCTACGGGGTGGCCGGCTCGGAGCGGCCCGATGCGGAGCCGCCGGCGCGG
>DASPJX010000370.1:0-3102 GCA_035628395.1 Burkholderiaceae bacterium | reverse complement strand
TCGACGCGGCGCCGGGCGCCGCGTTCCCCGGCCGGGCGGCCGCCTCCGGGCCGTCGCGCGTCGCGCCGGCCTCGGGCGGCGGCCCGGCGGCGGCCGGATCCCCGGGCGTCGCGGTGCCGGACGCCGCGGCGGCGGCCCACGTCGACGGCCGGTCGTGCAGTCCGGAGGCGGCGTCCGGGGCCCGCGCCGACGCCTTCTGCGCGGCGCGCGTGGCCTCGTCGACGTAGCGCAGGTAGTCGATCCCCGAGAACACGTGCTGGCACACGCCGCAGCGCACGAGACCGCGCCGCAGCTTCAGCTGGTCGGGCACGACCTTGAAGCTGGTCTTGCACTGCGGGCAGGTGGTCGCGAGCGCCATGGCGGCGGATCATCGGGGTTTGGTCGCGGCCAGGCAAGCCCAACCGTCGACGATGCCGGCCACCGCCATCGCGAGCCGCGGCGCGTACGCGGCGGCCACCTCGTCCACCTGGCGCTCGAGCACGCCCGACAGCACGAGCGAGCCGCCGGGCCGCACCAGATCGGTCAGCACCGGGGCGAGCAGCTTCAGCGGGCTCGACAGGATGTTCGCGACCACGACGTCGGCCGGCTCCGGCCTCGGGTCTGCGCTCGCGCGCACCTCGACCTCGACGCGGTTGCGCGCCGCGTTGTCGCGGGTGGCGACCAGCGCCTGCGGGTCGATGTCGACGCCGGTCACGCGCGAGGCGCCGAGCCGCGCGGCGGCGATCGCGAGGATCCCCGAGCCGCAGCCGTAGTCGATCACCGTCGCGCCCGCGGGCAGCGAGCGCTCGAGCCACTGCAGGCACAGGCGCGTCGTCGGATGGCTGCCGGTGCCGAACGCGAGCCCCGGATCGAGCTCGATCGAGATCCGGCCGTCGTCGCCCGGCTCGTGCCAGCTCGGCGTGATGACGAGCCGGTCGCCGATCGGGATCGGCTCGAACTGCGACTGCGTGAGGCGCACCCAGTCCTGGTCGGCCACCGCGCGCAGCGCGAGCACCGGCGGCGCGGCGACGCCGAGCGCGTCGGCGGCCTCGCGCAGCACCGCCGCGGGATCGGCCGCGGCCTCGAGCAGCGCGGTCAGCACCGTGCGGCGCCAGCCGGGCAGCGCCGAGGCGGCCGCGGCGGGCATGCCGGGCTCGCCGTAGAGCGGCTGCTCGTCCGGCGACTCGGCGTCGGCGTCCTCGGCCTGCACCGACAGCGCGCCGGCCTCGAGCAGCGCGTCGCTCCAGGGCTCGGCGTCGTCGCGTCCGACTTCGATCAGGAGTTCGGTCCAGCCGGGCATGTCGGGCTCCTTCGGAAATCGGTCCGGACGGGCGGGGCGGGCTCCGTCGACGGGATGCCGCCTCTCGGCGGATCCGAGTTCCCGACGAACCGGCCCGGCCCGCGGGGCCGGTCGTTCGCGGGGCGGCGCGCGGTGCGCGCCGAGCCCCCGCTCGTCCTCACCGCTTCGCCAGCTTGTTCTCGAGGTAGTGGATCGACGTGCCGCCGGCGATGAAGCGCGCGTCGGCCAGCAGCTCGCGGTGCAGCGGCAGGTTGGTGAGGATGCCCTCGACCACCATCTCCGACAGCGCGATCCGCATCCGGCGCAGCGCCTGCTCGCGGGTGTCGCCGTACGCGATCACCTTGCCGATCATCGAGTCGTGGTTCGGCGGCACGAAGTAGTTCGCGTACGCGTGCGAGTCGACCCGGATCCCCGGCCCGCCCGGCGGATGCCAGCCGGTGATGCGGCCCGGCGAGGGCGTGAACTTGAACGGGTCCTCGGCGTTGATCCGGCACTCGATCGCGTGGCCCTTCAGCTGGATGTCGCGCTGGCGGAAGCGCAGCTTCTCGCCGGCCGCGATCCGGATCTGCTCCTGCACGATGTCGATGCCGGTGATCGCCTCGGTCACCGGATGCTCGACCTGCACGCGCGTGTTCATCTCGATGAAGTAGAACTCGCCCTCCTCGTACAGGAACTCGAAGGTGCCGGCGCCGCGGTAGCCGATCTTGCGGCAGGCCTCGGCGCAGCGCACGCCGATCCGGTCGATCAGCCGGCGCGGGATGCCGGGGGCGGGCGCCTCCTCGATCACCTTCTGGTGGCGCCGCTGCATCGAGCAGTCGCGCTCGCCGAGGTAGACCGAGTTGCGGAACTCGTCGCACAGCACCTGGATCTCGACGTGCCGCGGGTTCTCGAGGAACTTCTCCAGATAGACCGCCGGATTGCCGAACGCCGCGCCGGCCTCGCTGCGGGTCATGTTGACCGCGTTGAGCAGCGCCGCCTCGGTGTAGACGACGCGCATGCCGCGCCCGCCGCCGCCGCCGGAGGCCTTGATGATCACCGGGTAGCCGACCGCGCGGGCGATCTTGACGATCTCCTTCGGGTCCTCGGGCAGGGCGCCCTCGGAGCCCGGCACGACCGGCACGCCGGCGGCGCGCATCGCGTCCTTCGCGCTGACCTTGTCGCCCATGATCCGGATCGAGTCCGGGCGCGGGCCGATGAAGGTGAAGCCGCTCTTCTCGACGCGCTCGGCGAAGTCGGCGTTCTCGGACAGGAAGCCGTAGCCCGGGTGGATGGCCTCGGAGTCGGTGACCTCCGCGGCGCTGATGATCGCCGGGATGTTCAGGTAGCTCTCGCGCGAGTTGGCCGGCCCGATGCAGACCGACTCGTCGGCGAGCTTCACGTACTTCGCCTCGGTGTCGGCCTCCGAGTGCACGACCACCGTCTTGATGCCGAGCTCGCGGCAGGCCCGCTGGATGCGAAGCGCGATCTCGCCCCGGTTGGCGATCAGGATCTTGTCGAACATCGGCTCACTCGATGACGAAGAGCGGCTGGCCGTATTCGACCGGCTGGCCGTTCTCGACGAGCACCGCCTTGACCGTGCCGGCCTTGTCGGCCTCGATCTCGTTCATCAGCTTCATCGCCTCGACGATGCACAGCGTGTCGCCTTCCTTGACCTGCGAGCCGATCTCGACGAACGGCGGCGAGTTCGGATTGGCCGAGCGGTAGAAGGTGCCCACCATCGGCGACTTGACCGCGTGGCCGGACGGCTGCGCGGGCGCCTCGGGCGCGGCGGGCGCCGCCGACGGGGCGGGCGCCGGCGCGGGGGCGGGCGCGGGCGTCGGCGC
>DASPJX010000369.1:0-3119 GCA_035628395.1 Burkholderiaceae bacterium | reverse complement strand
GTGCCGTCGACGCCGCTGCGAACTTCACGCCCGGGCTCGTCGCCGGGCTCGTCCTCGGATGGGAGCCGGCCGCCGCCGTCCTGCTCGGCGGTGTCTGCTGGGTCAGCTCGTCGGGCATCGTCGCGAAGGTCCTCAGCGACCTCGACCGGCTGGGCAACCGCGAGACGCCCGCGATCCTCAACCTGCTCGTCGTCGAGGACCTGGCGATGGCGGTCTTCCTGCCGCTCGCCGCCGCGCTCGCCCTCGGGCGCGACGCGGCGTCGACAGCGACGACCGTCGCGATCGCGCTCGTGTCGGTGACGGCGATCCTCACGCTCGCGCTGCGGTTCGGCGACCGGCTGAGCAAGCTGCTCGAGCGGAGCACCGACGAGTCGCTGCTGCTCGCGGTGTTCGGCCTCACGCTGCTCGTGGGCGGTCTCGCCCAGCAGCTCGAGGTGTCGGCCGCGATCGGTGCGTTTCTCGTGGGGATCGCGCTGTCGGGGCCCGTGCAGCACCGCGCCGGCGCGCTCATCGGCCCGCTGCGCGACCTGTTCGCCGCGGTGTTCTTCCTGTTCTTCTCGTTCCAGATCCACCCGGGCGACCTGCTGGACGCGCTGCTCCCCGCCGCGCTGCTCGCGGTCGTCGCCATCGCCGGCAAGGTGTGGACGGGTTGGGTGGCGGCGGCGCGCGCAGGGGTGGCGACGCCGGGCCGCCTGCGCGCCGGCACGACGCTGGTGGCGCGCGGCGAGTTCTCGATCGTGATCGCGAGCCTCGGCGCGACGCTCGTCGACGGCGGCGACCTCGGCGCGGTCGCAGCCGCGTTCGTGCTGCTGACCGCGATCGTCGGGCCCGTCGCCGCGCGCTACGTCAGGCCGCCGCGGCCTTCGCGTGCGACGTGATCAGCTCGACCGTGCGGTCCCAGAACATCGGCGGGTAGTCGTGGCCCATGCCCTCGACGAGCTCGAAGCGGGCACCGGGCACCGCTGCGGCGGTGCGGCGCCCGCCGTCGACCTCGACGAGCCGGTCCCGGTCGCCGTGGACCACGAGGAACGGCACCCGCACCGACGCGAGCGCCTCGGCGCGGGCCGGGCTGCGCCCGATGGCCTGCATCTGGCGGAGGACGCCCTTGGGATCGAAGCAGCGGTCGTAGGCCGCCTCGGCGTCGGCGGTGATCCGCTCGACGTCCCACGCCGCGGGGCTGCCCCAGATCTGCAGCCCGGCGAGGTGGCGCGCCACGGCCTCCTCGCGGTTGGTCGCGGGCGGCGCGTTGAACTGCGCCGCGACCTCCTCGTCGGTGTTGATCGGGCCGCCGCCCGGCGTGGACATCACCGACGTCACCGACAGCAGTCGCTCGGGCCGCTTGATCGCCATCGTCTGCACGATCATCCCGCCCATCGACCATCCGGCGACGTGCGCGGTCGCCGCGCCCACCGCGTCGAGGACGGCGAAGGCATCGTCGGCCATGTCGTCGAGCGTGTACGGCGGGCCGTCGGGCAGGTGTGACGACAGGCCGACGTCGCGGTTGTCGAAGCGCACCACTCGGAACCCCTCCGCCGCGAACTGGCGGCAGAACGGCTCCTTGAAGTTGATGCACTGGCTGCCGAGGCCGTTGACGAGCAGCAGCGTCGGATCGTCGTCCGCGCCGAAGGTCTCGTAGAAGAGCTCGACGTCGCCGTTGCGGGTCGTCGGCACCTAGGCCGAGACCTTCTTCTTCGACTTGGCGCCGTTGGTGCCGTTCGTGGTGGCGACGAGGTGCTCGACGGCCGCGCACAGCTGGTCGACCTTCGCCTCGAGCGCCACGAGTCGGTCGCTCGCAGCGCTCGCGACGTCGCCGTTCGCCTCGGCCTTGAGCTGCTCGTAGCAGGCGCGCAGCAGGCGGCCGCTGTCGCGCTCCTCGCAGATGTACCGGCCGAGCAGCGCGCCCGTCTGGATGTCGATCGTCTTGTCGTCGAAGAAGCGGGCGAAGACATCCGGTTCGTCGTCACCGCTCGTGTCGAGGCGACCGAGACCGAGGCGCTCGAACTTCTCGAGGTCGCTGAGGTCGGTGCGGCCCGCGAGCGCCATCGCCTTCTCGGCCTTCGGATCGGGCTCGTCCTTCTTCTTCAGCGTGTAGCCGAGCTCGTTGATGCGCTTGGCGAACGCCAGGCCATGTTCGCCCTCGCGCGCCGAGACCGTCTGGAGGATCCCGCGCACGTCGTCACGGGTCGTCGTCGCGATCCAGCACTCGAGGTACTCGTGCGCCGCCGTCTCGGCCAGCGACACCGCGTTCAGGAGCCCGAGGTAGCTGGGCTTGTCCGACATGGTGCTCCTCTCCGCCTCCTCCCCCCGGAGGCCGACGGGCGGAGCGTAGGTTGCCGCCCGTGGGTGGTGCACTGGACGGGATCCGCGTGCTGGAGCTGGCCAACTGGGTGGCGGCACCGAGCTGCGCCGCGCTCATGGCCGACATGGGCGCCGACGTCGTGAAGGTCGAGCCGCTGGGCGGCGACGGGATGCGGCGCAAGCTGCGGCAACCGGTGTCGCCCGAGGGCGCCGCGGCCCACGACATCCCGTTCCAGCTCGACAACCGCGGAAAGCGCGGCGTCGCTGTCGACCTGGGCTCGCGGCGCGGCGCCGACCTGGTGAGGTCGATGGCGGCCGAGGTCGACGTGCTGGTCACCAACCTGCTGCCGGCGCGGCTGGAGCGATACGGGCTCGGTCCCGACGTGCTGCGGGCATCGCACCCGTCGCTGATCTACGCGCTCGTCACCGGCTATGGCAGCGAGGGTCCCGACGCGGACCGCGTGGCGTTCGACCTCACCGCGTTCTTCGGCCGCGGCGCGGTCATGTCGCTCCTCGGCGAGCCGGGCGCGCCGCCGCCCGCTGGCCGACCCGGCCAGGGCGACCATCCGACCGGCCTCGCGCTGCTGTGTGCGGTGCTCGCGGCGCTGCGGGTGCGCGACCAGACCGGCGAGGGCCAGGTGGTGGAGACCGCGCTGCTGCGCACCGGCGCGTGGACGATCGGTTGCGACCTGCAGGTCGCGCTGGTCGACCGGGTGCAGCCGAACAAGCGAGCGCGCGATGACGCGTTCTCGCCGATCAACACCCAGTACCGCTGCGGTGACGGCCGTTGGCTGAACCTCTCCGCGCAGGACATGGGGAAG
>DASPJX010000368.1:0-12778 GCA_035628395.1 Burkholderiaceae bacterium | reverse complement strand
TGGCCGCGCGCTTCAACGACGACGGCGTGACGGCGCTGTACCAGGCCCTGAAGCCGCGCCTCGCGCAGCTCGGGCTGGCGTTGAAGGACGGGCGGCTGCCGCTGGTGAAGGTGCGCCACAGCACGAACCAGACGCCCATCGTGCCACCGGCGCGCACGCGCTACCTCGCGGAGATCGCCGACACGGTGCGCGGCTACAAGAAGCGCGCCCGCGAACAGGCCAGGCTTGCGCGCGAGGTCCAGCAGCTCAAGGAAGCCGCGCGCATGCTCAAGGTGGACAAGCCCGATCGCGCACCGGCCGCCGAAGCGGCGCTGGACCTGGCCGGCCAGCGCCTCGCGCGCATGGACCGCGACGCGATCCACCTGCTCAAGCAATGGCCCGACATGCAGAAGGCCTACGCCGGCGACGAGTACGTGGTCAAGATCCGCGACCGCGAGATCCGCACCGCGCTGACCACGAAGTCGCTCTCCGGCACGACGATCCGCAAGGTCGTGCTGCCGCAGTTCGAGGACCACGGCGAGATCCTCAAGTGGCTGATGCTGGAGAACGTGCCCGGCAGCTTCCCGTATACCGCCGGCGTCTTCGCGTTCAAGCGCGAGAACGAGGACCCGACGCGGATGTTCGCCGGCGAGGGCGACGCGTTCCGCACCAACCGCCGCTTCAAGCTGCTGTCCGAGGGCACGCCCGCCAAGCGCCTGTCCACCGCGTTCGACAGCGTCACGCTCTACGGCAACGACCCCGACCCGCGGCCCGACATCTACGGCAAGGTCGGCAACTCGGGCGTGTCGATCGCCACGCTCGACGACATGAAGGTGCTGTACTCCGGCTTCGACCTGTGCGATCCGGCCACCAGCGTCAGCATGACGATCAACGGCCCGGCGCCGACGATCCTCGCGATGTTCATGAACACCGCGATCGACCAGCAGGTCGACAAGTTCGTCGCGCAGAACGGCCGCCAGCCGACCGACGACGAGATCGCGAAGATCCGCGCCTGGACGCTGTCGAACGTGCGCGGCACGGTGCAGGCCGACATCCTCAAGGAGGACCAGGGCCAGAACACCTGCATCTTCTCGACCGAGTTCTCGCTGAAGGTGATGGGCGACATCCAGGAGCACTTCGTCCACCACGACGTGCGCAACTTCTACTCGGTGTCGATCTCCGGCTACCACATCGCCGAGGCGGGCGCGAACCCGATCAGCCAGCTCGCGTTCACGCTGTCGAACGGCTTCACGTTCGTCGAGGCGTACCTCGCGCGCGGCATGCACGTCGACGACTTCGCGCCGAACCTGTCGTTCTTCTTCAGCAACGGCATGGACCCCGAGTACACGGTGATGGGCCGCGTCGCGCGGCGCATCTGGGCGGTGGCGATGCGCGACCGCTACGGCGCGAACGAGCGCAGCCAGAAGCTCAAGTACCACTGCCAGACCTCGGGCCGCTCGCTGCACGCCCAGGAGATCCAGTTCAACGACATCCGCACGACGCTGCAGGCGCTGATCGCGACCTACGACAACGCGAACAGTCTGCACACCAACGCGTTCGACGAGGCGATCACGACGCCGACCGAGGACAGCGTGCGCCGCGCGATGGCGATCCAGCTGATCATCAACCGCGAGTGGGGGCTGGCCAAGAACGAGAACCCGCTGCAGGGCTCGTTCGTCGTCGAGGAGCTCACCGAGCTCGTCGAGGAGGCGGTGCTCGCCGAGTTCGAGCGGATCGCCGAGCGCGGCGGCGTGCTGGGCGCGATGGAGACCGGCTACCAGCGCGGCCGGATCCAGGACGAGTCGATGCACTACGAGCACCTGAAGCACACCGGCGAGTATCCGATCGTCGGCGTGAACACCTTCCGCAATCCGCACGGCGACACGACGCCCGAGACGCTCGAGCTCGCGCGTTCCACCGAGGACGAGAAGCAGGGTCAGCTCGCGCGGCTCGCCGCGTTCCACGAGCGGCACGCCGCCGAGTCGGGCCCGATGCTCGCGCGGCTGCGGCGCACCGTGATCGACGGCGGCAACGTCTTCGAGGTGCTGATGGACGCGGTGCGCGTGTGCTCGCTGGGGCAGATCACGAACGCGCTGTTCGAGGTCGGCGGGCAGTACCGGCGCAACATGTGACCGGGCCGGGCGCACCGGGCCCGCCCGCCGCGGGTCCGGTCGCCGCCCGCCCGCCGCGGCCCGGTCCGCCGGGGCCTGGCTCGCCGCGGGCCTGGCTCGCCGCGGGCCTGGTTCGCCGAGGGCCTGGTTCGCCGAGGGCCTGGTTCGACGCGGGCCTAGTTCGCCAAGGGCCTAGTTCGACGCGGGCTCGATTCGATGCGGACCTGATTCGACGCGGCCCTAGCTCGCCGCGGGCCGCGCCTCGAGCCGGCGCTTCAGGCTCTCGATGCCGGCGGCCTCGCCGCGCACGCGCAGGCGCGCGCCCTCGGCGTCGGCCTCCTCGGCCAGCACCTCGCAGCTCGCGAACACCTCGCCGCGCAGGCCCTGGTCGGTCCACGGCAGGAACAGCTCGGCCTCGACGAGGCCGCGACCGAAGAAGTCGCGGATCGCACCGTGAAGCCGCGCGACGTCCTCGGGCCGCTTCGCGCTCATCACGATGCACCCCGGGTAGAGCGCCTCGAGCCCGGCGGCGCGCGCGGCCTGCGCGTCCGCGTCGCCGGTGCCGTCGATCTTGTTGAACACCCGGATCCTCGGCACCTCGTGCGCGCCGATCTCGGCGAGCACCGCGTCGGTCACCGCGAGCTGGCGCTCCCAGCCGGCGTCGCTCGCGTCGATCACGTGCAGCAGCAGCGAGGCCTCGGCCGCCTCCTCGAGCGTCGACTTGAACGACGCGACCAGGTCGTGGGGCAGGTTCTTGATGAAGCCCACGGTGTCGCTGACCAGCACGCGCGGCACCGTCGGCGGATGCAGCGTGCGCACCGTCGTGTCGAGCGTGGCGAACAGCTTGTTCTCGACGAGCACCTCGCTGTCGGTCAGCGCGCGCATCAGCGTCGACTTGCCGGCGTTGGTGTAGCCGACGAGCGCCACGCGGGCGAGGCCGACGCCCGACTGCCGGCGCGCGCGCTGCGTGCGGCGGTCGGCCTCCATCCGGTCGATGTCGGCCTGCAGCTCGGCGATGCGGTCGCGGATCTTCTGCCGGTCGAGCGCGCCCTGCGTCTCGCCGGCGCCGCGCCCGCCGGTGCCCGCGCGCTGGCGGCCCTTCGGGCCGGCGAGCTTCGCGGCCTCGCGCAGCCGCGGGCCCATGTAGCCGAGCCGCGCGATCTCGACCTGCGCGCGCGCCGCGTTCGAGCGCGCGTGCCGATGGAAGATCTCGAGGATCACCATCGTCCGGTCCATCACCTCGACGCCGGCGTCGATCTCGAGGTTGCGCGCCTGCGAGGGCGAGATCTCGTGGTCGACGAGGATCACGTCGACGTGGCGCGTCTCGGGGTTCGCCGCCGACCGCGCCGCCTCCTTCGCGCGCGCCGCGCCGCCGCGGGGCGTCGCGCGCGGGGCGGGATCGGCGTCGTCCGCGACGTCGTCGTCGTCCTCCTCGTCGGACGGGTCCGCCGCCGCGGCGTCCGGCCCGTGCTCGACCAGCCGGCGCAGCTCGCGGCGCTTGCCCACGCCGAGGTAGCCGTTCGCGTCGAAGCTCGATCGCTTCTGCACGAGCGTGCCGACCACGCGGAAGCCGAGCGTCTTGGCGAGCTCGCGCAGCTCGCTGGTCGACACGTCGAGCTCGGCGTCGCTCACGCCCGGCAGCTGCACCGCGACCACCAGGGCGCGCTCGGGAAGGTCGTTCGTGTCGGTCTTGATCATCGTGTCGTCGGCTCGTCGTCCATCGGTCGCGGCGGAACCCGCCGGCGCCCGATCGCGGGGCCGGGGCGATCCGGGCCGCCCTGCGAGGGCGGCAAAGTACCACGACGCGCCGCCGGTGCGACGCGCCTCAGCGCCAGGTGAAGCGCGGCTGGTCGAAGTGCGCGACGCGCGTGTCGCGACCGAGCAGCAGCACCTCGCGCAGCTGGTAGATCATCGCCGCCGTGGGCGCGGCCACCCAGTCGTCGCCGAGCGGCATCCGCAGCACCGGCGGGCCGTCGGGCTCGTGCGGCGCGTCGAGGATGGGCGCGTCCGCGCGCAGCCACTCGACGAGCGGCACGCGGTGCGCCGAGGCCACCTCCTCGGGCGAGGGCCGCAGCTCGGGCGCGGGGCCGGCCCAGACGACCACCGGCGTGATCGCGAAGCCGCTGCGCGTCGCGTAGTCGTCGAGCCGCCCGAGCACCGCGCCCGGATCGACCTCGAGGCCGAGTTCCTCCTCGAGCTCGCGCAGCGCCGCCCGCTCGGCCGTCTCGCCCGGATCGAGCCGGCCCCCGGGCAGCGCCCACTGCCCGGCGTGCCGGTTCAGGTGGGCGGTGCGCCGCGTGAGCAGCAGCGCCGCCTCGTCGCTCCAGCGCGCGTGCGTCGGCAGCCCGTCGAGCGCCGCGCCGTGGCCGGCGTCGACGATCGCGAGCACGACCGCCGCGCGGCGCAGGCCGGGATCCTCGATCGCGCGCACCGGCCAGCCGGCGAGCCGGCGCGCGAGCGATGCGCGCAGCGCCTCGTCGCGCCGGATCGGGGCGGGGCGGTCGGAGGACGATCCGGGCGTGTCGGGCGCGGGCATGGTCCGACGATAGCCGACGCGCGGCCCGGGCGCGCGGGCCGTTCCGGCGACGCGGGAGCGAAGCGTCCGGGCGATGTGCGCTCGCCCGACCGACTGCCCGCCCGTACGTTCGCCCGTCCGCCCGCCCGCCCGACCGCCCGGGGCGCGCCGCGGCGCCCCGATGCATCCGCCCCGCGAGGCTCACCGCGACGCACCGGGAACGACGGTTGCCCGCGCTCGGACGTCCGGCCGCGTCCTGCGGCCCCCCTTCGCGGCCGCGTGCCGCCGGAGAGCACGAGATGGCCTTCCCCCTGATCGATACCCTGCGCCGCGTCGACGAGCACCGTCCGAGCCTGCCGGGCGAGCACTGGCTGACCTTCGCCGCGGGCCTGGCGATGCTGTACTGGGCGAGCCGTCGCATGCGGCGCGGCGGCGGCACCGGCGCGGCGCTGGCCGGGCTCGGCCTGATCGCGCGCGCGGCGAGCGGACGCGACGGCCCGCTCGCGCGGCTGCGCGGCCTGCCCCGGCTGCCGTACCGCGCGCCCGGCACCGGGCGCACGCGCTGACGCGACGCGGCACGCGCTGACGCGACGCGGCGAGCGGATACGCGCGTCGCACGGCGCGCGCGCCATGCGGGGGTGCGCGCCGAATCGGGGACGCGCGCCCGACGCATGCCGGGTCGATGTGGACCGCCCGCCCGCGCCCGGCGCGGGCGGGCGTCATTCAGCCGCGGTCGGCCGCGTCGACGAACGCGTCGATCAGTCCCTCGGGCGCGGCCACCACGTGCTCGCGGCCCGGGAACGCGCCGCCCTTCACGTCGGCGACGTACTCGCGGAACGCGGCGACGCGCTCCTCCTGCATCGCGCGCTTGAGCTTCCAGAGCTCGCGGTACTGCTTGGAGTGCCGCGGGTACGGCGGCGGGTTGTTGCCGAGGATGTCCTCGGCGAACAGGAACTGGATGTCGCCGCCGCCGCCGGCGCCGATCGACGAGGTCATCAGCGTCGTGCGCCGGCTGATCTCGGCGAGCAGCGCGTCGGGGATCACCTCGACCTCGACCGCGTAGGCGCCCGCGCTCTCGAAGGTCTTGATCTGGCGATACACCCACATCGCCTCGTCGAGCGTCTTGCCGACCGCGCGCAGCCCGCCGGTCCAGGTGCTGCGGCGCGGCACGAGGCCGGCGTGCGCCTGCACCGGGATGCCGGCCTCGGCGGCGGCCTCGATGAAGCGCGGGCTCCACTGGCACATGATCGCGTCGAAGCCGAGCTTCATCGCCTCGTAGCCGAGGCGCACCGCCTCGTCGGCGGTCGCGGCGGCGACCAGCGGCACCGAGGCGGCCATGAAGGTCTTCGGCGCGGCCTGACGGATCGCGAGCGCCGGCCCGGTGTTCGACGGATCGAAGCGGCACTTCATCGTGTCGATGCCCGCCTCCTCCGCCGCGGCCGCCTCCTCGGGCGAGAAGGGGAGCGTCTCGGTCAGCACCCGCACGCCCTTGCAGTCGCGCAGGTCCTTCACCGTGTAGTTGCGCACGCCGTAGGCGCCGCCGAGCGTCATGATCCGCTTCAGGCCCTGCTTCGCCGCATCGCGCGGCGGGATGCCGCCGTCGCCGGTCGCGTGGCTCGCCATCGTCCGTCTCCTCGTGTCGTCCCGCGCCGTGCCGGCACCGGGTCGGCCGATTGTAGCGAAGCGTCCCGCGCCGGGCGTCCGCGCGAACCGTCTCGCGGGACGCGGGGCGCGCCGCGACCTCAGCCCTGCGCCTCGAGCACCACCGCCCAGCGTCGCGACGGCTGCGGCACGAGCCGGCCGTCGCCGCTCGCCGGCAGCCGCACCAGCGCGACGACGTCGCTCAGGTTGCCGCCGATCACGTCGACCCAGCCGGCCCCGGTCGCGACCACCACGTCGCAGTGGTACGAGCCGCGCCGCAGCCGCGGGAAGGCGGCGTCGGCCGCGGCGCCGCCGCGCACGTTGCACACCAGGTCGCCGGGCCGCGGCGGATGCGCGGCCGGATCGCGCGCGACGAACGGATCGCCGGGACGCGGCGCCGCGAGGAAGCGCTCGATGTAGTCCCAGTGCAGCACCGTCGACGGGAAGCGCTCGGGCTCGAGGCCGGCGCCGCGCGCGAGCCACGTGACGAAGGCCGCCGACCACGGCCGCAGCTCGCCCTCGTGCCCGACGATCGGCAGCCGCGTCGACGCGTACCAGTACATCATCACCCGGCTCAGCATCGGCGGCTGCAGCTCGTGCCGCGGATCCGACGGATCGGCGAAGGTCATGCGGGTCGGGCGTCCGTTCTCGTCGCGCGTCGACGGCGCGCCGAACAGCTGCCATTCCTGGCGCGCGAGGAACACCATCCGGTCGCGCAGCGACGGGATCTCGAAGGTCGGGCGCGGCGCGCTGGGCGGCACGAGCGGCGGCGGGCCGGGCGGGCGGCGCGGCGTCGAGCAGCCGGCGAGCGCGACGAGGAGCGTGCAGAGGGCGAGGGCGACGAGCGGGCGGCGCGTGACCGGCATGGACGGCGTTCGGAGGGCGGGACCCGCCGCAGTCTATCTTCGCCGGGCGACAATGCGCGGATGGATCCGCTTCCGATCGAGCTCGGCATCGTCGAGGGCTACTACGGCCGTCCCTGGACCTGGGCCGAGCGCGCCCGGGTCGTCGCGACGCTCGCGCCGCACGGCTGGCGCACCTTCGTCTACGCGCCGAAGGCCGCCACCGCGCTGCGCCGGCGCTGGCGCGACGACATGGACGACGCGGCGCTCGCGCCGATCGCGGCGTTCGCCGCGCACTGCCGCGCGCACGGCACGCGCTTCGGGCTCGGGCTGAGCCCGCACGAGTTCGACGACGCGCCCGGCAGCCCCGACTGGGCGACGCTCGAGCGCAAGCTCGCCGCGCTCGACGACGCGGCCGCGCCCGACCTGCTCGCGCTGCTGTTCGACGACATCCGCGGCGACGACCCGCGGCTCGCCGACCGCCAGGCCGCGATCGTCGCGTTCGCCCGCGAGCGCTGCCGCGCGCCGCGGCTGATGGTGTGCCCGAGCTACTACTCGGACGACCCGGTGCTCGACCTGGTGTTCGGCGCGCGGCCCGAGGGCTACCTCGAGCGCCTCGGCGAGCGGCTCGACCCGTCGGTCGGCGTGTTCTGGACCGGCGAGGAGGTCTGCTCGCGCGAGTACGGCGCCGCGCACCTGCGCCGCGTCGCCGGGACGCTGCGGCGCCGGCCGGTGCTCTGGGACAACTATCCGGTCAACGACGGCCAGCGGATGTCGCAGGCGCTGCACCTGCGCGGCTCGACCGGCCGGCCGGCGTCGAACGCGCCGCTGCTCGCCGCGCACTTCGCGAACCCGGCGCTGCAGCCGGTGCTCGGCTGCATCCCGCTGCTGACGCTCGCCGAACGTTACCGGGTCGGCGACGCGGACTACGCGTACGGCGAGGCGTTCGCGCGGGCGTGCCGGACCGTGCTCGGCGACGGCCCGCTCGCCGACGCGGTGGCGCTCGACCTGATCCGGCTGCAGGACACCGGGCTCGATCGGCTCGGCGAGCTCGCGCCCGCGCTGCGCGCGCGGTACGCGGCCTTCGACCATCCGGCCGCGCGCGAGATCGTCGACTGGCTCGACGGCGGCTGGCGGATCACCGACGAGATCGTCCGCACGCAGTAGCGGCGGCGCGCCGCCTCAGGCGGGCTTGACCCAGGTGAACACGCGCATCGGCGGGACGTTCCACCACTCCCACGCGAAGCGGGGCGGGCCGAGGTGGGGCGTCGCGAAGTCGGCGACGCGCGGGCGCACCTGGTAGGCGACGAAGCGCCCGCCCGGCGCGAGCACCGAGGCCACCCCCGCCGCGATCCGCTCGCCCACGTCCTGCGGCATCGTCGAGAACGGGATGCCCGAGACGATCGCGTCGGGCGCCGGCAGGCGGCGCGCCGCGAGCAGCTCGCCGATGCGCTCGGCGCTCGCGCACTCCGCGAACAGCCGCGGATCGGCGACCGCGTCGGCGAGCCGGCGGTGGAACACCGGGTCGAGCTCGATCGCCAGCAGCCGGGCCTGCGGGGTCATCGCGCGCAGGAACGCGCGCGTCGTGCCGCCGGTGCCCGGGCCGAGCTCGACGATCGTGCGGGCGTCGGCGATCCGCGCCTCGCGCACCAGACGCCGCTCGAGGCGATGCGAGCTCGGCACCACGGAGCCCACGCCCGCGGGGTCGCGGACGAAGCCGAGCAGGAAGGCCAGCCGATCGCCGAGGCCCGAGCCGGGCGCCGCGCCGCCCGTCGCCGGGTCGTCGTAGGCCTCGCCGGGCAGCGGTCGCACGCCGACGCGGCTGCGGGGCGATGGGTCCTTGCGGGTGTCGCGCATGTGGGGGTCCCCGGAGATGGGCGTGTCGTTGTCGTCGTGTCAGGGCAGCAAGCATAGCGCCCGGGTCGGCGGACGGCCCGAAGACCGTCGCTCCGGGTGCGTCGCTCTCGTCGCGTGGACGTCACTCGAAGGGCGGCTCGTCCCACCACGGGAAGAACGGGGGCATGTCGGCCGACACCCGGTCGGGGAAGCGCGGCGGCCGCTTCTCGAGGAACGCGCCCACGCCCTCGCGCACGTCGGCCGAGCGGCCGCGCGCCTGGATCGCGCGGCTGTCGACGCAGTGCGCGCGCATCGGGTCGTCGGCGCCCGCCATGCGCCACAGCATCTGGCGCGCGAGCGCGACCGAGACCGGCGCGGTGTGCTCGACGATCTCGCGGGCGATCGCGCGCGCGGCCGGCAGCAGCGCGTCGGGCTCGTGGACCGAGCGCACGAGCCGCTCGCGCAGCGCCTCCTGCGCGTCGAACACGCGGCCCGTCATGCACCACTCGAGCGCGGTCGGCAGCCCGACCACGCGCGACAGGAACCAGCTCGACGCGGCCTCGGGCACGATGCCGCGGCGCGCGAACACGAAGCCGAACCGCGCCTGCGTCGACGCGAGCCGGATGTCCATCGGCAGCTGCATCGTGACGCCGACGCCGACCGCGGCGCCGTTGATCGCGCCGATCACCGGCTTCAGGCTGCGGAAGATCCGCAGCGTCACGAGCCCGCCGCCGTCGCGGTAGACGTCGCCGACGCGCACCGACTCGCGCGCCTCGTCGCGGCGCTCCGCGTAGTCGAAGGTCTGCCCGCCCGCCGACAGGTCGGCGCCCGCGCAGAACGCGCGGCCCGCGCCGGTGACGATCACCGCGCGCACCGCGTCGTCGGCATCGGTCGCGTCGAACGCGGCGATCAGGTCGTCGCGCATGCGCGTGGTGAACGCGTTCATCCGGTCGGGCCGGTTCAGCGTGATCGTCGCGACGCCGTCGGCGACGTCGTACAGCAGGGTCTCGAAGCTCGGGCTCGACACGGCGTCTCCTCGTCGGGATGGGGTCCGGGGCGGATTATCGCGGCGCGCGGCGCGGCCGCGCCCGGCCGCGGCGGCCGCCTCGGAACGCCGGCGCGGCGGTACGGCCCGGCGCGGCCGCGAGGCCCGGGACGGCTCGCGCATGCCCCGACGGGGCCGCCCGCGCCGCCGCGACCGACCGTTCGTCCGACGACGGGTGGCGCGTCGGGCGCGCGGCGGGCCGCGGCCCAGCTGGCTCCGGAGCCCGCCGCGCGTGCCCGCCGGCCCGCGGCCCGGCTCGACGCGCGGGGCGGCCCGTCGGGTGCGGCCGGGCCCGCCGCGGCACGCCCGTCGAGCGGGATCCCGCGACGGCAGGGCCTTCCCCACCGTCGAGCTTCCGCGCGGTCCGGCTCGCACGAGGAAGCTGGGCCGGAGGCGTCCGGCGACGCCGGCGGAACGCGCGCGCCGCGACACGTTCCGTGCCCGCACCCTCCGCGAACGCCCGGCCACGCCGGCGTCCGCCGCCCGCATCGGTATCCCCGCCCTGTAGGAGCGGGACGCCCGCGGTTAGACTGCAACGTCTGCCGTCAGGGTGAGCGTCATGAACAAAACCCCGAACCGCGTCGTCACGGCGACCCGTCTCGTCTGCGCGATCCTCGCCGCCGCCGCGCTGTCCGCGTGCGGGACGATCCTGCCCACGCCCACGCCGCGCGTGTACGAGCAGGAGTCCTTCGACAACCGCCGCTCGTTCTCGCGCGAGTTCGTCGCCTCGCCGAACGACACCTGCAACGCCGCGCGCCGCGCGCTGCTCAGCCAGGGCTACGTGGTCTCGCAGGCCGTCAACGACACGCAGATCGAGGCGCGCAAGCGCTTCCAGCCCGAGTCCGAGCAGCACGTGATGATCGAGTTCGCGGTCGTGTGCTCGCCGATCGCGCGCGGCCAGCCCACCTCGGTCGCGTTCGTCAGCGCCACGCAGGAGCGCTTCCAGGTCAAGAAGAACCCGATGTCGGCCAGCGTCGGCCTGAGCCCGCTCGGCTCGATCTCGCTGCCGCTCGCCTCGGCGACCGACCAGCTGGTCCGGACCGGCAGCGAGACGATCCCGCCGGGCCGCTTCTACGACCGGTTCTTCGACCTGGTCGAGCAGTTCCTCGCCGAGCAGATGGGCCTCGAGGAGTCGGCCGGCGCGCCGTCCGCGGCGCCGATCCCCGCGGCCGCGCCGCCGGCGCCCGAGCGTCAGATGTCGCCGAGCGGCAGCCAGATCATCCAGCGCGCGCACAACGGCTGAGGCGCGTCGCCGCCCGGGCCGTCCGGCCCGGCGCGCGACGCACGAGGGGACGCCGATCGCGGCCGCGGCCTAGAATGGCGGGCTCGACCCCCTCGACGCACGGAGCGCGGATGGACCTCTCGAAGATCGGCGTGATCGGCGCCGGCACCATGGGCAACGGCATCGCGCAGGCCTGCGCGGTGCGCGGGATCGACGTCGTGATGGTCGACGTCGCGCAGGCCGCGGTCGACCGCGGCCTCGCCGCCGTCGCCGGCAGCCTCGAGCGGCTGGTGAAGAAGGACAAGCTGTCCGCGGCGGATCGCGACGCCGCGCTCGCCCGCATCGTCGGCTCGACGAGCTACGACGACCTGAAGGGCCTGCCGTTCGTCATCGAGGCCGCGACCGAGGACGAGGCGCTGAAGACGCGCATCCTGCAGCAGCTCGACGCGCTGCTCGGGCCCGAGGCGATCGTCGCGACCAACACCTCGTCGATCTCGATCACGAAGCTCGCCGCGGCCACGCGGCGCGCCGACCGGTTCATCGGCATGCACTTCTTCAACCCGGTGCCGATGATGGCGCTGGTGGAGATCATCCGCGGCCTGCAGACCAGCGACGCGACGCACGACGCGGTCCGCGACCTGGCGGTGCGCCTGGGCAAGTCGCCGATCACGGTGCGCAACGCGCCCGGCTTCGTCGTCAACCGGATCCTCGTCCCGATGATCAACGAGGCGTTCTTCGTGCTCGCCGAGGGCCTCGCCTCGCCCGAGGACATCGACGCGGGCATGCGGCTCGGCACCAACCATCCGATCGGCCCGCTCGCGCTCGCCGACCTGATCGGCCTCGACGTCTGCCTGGCGGTGATGAACGTGTACTTCGACGAGTTCAACGACTCGAAGTACCGGCCGTGCCCGCTGCTGAAGGAGATGGTCGCGGCGGGCTGGCTCGGCCGCAAGACCGGCCGCGGCGTCTACACGTACTGAGCTCCGTCCGGGGCTGGAGGAGAAGGCGATGACGACCCCCACGAACGCCGTGCCCACCGAGGCCGAGCGTGCCGCGTTCACCGCGCGCCTGCAGCGCGAGGGCTACGACGAGATCCTGACGAAGACGATCGAGCCCGACGTCTCGATCGACCGCCACGTGCATCCGTACGACGTGCTCGCGCTCGTGCTCGACGGCGAGGCGACGATCGACTGCGGGCAGGGCGCCCGCACCTACCGGCCCGGCGACGTGCTCGAGGTCGCCCGCGACGTGCCGCACACCGAGCGCTACGGTCCGCGGGGCTACACCTTCCTGCTCGGGCGCCGGCACGGCGCGGCCTGAGCGCGGCGGCGCGCGCCGTGCGCCAGGCCCGCACGACGCTCGTCGTCGCCACGCCCGGGCGCGGCCTGCACGAGCTCACGCGCGAGGTCCGCGCGTGGGTGGCCGCGAGCGGCATCCGCGACGGGCTGCTGACGCTGTTCGTGCGGCACACCTCGGCGAGCCTGCTGGTGCAGGAGAACGCCGACCCGCTGGTGCGCTCGGACCTCGAGCGCTTCCTCGCCCGGCTGGTGCCCGACGGCGATCCGGCGTTCGAGCACGTCGACGAGG
>DASPJX010000367.1:0-6277 GCA_035628395.1 Burkholderiaceae bacterium | reverse complement strand
GCAGCGCGATCGACAGCGGATCGTCGGCGCCCTGCACGAGGCCGTAGGCCGAGAAGCCCATCCGGTTGGCCTGCGCCTCGCGGCGCGCCTCGACCCCGTCGCCGACGATGCGCGCCGGGATGCCGACCGCGGTCGCGCCCGGCGGCACGGTCTTCACCACCACCGAGTTGGAGCCGACGCGCGCGCCGGCGCCCACGGTGAAGCCGCCGAGCACCTTGGCGCCCGCGCCGATCACCACGCCGGCCTCGAGGGTCGGATGGCGCTTCGCGCCGCGGGCGAGCGAGGTGCCGCCGAGCGTCACGCCCTGGTAGATCGTGCAGTCGTCGCCGATCTCCGCGGTCTCGCCGACCACGACGCCCATGCCGTGGTCGATGAACACCCGGCGCCCGATGGTGGCGCCCGGGTGGATCTCGATGCCGGTGAGGAAGCGCGCGACGTGCGACACGAAGCGCGCCGGCGTGCGCAGGCCCGAGCGCCAGAGCCGGTGCGCGACCCGGTGCAGCGCGAGCGCGTGCACGCCCGGATAGCACAGCACCACCTCGAGCTGCGATCGGGCGGCCGGATCGCGCTCGCGCACGGCCGCGATGTCTTCCCTGAGTCGCGCCAGCATGACGGGTCCCGAGCCGAAGGAGGCCCGATTCTAGCCGCGTCGCCGCGACCCTGCAGGCGCCGGGGCCGGGGCCGCGGCGCCGGCCCCCTCCGTGCGCCCGACGCTCAGCCCGGCACGAACACCTCGCCGCGCATCAGGCGGCGCGCGCTCCTCGACAGCACGCACTTGTCGACCGTCCAGCGCGGCCGTCCGTCGGCGCCGGGCGAGCACGACACCTCGGCGCCCACCGCGATCGTCCCCGACGCGTGTCCGATCCGGGTGGCCACGCCGGGCAGCGTGCGCGCCGCGTCGGCGACGACGGTTCCGGGCACCGCGGCCGCCACCGCGAGGGCGATCGAGCCGGTGCCGGTGAACGCGTGGTGCAGCTTGCCCATCGACATGATCCGCGCGAGCACGTCGATCGAATCGGCCGGCACCTCGACGCCGGCGCTGCTGCGGAAGGCCGCCGGCCGCGCCACCCAGGCCACCTTGGGCGTGGCCGGCCGCGAGCGGGTCGCCTCCTCGGCGCTCGCCGCGAGGCCCATGCGCACCGCGGCGCGCGCGCGGATCGCCTCGAGCCGCTCGAGCAGCCCGCGGTTGCGGTCGACGTCGCCCGCGGTCTCGCGACCGTCGAGGCCGAGCGCCTCGGCGCGCACGAACACCGTCGGGTTGCCGGCGGTCACCAGCGTCGCCTCGATCCGGCCGTGGCCGGGCACCTCGAGCGTCTCGCGCGGCAGCCCGGTCGGGAACAGTTCCTCGGCGGGCTCGAGGAACTCGAGCCGGATCTCGGCGCCGGGGAACGGCACGCCGTCCTCGACGAAGGAGCCGGTCTCGACGACCTCCCCGCCGCGCATCGGCACGAAGGCGTCGATGCGCTCGCCGAGGTTGGCCTGCCAGATCCGCACGCGCGCCGCGCCGTCCGGCGGCGCGGGGCACAGACCCTCGGCGATCGCGAACGGCCCGACCGCGGCCGACAGGTTGCCGCAGTTGCCGCTCCAGTCGATCACCGGCGCGTCGATCGCGACCTGGCCGAACAGGAAGTCGACGTCGCAGCCGGGCCGCTCGGAGCGCGAGACCAGCACCACCTTGCTGGTGCTCGAGGTCGCGCCGCCGAGTCCGTCGGTGTGGCGGGCGTACGGGTCGGGGCTGCCGATCGCGCGCAGCAGCAGCGCGTCGCGCGCGCGCGGCGACGCGGGCAGGTCGCGGGCGTGGAAGAACAGGCCCTTGCTCGTGCCGCCGCGCATGTGGACGGCGGGAATGCGTCGGACGCTCATCGTCGGTTCGCGCGCTCCATCAGCTTGCAGACGCCGCGCAGCAGGTCGACCTCCTCGGCGCGCAGGCGCGCGCGCAGGAACAGCCGCCGCATCCGCGGCATCAGCTTCTTGGGGTGTCCGGGATCGAGGAAGCCGATCGCCGTCAGCGATCGCTCGAGGTGCTCGAGGAAGCCCTGCACCGCGCGCTGGTCGGCGAGCGGGCCGTCGGCGTCGTCGCCGTCCGGCGCCCCGGACGGGGCCGCCGCGCGCAGCGCCGCGCGGCGCACGCAGTAGGCGACGACCTGCAGCGCCTGCGCGAGGTTCAGCGACGAGTACGCGGGGCTCGCCGGGATGCTCGCGAGCCGACCGCAGGCCTGGACCTGGGCGATCGACAGGCCGGTGCGCTCCGCGCCGAAGACGAAGGCCGCGCAGCGCCCCGGCTCCGCGACCGCGACCGCGAGCGCGTCGGCCGCGCAGGTCTCGGGATCGGCGGCTGGCGGGCCGAACTCGCGCGGCTCGGCGCTCACCGCGATCGCGAGCGCGGCGTCGCCGATCGCGTCCTCCAGCGCGTCGAAGATCCGCGCCGCGGCGAGCACGTCGGTCGCGCCGCTCGCGAACGCGATCGCCTCGGGGCGCTCGAGCACGTCGGGAAAGCGCGGCGCGACGAGCCGCAGGTCGGACAGTCCCATGGTCTTCATCGCGCGGGCCGCGGCGCCGACGTTGCCCGGGTGGCTCGGCGAGACCAGCACGAACGCGATCCGCGCGAGCGCCGGCGGATCGGCCGCGTGCAGCGACGCCGGCACGCTGCGGTCGCGCCCGCGGCCGGGCGCCGGCCGATCAGGCGGGGCGTCCATGCGGCTCGCGCACGAGACGGTCGGCGCGTGCGGCGCGGGGCCCGCGCCGGCCGCCGGATCGGCGACGCGACGGAGGCGTCGGGCGGCCCGCGGCCCGGCGGCGACGGTCGCGATCGGGGCGGGCGATGACCGGGACGAGGGGCATGGAACGGGATCGGGCGGAACGGGATCGGACCGGCGGCGCGCGATCTCGCGTCCGATGCCGGCGCGGGATTATGACCCGTCGCGGCGCCGACCGGGTGGGCCGCACGGCCGCGCCGGCCGGCCTCCCTTACAATCGAGGGTTTTCCCCCGGCACCCCCCCATGCATCCCATGCTGAACGTCGCGGTGCGCGCTGCGCGTGCCGCCGGCCGGATCATCACCCGCGCGAGCGTCGACGTCGGCTCGCTCAAGATCGCCCGCAAGCGTCGCAACGACTTCGTGACCGAGGTCGACCACGCGGCCGAGGAGGCGATCATGTCGACGCTGCGGCAGGCCTATCCCGACCACGCGTTCCTCGGCGAGGAGACCGGGCTGACCCAGGGCCGCGTGCAGGCCGCGGTGCACGAGGCCGAGAACGTCTGGATCGTCGATCCGCTCGACGGCACGACCAACTTCCTGCACGGGCTGCCCCATTATTGCGTGTCGATCGCGCTGATGCAGCGCGGCGCGGTGACCCAGGCGGTGGTCTACGACCCGAACCGCGACGAGCTCTACACCGCGAGCAAGGGCCGCGGCGCCTTCCTCAACGACCGCCGGATCCGCGTGTCGTCGCGCACCAAGCTCGACGAGGCGCTGGTCGGCACCGGCTTCCCGTTCCGCAAGATCGAGTCGGTCGACCGCTACATGACGCTGCTGAAGGCGGTGATGAAGCGCACCGCCGGCGTGCGCCGCCCGGGCGCCGCGGCGCTCGACCTCGCCTACGTGGCCGCGGGCCGCTACGACGCGTTCTTCGAGCTCGGGCTCGCGCCCTGGGACGTGGCCGCGGGCAGCCTGCTCGTCACCGAGGCGGGCGGCCTGATCGGCAACTTCAAGGGCGACGCCGACTACCTGTTCTCGGAGCAGGTGGTCGCGGCCGCGCCGCGCGTGTTCGGCCAGATGATCGCGCTCTTCGCGAATCCGGAGCAGGAGGTCGAGTGAGCGCGCGGGCTCAGCCCCGCGCCGGCATCGCCTTGCGGTACTGCACGAAGCCCGAGCGCTCGGCGATCCGGTCGTAGAGCCGCATCGCGACCTCGTTGGTCTCGTGGGTCAGCCAGTAGACCCGCGAGCAGCCGGCGGCCTCGGCCTGCCGGTACACGTGCTCGATCAGCGCGCGCCCGACGCCGGTGCCCCGCGTGTCCGGCTCGGCGAACAGGTCGTTCAGGTAGCAGTAGTCCCCGGTCGTCCAGCACGAGCGGTGGAAGATCCAGTGCACGAGCCCGACCGCCCGCTCGCCCTGCCAGGCGAGCACCGCGTGCATCGGCTCGTCCGGATCGAGGAAGCGCTGCCAGGTGAGGTCGGTGACCGCCTCCGCGAGGTCGACGCGGTAGAACGCCTGGTAGCCGCGCCACAGCGGCATCCAGGCGTCGCGATCCTCGTCGGTGACGGGGCGGATCTCCAGCCCGGCGGGGCGGCGGGGGGCGTCGGTCGGGGTCATCGTCGTCTCCGGTCGGGCTCGGCGCGGGACGGCCGCGCCACGGACCGATCGTACGCCGGCGCGCGCGCGCCGGCGCCGCGGCGCCGCGGTCCGCGGCACGGGGCGCCGGGCCCGCCCGTGGGACAATCGCGCCGCCCCGCCCGACCCGGAGACGCCGTGACCGCTCGCCGCCCCGTCCTCGCCGCCCTCGCCGGCGCGCTGCTCGCCGCCGCGGTCCGGCCCGAGGCGCGCGCGCAGGCCGACGCCGCCGTGCCGATGAACGCCGGCCCCTACGTGCCCTCGCCCGACACCGTCGTCGCGCGGATGCTCGAGATGGCGGAGGTCGGCCCGGACGACGTGCTCGTCGACATGGGCTCGGGCGACGGGCGGATCGTCCTCACCGCCGCGAAGCTCAAGGGCGCGCGCGGGCTCGGCATCGAGATCCAGCCGAAGCTGGTCGAGCTCTCGGTCGAGGCGGCGCGGCGCGAGGGCGTGGCCGACCGCGCCCGCTTCGTGCGCCAGGACCTGTTCGCCACCGACGTGTCCGCCGCCACCGTGGTCACGCTCTACCTGCTGCCGACGACGGTGAACCTCGTCGGCGACAAGCTGCGGCGCGAGCTGCGTCCGGGCGCGCGCGTGCTGTCGCACGACTACCCGATCGCCGGCTGGTTCGCCGAGGACTGGAAGCGCTTCGACGAGCCCGAGAAGGCCGGGGCGACCGGCGTGCCGAGCGCGGTCGTGTACCTGTACCGGGTGCCCGCGCAGGTCGGCGGCCGTTGGAGCGCGACGGTGCCCGAGGCGCTCGGCGCGCGGCGCATCGGGCTGGAGCTGCGCCAGCAGTGGCAGCGGCTGGACGGCGTGGCCGTCGTCGCCGGTCGCGAGGCGCCGCTCGAGGCGGTCGAGCTGCGCGGCGAGCGGCTGGCGTTCGCCGTGCCGCTCGATCGCGGGCGGGTCGCCCGCTTCGAGGGCACGGCGCGCGACGGCGCGATCGAAGGCCGGGTCGACGTCGACGGGGTCGCGCGCCCCTGGCGCGCGGTGCCGACGCGCTGAGGCGCGGCCGCCGACCGGCGGTCGGCCCGGGCCGGCTGCGCCGCGCCGTCGCGTCGCGCCGGCGTCCCGCCGGGGTCGGGACGGCCGCGAAGGTGAGGTACCCTCCCGGCTCCCGAGACGTCGCCCCGCGCCGCGGGCCGGATCGGCCGACCCGGCGGCGCCGCGCGACCGGCCGCGACGGGCCGCCCCGATCGACGGGACGCGACGCCGACCCACGCCCGACACCCCCCGCGCCACGCCGTGACGTCATCCGACCGCCTCCGACACGACGACGCCCTCGCCGAGCCCGCGGCTCCCGCGACGCCGCCGGTCGCGACGGCCCCGAACGCGCCCGACCTCTCCGCCCACACGCCGATGATGCAGCAGTACCTGCGCATCAAGGCCGAGCATCCGGGCTCGCTGCTGTTCTACCGGATGGGCGACTTCTACGAGCTGTTCCACGGCGACGCCGAGAAGGCGGCGCGGCTGCTCGGCATCACGCTCACCCGCCGCGGCGCGTCGGCCGGCGCGCCGATCCCGATGGCGGGCGTGCCGCACCACGCGGTCGAGCAGCATCTGGCGAAGCTCGTGCGCCTCGGCGAGTCGGTCGCGATCTGCGAGCAGCTCGGCGACCCGGCCGCCTCGAAGGGACCGGTCGAGCGCAAGGTGGTGCGCGTGGTCACGCCCGGCACGCTGGTCGACGCCTCGCTGCTGCCCGATCGCGAGGACCGGCCGCTGCTCGCGCTGCACGCGGTCGACCAGGGCCGCCGGCTCGCGCTCGCGTGGGCCGTGGTCGCGAGCGGCGAGTGCTGGCTCGCCGAGATCGCGCCCGCGCAGCTCGCCGCCGAGCTCGACCGGCTGCGGCCGGCCGAGCTGCTGATGCCCGAGCCGCCGCCCTACTCGCCCGCGCGTGCCGCGGCCGGCCCCGGCGCCGCGGAGGCGGCGCTGGACGCGGCC
>DASPJX010000366.1:0-16859 GCA_035628395.1 Burkholderiaceae bacterium | reverse complement strand
GACGCTGCCGGCCTGGCACTTCGACGCGGCGCGCGCGCGCGAGCGGCTCGCGGCGACGCTCGGCGTCGCCTCGCTCGCCGGCAGCGACGCCGACGCGCTGCCGGCCGCCGTCGGCGCGGCCGGCGCGCTGCTCGAGTACGTGGCGCGTACCCAGGGCCGCGCGCCCACCCACCTGCAGGGGCTGCGCGTGCACCACGGCGAGGACGCGGTGGTGCTCGACGCGGTCGCGCGACGCAACCTCGAGATCGTCGAGACGATCCGCGGCGACGCGCAGCCGACGCTGCTCTCGCGGATGGACCGCTGCGCGACGGCCGCGGGCAGCCGCCTGATGCGCCGCTGGCTGCAGCAGCCGCTGCGCGACGCCCGGGAGGCGGGCCGTCGGCACGCGGCGCTCGAGCGGCTGATCGAGCCGCGCGCGGCGCTGCGCGCCGAGCTCGCGCGCTGCGTCGACTTCGAGCGGATCGCCGCCCGGATCGCGCTCGCCTCGGCGCGCCCGCGCGAGCTCGCCGCGCTGCGCGACGCGCTCGGCGCGCTCGGCCCGATCGCGCGGCTGCTCGCGCGGCTCGAGGCCGACGAGCCCGACGCGCCGCTGTTCGGCGCGTGCCGCGACGCGCTCGCGGTCGACCCGGCGATCGGGGCGCAGCTCGCCGAGACGCTGCTCGACGAGCCGGCGGCCATGGCGCGCGACGGCGGCGTGATCCGGCCCGGCCACGACGGCGTGCTCGACGAGCTGCGCGCGATCGACGAGCACTGCGACGCCTACCTCGCCGAGTTCGAGCGCGCCGAGCGCGCGCGCACCGGCATCGCGAACCTGCGGGTCGGGCAGAACAGCGTGCACGGCTTCTTCATCGAGGTGACGAACGGGCAGGCCGACAAGGTGCCGCTCGACTACCGGCGCCGCCAGACGCTGAAGAACGCCGAGCGCTACATCACGCCCGAGCTCAAGGCCTTCGAGGACAAGGCGCTGTCCGCGCGCGAGCGCGCGCTGGCCCGCGAGCGGGAGCTGTACGACGCGCTGCTCGCCGCGCTCGCGCCCGCGGTGCCCGCGCTGCAGCGGCTCGGGCGCGCGATCGCCGAGCTCGACGCGCTCGCCTCGTTCGCCGACGTGGCGGCCGAGGGGCGCTGGACCCGCCCGCGGCTGCGGCCGGTGCCCGGCATCGAGATCCGCGGCGGCCGGCATCCGGTCGTCGAGACGATGGTCGAGCGCTTCACGCCCAACGACTGCACGATCGCCCCCGAGCGCCGGATGCTGCTCGTCACCGGCCCGAACATGGGCGGCAAGTCGACCTACATGCGGCAGGTCGCGCTGATCGCGCTGCTCGCGCACTGCGGCAGCTTCGTGCCGGCCGCCGACTGCGAGATCGGCCCGATCGACCGGATCTTCACCCGGATCGGCGCGTCCGACGACCTCGCCGGCGGCCGCTCGACCTTCATGGTGGAGATGACCGAGGCGGCGACGATCCTCGCCGCGGCCGGCCCGCAGTCGCTGGTGCTGATGGACGAGATCGGCCGCGGCACCTCGACCTTCGACGGGCTGTCGCTCGCGCACGCGATCGCCGAGCGGCTGCTGCAGCACAACCGCGCGATGACGCTGTTCGCGACCCACTACTTCGAGCTCGTGCGGCTCGCGCAGGCCTCGCCCGCCGCGGTGAACCTGCACCTCGGCGCCGCCGAGCACCAGGGCGGCATCGTCTTCCTCCACGAGGTGCGGCCCGGCCCCGCGAGCCGCAGCTACGGGCTGCAGGTCGCGCGGCTCGCCGGGCTGCCGGCGCCGGTCGTGCGCCGGGCCGGCCGGATGCTCGAGGCGCTCGAGGACCGGGCGCGCGCCGACGACGACCAGCTCGACCTGTTCGCGGTCGACGGCGGACCGGCCGCGGACCGCGCCGGGTCGCGGGTCGACGACGCGGGCCCGGCGGCGCACGAGCCCGGCGACCCGCCCGCCGGCGCGCCGGCGTCGGGCGACCCGCGCGAGGCCCGCCTGGCCGAGGCGCTCGCCGCGATCGATCCGGACGCGCTGAACCCGCGCCAGGCGCTGGAGGCGCTCTACCGGCTGCGCGCGCTGCTCGACGGGGCGGCGACGTGATCCGGCGCGACGCGCTGCGCGCGCTCGGCGCCCTCGCGCTCGCCGCGCCGGCGCGGGCCGAGCCGCGCCCGGCGCCCGCCGCAGCCGCGCCCTTCGAGTTCGCGCTGATCGGCGACCTGCCCTACTCGAGCGGCGACGAGGCGGTGCTCGCCGCGATGCTCTCGCAGCTCGACGCCGAGCCGCTCGCCTTCGTGCTGCACGTGGGCGACATCAAGGGCGGGCGCGAGCCCTGCTCGGACGCGCTCTACGCGCGGCGGCGCGCGGTGTTCGACCGCAGCGCGCACCCGCTGGTGCTGCTCCCCGGCGACAACGAGTGGACCGACTGCCACCGCCGCGGCGCCGGCGCGCACGATCCGGTCGAGCGCCTCGCCGCGCTGCGCCGCACCTTCTGGTCGTCGCCCGCGCCGCTCGGTCGCGCCTCCGGCGCCGGGCGCGCGGCGCTCGCACTCGAGCGCCAGCGCGGCATGCCGGAGAACGTGCGCTGGCGCGTCGGCCCGGTGCACTTCGTCGCGGTGCACGTCGTCGGCAGCAACAACGGATTCGACGAGTACCCCGGCAGCCGGGGCGAGTTCTCGGTGCGCCAGGCGGCGAACCGCGAGTGGCTGTCCGCCGCGGTCGATCGCGCGCTCGACGAGCGCGCCGACGCGCTCGTGATCGCCGCGCACGCGAACCCGGGCTTCGACTGGACGCCCCGTCCCGGCTTCGCGGCGTTCACCGGCTGGCTGCAGGAGGCGGCCTCGCGCTTCCGCAACCCGATCGCCTACCTGCACGGCGACTCGCACCGCTTCCGCGTCGACCAGCCGCTCGCCGATCGCGACGGCCGGACCGTGCCGCACTTCACGCGGATCGAGTCGTTCGGCCATCCGTTCACCAGCCAGTGGGTGCGGATCGCGTACGACCCGACGCATCCGGCGCGCTTCCACGTGACGGTGCGCGAGGTCGTGCGCGGCACCGGCTGAGGCGCGCGGCCTCGCGAGGGCTCCGGACGGCGGCGCCCGCGGGCGGGCCGGCTACTCCTCCTCGGCCGCGCGCCGGCGCGCCTCCTCGGCGATCTCGTCCTCGGTCGCCGCGCGCACGTCCTCCACCTCGAGGTCGAAGCGCAGCGCCATGCCGGCGAGCGGATGGTTGCCGTCGAGCACGACCGCCTCCTCGGTGAAATCGGTGACGGTGTAGAGTTCGCCGTCGGCCGGCTCGCCGGGGACGGCGTCGAAGGTCATCCCGGGCTCGAGCCCGGCGGGGAAGCGGTCGCGCGGCGCGACCTTCAGCAGCGACGCGTCGTAGTCGCCGAAGGTGTCCTCGGGCTCGAGGTACAGCGAGGTCGCGTAGCCGGTCTCGCGGCCGGCGAGCGCGTCCTCGATCTTCGGGAAGACCGCGCCGTAGCCTCCGTGCAGGTAGGTCCACTCGCGCTCGCCCTCCTCGATCGCCTCGCCCTGCGAGTCGTGGAGGCGATAGCGCACCGTCACCCACACGTTCGGTTCGATCCGCATCCCGCGCCCTCCATGCACATCCTCGACTCGATCGGCGAGATCAGTGTAGACGACTTCATGCGGCGTCACTGGCAGCGCCGGCCGCTCCTCGTGCGGGCCGCGCTGCCCGGCTTCGTCTCGCCGCTGCCGCCGGCGCGGCTCTTCGAGCTCGCCGCGCGCGACGACGTCGAGTCGCGGCTGGTCTCGAGCGCCGACGGGCGCTGGCGGCTCGAGCACGGGCCGTTCGAGCGGCTGCCGCCGCGGCGGCGCCCCGGCTGGACGCTGCTCGTGCAGGGCACCGACCTGCACGACGATGCCGCACACGCGCTGCTGCAGCGCTTCCGCTTCGTGCCCGACGCGCGGCTCGACGACCTGATGGCGAGCTTCGCGACCGACGGCGGCGGCGTCGGGCCGCACGTCGACTCGTACGACGTGTTCCTGCTGCAGGCGCACGGCACGCGGCGCTGGCGCGTCGCGCCGCCCGGCGACGCGACGCTCGTGCCCGGGATGCCGCTGAAGCTGCTCGCGCGCTTCGAGCCCGCCGAGGAGTGGCTGCTCGAGCCCGGCGACATGCTGTACGTGCCGCCCGGCTGGGGCCACGAGGGCACTGCCGTCGGCGAGTGCGTGACGCTGTCGATCGGCTTCCGCGCGCCGTCGCGCCGCGAGTTCCTGGCGGCGTTCCTCGCCGCCGCGGCCGACGCGCCGGGCGGCCCCGACCCGCGCTTCGCCGACCGCGGCCGCGCGCCGTCCGCGCGGCCGGGCGAGCTCCCCGACGATCTCGCCGAGCGGCTCGCCGGCTGGGCGCGCGACTGGCGTCCGGCCGCCGCCGACGTCGAGCGCTTCGTCGGCGAGTTCCTCACCGAGCCCAAGCCCTCGGTGTGGTTCGACGCGCCCGAGCGGCCGCTCGCCGGCGCGCGCTTCGCCGCCGTCGCGCGCCGCGACGGGCTGCGTCTGGACCGTCGCTCGCGGATGGCGTGTCGCGGCGCGCGCGCGTTCGTCAACGGCGAGGCCTTCGCGGCCGCCGGCCCGCGGCGCTGGCTGCGCCGGCTCGCCGACCGGCGGGTCCTGACGGCCGCCGAGTGCGCACGCGCTTTCGACGATCCGGCGCTCGCGGCGATGCTTCACCGCTGGTACGAGGCGGGCTGGCTGCATCCCGCGGCCGACGCCCCGTCCGCGCGAGCGTGAGGATGCGACCCGGAGGCTCGTTGCTGTTCCGCAGCCGAGGCGAGTTCGTCGAGGCGATCCTCGCCGCGCTCGCCGGATGCCGCGCCGAGCTGACGCTCGCCGACCGCGACTTCAGCGACTGGCCGCTCGAGTCGCCGCAGGGCGTCGAGCTGCTCGCGCGCGTCGCCGCCGCGCCGCACGCCCGCATCCGCGTGCTGGTCGCCGATCCCGACTGGCTCGAGCGCCGCGCGCCGCGCTTCGTCGCGCTGCGCCGCCGGCATGCCGCGGCGATCCAGTGCCGCCGGATCCCGCCGGCGCTCGCGAACGGCGAGGGCGTGCTGATCGCCGATCGCCTGCACCTGGTGCGCCGGGCCCGGGCCACGCTGTTCCGAGGCCGGCTGTCGCTCGCCGACCCCGCCGCGGCCGAGCCGATGGCGGTGCGCTACGACGCGCTCTGGGACGAGTCGGAGCCCTGCCTGCCCGCGGCGCCTCTCGGACTCTGACCGCGCGGCGCGGTCCGCGCGGGCCCCGGGCGGCGCGGCCGAGCTTGGTAGAATCGACGGCCGTGCGCGCGCGTTCGCGTCGCTCGCGCACCTCGCTCGCGCGGTCCGGCCCGTTCCGGCGGCCACGGCCCGCGCACCTCCTCCCTCCGACGATCCGATCCAGGAACGCGCCATGAACCGTACCCTCCTCGCCGCCACGCTGGTCGCGGTGTCGCTCGCCGCCTGCGGCCGCAAGGACGAGCCGCCCGCGGCTCCGCCCGCCCCGCCCGCCGCCGCGCCCGCCCCGCCGGTCGCGACCCCCGCCCCCGTCACGCCCGCCCCGAGCGCGGCCGACGCCGCCAAGGACGCCGCCGACAAGGCCGTCGAGGCGGCGAAGAACGCCGGCAACGCGGCGTCGAACGCGGCCTCGAACGCCGCCGAGACCGCCAAGGACGTCGCGGGCAACGCCGCCTCGGCCGCCGCCGGGGCCGCGCAGACCGCGGCCGACGCCGCCAAGGACGCCGCGACCGCGGCGCGCGACGCCGCCGGCCGGGCCGTCGAGGCCGCCCGGGACGCCGCCGCACGGGAGCCCGCCGAGAAGAAGTGAGCCGCCGGACCCGTCCGGGTCCGTGCGCGAAGGCCCGGTCCGCCGGGCCTTCCTCGTTTCGGGACGTGCGCGGCCGCGCGGCCGCGCGTCAGCCCTCGACCCAGCCGAGCCCGCCGTCCTGGTCGGCCACGTCGACCCGCGACGCGTCCCAGCCTAGCACCGACGCGAGCGCCGCCCGCGCGAGGTCCGCACGGTTGTTCTGGCGGCTGAGGTGCGCGGCGACGACGCGCCGCAGCCGCGAGCGGTCGAGCGCCTCGAGCACCCGCGCCGCGTCGGCGTTCTCCAGATGGCCGTAGGGCCCGGAGATCCGGCGCTTGAGCGTGGCCGGATAGTCGCTGTGCGCGAGCAGGCCGGCGTCGTGATTGGTCTCGAGCACGAGCGCCGTCAGCCGGGCGAGCGCCTGCGGCAGGTGCGCCGTCGGATGGCCGATGTCGGTCAGCACGCCGAGGCGCGCGACGCCGTCGTCGAGCACGTACTGCACCGGCTCGCGCGCGTCGTGCGGCACCGGAAACGGCTCGACGCGCAGCCCCGGCAGCTCGAACGGCCGGTGCGAGTCGATCACCCGCACCAGGTCGGCGTGGCCGGCGGCGGTGCGGCACGCGCGCAGCGTGCCGTAGGTCAGGTACACCGGGATGCGGTGCGCGCGGGCGAGGCGGAAGACGCCGCCGACGTGATCGCCGTGCTCGTGGGTGACGAGGATGCCGTCGAGCGAGCCCGGCTCGCAGCCGATGCGCGCGAGCCGGCGCTCGGCCTCGCGCAGACCGAAGCCGCAGTCGATCATCACGCGGAACGGCCGGGCGCCGGGACCCGCGCCGGCCGCCTCGACGACCAGCGCGTTGCCCTCGCTGCCGCTGCCCAGGCTCGCGAACCGCACCGGCCCCGGGGCCTCAGCGCAGCTGATCGCGCAGCAGGTCGACGATCCGCCCGGCGATCCGGCGATCGGCGTCGCTCGACGGCGGCGAGCCGTCCTCGCCGAGCACGCCGACCCGGGTGCCTCCGGCCGCGCCGGCGTCGGCCACCACGATCCGGTAGCGGCGCCCGCTCAGGTCCTTGCCCGACGTCGAGGTGCCGAACACGCGGTCGATCAGGCCGGGCGTGCGCGTCTCCTGGTCGGGGTCGACGTAGCGGACGAAGTAGGTGCCGCGCGAGCGGTCGCGGTCCTCGACCGTGAAGCCGCCGCGATCGAGCGCGAGACCCACCTGGCGCCAGCTCCGGTCGAAGCCGTCGGTCATCTGCAGCGCGGGCCGACCGTCGGCCTGCACCACCGTCGCGCGCGGCGGCGGCGCGGGCTCGGCGGACGCCGGCGCGGCCGGGGCCGACGCGGCCGCAGCCGCCGGCGCCGCGCTCGCGCGCTGCGGCTGGCCCTGCAGCCGCAGCATCATCCGCCGCAGGAACTCGGCCTCGAGCTCCGGGTCGGACGGACGCTGCGTCCAGACGGTGGCGTCCTTCTGCACGCCGGTGAGCTCCTCGACGAGGCCGCGATGGCTGACGAAGACCTCGGTGACCTTGCCGTCGGACTCGATCCGCGTGCGGAACTTGTCGCGTTCGCCGGTGCTGTACAGGCTGCCGAGCGCGCGCGACAGCAGGTTGCGGTAGCCGCTGTCGGGCGCGCCGAAGCGCTTCTCGGTCCAGTCGGTCTCCATGATGCCGGTCTCGGGCGACTCGGTGCGCAGCGCGAAGCCCGCCTGCGTCCAGAACTCGCGCAGCAGCGGCCACACCTTCTCGGGCGGCTGGTCGACGACCAGCCAGCGCTGGGTCCCCTGCCGCTCGAGCCGCACGCCCGCCGGCTGCGGCAGCACGCCGGGCCCGCTCGCGGTGCGCCGCTCGGGCACGGCCCGATCGCGGTCGAAGCTCGAGAACGTCGTGGGACCGGCGTTCCCGGCGCGCTCGTCGGTGCGCGGCGAGACCAGGTCGGGCGGCACGTCGAGCGCCGGCCCGCGCGTCGCCGACTTGTAGTCGACGCGGGTCATCTCGCTGAACAGGTTCGTGACCGAGCAGCCGGAGGCGGCGAGCAGCACGGCGACGGACGCCGCCCGGCCGGCGGCGCGGAACGCGCGACGCGCGCTCACGCGAGCACCCCGGAGCGGCGCAGCGCGTCCTCGACGACCGGGGCGTGCCTCGGGTCCAGCGGCGTCATCGGCAGGCGGATGCCGCCCTCGATGCGGCCCATCCGCGTCAGCGCCCACTTGAGCGGGATCGGGTTGGCCTCGACGAACAGCCGGGTGTGCAGCGGCAGCAGCCGGCGGTCGATCGCGCGCGCGGCGACGATGTCGCCGCCGAGCGCGGCCGCGCACAGGCGGGCCATCTCGCGCGGCGCGACGTTGGCGGTGACCGAGATCACGCCGTGGCCCCCGAGCGCCATCAGCGCGAGCGCGGAGTCGTCGTTGCCGCTGTAGACGGCGAACGACTCGGGCAGCCGCGCGAGCAGGTCGCTCGCGCGCGGCATGTCGCCGGTCGCGTCCTTCAGCCCGACGATGCCGGGCACCTCGGCGAGCCGCAGCACGGTGTCGTTGGCGAGGTCGGCGACGGTCCGGCCGGGCACGTTGTACAGCACCACCGGCAGGTCGACCGCCTCGGCCACCGCCCGGAAGTGCCGGTACAGGCCTTCCTGGCCGGGCTTGTTGTAGTACGGGACGACCTGCAGCGACGCGCTGGCGCCCGCGCGGTGCGCGTGGCGGGTCAGGTCGATCGCCTCGCGCGTGGAGTTGCCGCCGGTGCCGGCGATCACCGGGATCCGGCCCGCGGCGTGCTCGACGGCGACGCGGATCAGCGTCGCGTGCTCCTCGACGTCGACCGTCGGCGACTCGCCGGTCGTGCCCACGGCCACGATCGCCGACGTGCCGCTCTCGACGTGCCAGTCGATCAGCGCCCGGTAGCGGTCCAGGTCGAGGCTGCCGTCCTCGTGCATCGGCGTGACGATGGCGACGATGCTGCCTTTGATCATGGTCGAATGTGCCCGAACGAAAAGCGGGATTCTAGCGCAGCGCCCGCGCGGACCTCAGCCCAGCGGCAGCCGCTCCGCGTCGAACGGAGGCCGCACCGCGACCGCGCGCTGCACGCGCGCCGGCTTCGGCGAGCCGACCCAGCCGTCCTCGTAGGCGAGCAGGTGAAGGCCCGCGCGATCGGCCGCGCGGGCGAGCTCGCCCGGGCGCAGCAGGAACGCCGGGTTCGAGGGCCGCCCGTAGCGCGCGTTCCCGAGCGCGAAGGTCTCGTGGATCCACAGCCCGCCGGGGGCGAGCAGCGACAGCAGCAGGTCCAGCCGGGGCCGGAACAGGTAGTTCGCGCAGACGATCGCGTCGAACCGTTCGGCTCCGAACGACCACCGTCCGTGCTCCAGGTCTTCCTGGACCCTGTGGATGTCCGTACCCTCGAACGCGTCGAGCGCGATCCGGTCGCGATCGACGGCCAGGACCCGCAGCCCGGCCGCGCTCGCCGCGAGCGCGTGGCGGCCGGCGCCGCAGGCGAAGTCGAGTACCCTGCCGCCCGGGGCGACGCCCCCGAGCCAGCGCGCGACCCAGGCCGACGCGGTCGAGGTGCCGTGGGGGCCGGCGGGACGGGAATCGGGGCTGGGATCGACGGGCATCGGTGACGAAGACACGGAAGGGGGTCGGACGGCGGCGCCATGCGCGTCCGCTGAACCGAACGCGGTGAACGGATTCTACGTACACGCACGGGGGCAGCGACGCGGCTGGATCGTCGTCGGCGTCTCCCTCGTGCTCGCCGGCGCGCTGCTCGCCGCCGCCCGCCTGTTCCCCGAGCGGCTGGGCGGCGCGGCCGCCCTCGCGCTGCCGGTCGCGCTCGTCGCGCTCGGCACCGTCGCCTTCCTGCTGCTGAACGTCCTCGAGCAGCTGCGCGAGCAGCGCGCGATCGTGCGCCGCCTGTCCGAGCTGCAGGCCCAGTACGGCGTCGCCGAGAGCCTCGCGGTGCTCGGCTCGTGGGTCTACGACATCGGCGAGGACCGCTACTACTTCAGCGAGGGCGCGTTCCGCGTCTTCGGGCTCGAGGCGTCGCAGCCGCCGCCCTCCCCCAAGGGCTTCTTCATCTGCATCCATCCCGAGGACCAGGCCCGCTGGCAGGCCGCGCACCGCCGCGCGATCAAGCACGGGCGCGAGGTCCGGATCGAGTACCGCTACGCGAAGTACGGCGCCGACCCGATCTGGGTGCGCAGCGTGGCGCGTCCCGAGACCGACCGCCACGGCCGCGTCGTGCGGCTCGCCGGCATCGTGCAGGACATCACGACGATGCGCGCGATGGCCCAGCAGCTCGCCGCCAGCGAGGCGAAGTTCCGCGACCTGACCCAGCTGTCGGCCGACTGGGTCTGGGAGACCGACGAGGAGCACCGCGTCAGCTTCATCTCCGACAGCGTCGTCGTCGCGCTGGGCGGCGACTGGGTCAAGCAGGGCATCGGGCGGCGCCGCTGGGAGGGCCGCACGATCGACTTCCCGAAGGCCGACTGGGAGCGGCACCGCGCCGACCTCGCCGCGACGCGCCCGTTCGAGGGCTTCGAGTTCGGGCTGCTCGATCCCGAGGGCAACGTGCACCACGTGAGCCTGTCGGGGCGGCCGATGTTCGACGAGTCGGGCCGCTTCCGCGGCTACCGCGGCGTCGGCCGCGCGGTCACGCGCGAGCGCCAGCAGCAGCTGCTGCTGCAGGTCGAGGGCGAGATGGCCTCGATCATGCGCGAGCAGACCGAGCCCGAGCGCGTGATCACCGCGCTGATCATCACGCTGTGCGGGCTGATGGGCTGGTCGGGCGGCGCGCACCTCGTGCTGATCCCCGGCACCCGCGCGCTCGCCGTGCGCGAGCGCTGGGGCCAGCCGGCGCTCGCCCGGATGTTCACGCAGCTGCCGGCGCAGCTGCAGATGGGCCGCACCGGCGTCGAGGACCGCGCGTGGACCAGCGGCGAGGCGATCTGGCTGCCCGACCTGTCGCAGGAGCCCGAGTTCGCGGCGCGCTACCGCAGCGCCGAGCTCGGCATGAACGCGGCCTTCCTCGCGCCGATCATGGACGAGCACCACAACGTGCTGTCGGCGCTGGTGTTCTTCAGCCCCGTGGGGTTCCGGGCCGACGCGCTGCTGCGCCAGCTCGCCGACATCCTGTCGCGCACGATGTCGCTGTACCTGCAGCGCAAGAACGCCGAGAAGCGGCTGATGCACGCGTCGCTGCACGACGCGCTCACCGGCCTGCCCAACCGCGTGTACCTGACCCACCAGCTCGAGGAGACGGTCAAGCGCGAGCGCCCGGCGGCGGTGCTGTACGTCGACCTCGACCGCTACAAGCTGATCAACGACACGCTCGGCCACTCGGTCGGCGACCAGGTGCTGGTCGAGGTGGCGCGCCGCTTCCGCGAGGCGCTGCGCCCGACCGACGTCGCCGGCCGCATCGGCGGCGACGAGTTCATCCTGCTGCTGCTCGACCTGACCGACCGCGACGAGATCGAGCGGATCGCGCGCAAGGTGCTCGCCGCGATCGAGCGGCCGTTCGTGCTGATGAACCGCGCGTACTTCCTGTCGGCGTCGATCGGCGTGGCGGTCGCCCCCGACGACGGCCGCGACGCGCAGCTGCTGATCAAGTGCGCCGACGGCGCGATGTACCGCGTGAAGAGCGAGGGCCGCAACGACGTGCGCTTCTTCGCCGGCGACCTGTCGGACGAGCGCAGCGACCAGCTGCAGCTCGGCGCGGAGTTCCCGCTCGCGCTGCAGCGCGGCGAGGTCGACCTGTACTACCAGCCGGTGCTGGCGGTGGGCGAGCGCCGGATCGTCGGCGTCGAGGCGCTGATGCGCTGGCGCCATCCGACCCGCGGCCTGCTGCTGCCCGAGAAGTTCCTGCCGGCCGCCGAGCAGAGCAACATGACCCGAGAGATCGGGCTGTGGGCGATCCGCCGCGCGCTCGACGACCGGGTCTCGCTCGGGCTCGACCGCTTCGAGGGCGTCGCGGTGTCGGTCAACATCTCGCCGCGCCAGCTCGCCGAGGACGGCTTCCTCGCGCAGCTGAACGCGCTGCTCGAGGAGCGCCGGGTGCCGACCGGGATGCTGCGGCTCGAGCTGACCGAGAACGCGCTGATCGAGAACAGCGAGAAGACGGTGACCCTGCTCGCCGAGCTGCGCCGGCTCGGCATCAAGGTGATCATCGACAACTTCGGCACCGGCTACGCGTCGCTGTCGTACCTGAAGAACCTGCCGGTCGACGGCCTGAAGATCGACCGCACGTTCATCCGCGGCCTGCCCGAGGACCGCGGCAACGCGGCGATCATCCAGGCGATCACGACGCTCGCCGGCAAGCTCGGGCTGCAGGCGATGGCCGAGGGCGTCGAGACGGCGGCCGAGATGCGCGCGCTCCGCAGCTTCGAGTGCGACAGCATGCAGGGCACGTTCATCAGCGAGCCGCTGCCGCTGGGGCCGCTGCGCGATTTCCTCGAGTCGCTGCCGCAGGTGCGGCAGATGCACCTGGTCAAGGGCGGCGACGCCGCGTCGACGACCCCCTGAGGCCGCGCCTCAGGCGTAGCCCACGCCCATCGCGTCGCGCACGTCGCGCATCGTCTCGCGGGCGACCGCGCGGGCGCGCTCGCAGCCGGCCTCCATGATGTCGCGCACGCGTCGCGGCTCCTCGACGTAGGGCCGCGCGCGATCGATGAACACCGTCTGCTCGGCGACGATCGCGTCGATGACCGGCTGCTTGCAGTCGAGGCAGCCGATGCCCGCGGTCCGGCAGCCCTGCTGCGCCCAGGCCTGGACCTCGGCGTTCGAGTACACCTTGTGCAGCTGCCACACCGGGCAGCGCTCGGGCTCGCCCGGATCGGTGCGGCGCACGCGGGCGGGGTCGGTCGGCATCTGGCGCAGCTTCCTCGTGACCGAGGCCGGGTCCTCGCGCATGCCCACCGCGTTGCCGTAGCTCTTCGACATCTTCGCGCCGTCGAGGCCCGGGACCTTCGAGGCCTGCGTCAGCCGCGCCTGCGGCTCGACGAGGATCCGGCGCCGGCCGCCCTCGAGCCAGCCGATCAGCGTCGCGCGCTCGTCGTCGGACAGGCTCTGCGTGCCGTTCACCAGCGAGCTCGCCTGCGCGACCGCCTCGGGGTCGCCCCGCTCGCGGTGCCGCTGCAGGTACTCGTCGTACGCCTGCGCCCGCTTGCCGCCGAGCCGCCTGCGCGCCGCGGCCACCCGCTCCTCGAGGCCGGGCTGCCGGCCGAACAGGTGGTTGAAGCGCCGCGCGACCTCGCGCGTGAGCTCGACGTGCGGCACCTGGTCCTCGCCGACCGGCACCCACGCGGCCCTGTACATCAGGATGTCGGCCGACTGCAGCAGCGGGTAGCCGAGGAAGCCGTACGTCGTCAGGTCCTTGTCGGACAGCTTCTCCTGCTGGTCCTTGTAGGTCGGCACGCGCTCGAGCCAGCCGAGCGGGGTGCACATCGACAGCAGCACGTGCAGCTCCGCGTGCTCCGGCACCTTCGACTGGATGAAGAGCGTCGCGCGCTCCGGGTCGATGCCCGCCGCGAGCCAGTCGATCACCATCTCCCAGACGTTCTGCCCGATCACCTCGGGCGACTCGTAGTGGGTGGTCAGCGCGTGCCAGTCGGCCACGAAGAAGAAGCACTCGTGCTCGGTCTGCATCCGCACCCAGTTCGCGAGGGCGCCGTGGTAGTGGCCGAGGTGCAGCGCGCCGGTCGGGCGCATGCCGGAGAGGACGCGGTCGGTGGGCATGGTGCGGCCGATTGTAGCAGCGGGTCCCGGGGCCTCCGGACGCGCCCGGGCGCGTCGCGCGGCCTCGGCGGCCGCGTCGGCGCTCAGCGCGTCATCGCGTCGATCGGGCCCTTGCCGGCGCGCACGATCTGCGGCTCGTCGCCGGTCATGTCGATGACGGTGGTCGGCTCGAAGCCCTGCGCGCCCGCGTCGATGACCAGCTCGACGCGCTTCGCGAGGCGCCGCATCGCGTCGTCGGGGTCGCTGATCGGCTGCTCGTCGCCGGGGAGGATCAGGCTGCTCGCGAGCACCGGCGCGCCGTGCTCGGCGAGCAGCTGCGAGACGACCGGATGGTCGGGCACGCGCAGCCCGACGGTCTTGCGCGACGGATGCCACAGCCTGCGCGGCACCTCCTTGGTCGCCGGCAGCACGAAGGTGTACGCGCCCGGCGTCCAGTCGCGCAGGAACCGGTACTGGCGATTGTCGACCTGCGCGTAGACCGAGAGCTCCTTCAGGTCGCGGCACATCAGCGTCAGCAGGTGGCGCTCGTCGAGGCCGCGCAGCGCGCGCAGCCGGTCGACCGCGGCCTTGTCGTCGAGCCGGCACGCGAGCACGTGGCACGCGTCGGTCGGCATCACGACCAGCCCGCCCTCCCCGAGGATCGCCGCGGCCTGGCGGACGAGCCGGGCCTGCGGATGCGTGGGGTGGATCTCGAAGCGCTGCGTCACCGCTGCAGCGCCTCGACCTCGGGCCAGTCGTGCCAGACCGGCTGCAGGTGCTTCGGCAACGGCGGCAGCGAGCCGAGGTCGTGCCGGCTCTCGCCGGGGCCGTGGAAGTCGGAGCCGCGCGAGGCCTGCAGCCCGAAGCGCACCGCGGTCTGCGCGAACTCGCCGTACTGGTCGGGCGTGTGGCTGCCGCTGACGACCTCGATCGCGGTGCCGCCGGCGTCGCGGAACTCGCGGATCAGCTGGTCCATGCACAGGTCCGACAGCTTGTAGCGCCCGGGGTGCGCCATCACCGCCGTGCCGCCCGCGGCGCGGATCCAGCCGACCGCGTCGGCGAGCCTCGCCCAGCGGTGCGGCACGTAGCCGGGCCGGCCCTCGACGAGGAAGCGGCGGAACACCTCCGGCACGTCGGAGCAGGTGCCGGTCTCGACGATGTAGCGCGCGAAGTGGCTGCGCGAGATCAGGTCGGGGTTGCCCGCGTGGCGCAGCGCGCCCTCGTACGCGCCGGGGATGCCGGCCGCGGCGAGCTGCTCCGAGATCTCCCGCGCCCGGTCGTCGCGGCCGTTGCGGGTGCGGGCCAGCCCGGCGATCAGCGCCTCGTCGCGGTAGTCGACGCGCAGGCCGACGACGTGGATCGTCTCGTCGGCCCAGGTCACCGACACCTCGACGCCCGGCACGAACGCGAGGCCGAGCGACGCGGCGCGCGCCGCGGCGTCGGCGAGCCCGGCGACCTCGTCGTGGTCGGTCAGCGCGAGCACCTCGACGCCGTTGCGGTGGGCGCGCTCGACCACCTCGGCCGGCGCGAGCAGTCCGTCCGACACCACCGAGTGGCAGTGCAGGTCGGCGTTGACGCGATGCGCCGGGGACGGACGATCAGCCATCGACGAACTCCTCGATCAGCGCCGCGACCCGGTCCGGACGGTCGTGGTGCAGCATGTGGCCGGCCTGCCCGACCGTGGCCCGCGACAGCCGCGGGACCGCCGCGAGCCGCTGCCGGTACTCGTCGGTCTCGACGAAGCGGTGCCGCTCGAGACCGTCGGTCGACGCGACCAGCATCACCGGCGCCGCGATCCGGCGCCAGGCGGCGACCACCTCGTCCACGCGGTACGGATACGGGTTGACGCGCTTGTGGGCCGGATCGCCGAGCAGCTCGAAGCGGCCGGCGGCGGTCCGGCGCGACCAGTGTCCGGCCAGCCAGCGCGCCTTGTCGAGCGGCAGCCGCGGATTGGTCCGCACGAGCCGCTCGGCGACGGCGTCGCGCGACGGATAGTCGCGCACGCGCGCCTCGTCGCGCAGCTCGTCGAGCCACTGCCGCATCCGATCGGGTGCCTCGGCCGGATCGGAGGCCGGCATGCCGAAGCCCTCGAGGTTGACCAGCGTGCGCACCCGCTCGGGACGCACGCCGGCGTACAGCATCGCCACGTTGCCGCCCATGCTGTGCGCGACGACGTCGACCGCCTGCCTCGGCGGCAGCAGCGCGTCGAGCAGCGCGTCGAGGTCGCCGAGGTAGTCCGGGAACCAGTAGCAGTCGGCGCCCGGGCAGTCGGTCAGGCCGAAGCCGCGCCAGTCGGGCGCAATCACGTGGCGCTCGCGCGCGAGCGCGTCGACGACGAACTGAAAGGAGGCCGAGACGTCCATCCAGCCGTGCAGCATCAGGATCGGGGGCGCGGCCGGATCGCCCCAGCGCCGCACGTGGTGGCGCAGGCGGCGGGCCTCGACGAACTCGGAGGCGGACTCGCGGCGGGGACGGTAGATCTCGGTCATGCAGGAGGGAGCCGCAAAGCCCGATTATAGGCGGCGCGGCGCGGCGTCCCGAGGCGCGACGCTCCCGCTCGCGGCTCGGACGGGGCCGCGCGGACGGGCGTCCCGGGCCGTCCGGCGCGGCAAGGCGCGTCCGGCGCCCGTCGCCGGGCGGTGGGGCCGCCGGCGGCTCAGGCCCAGCGGGCGAGCTCCTCGTCGCTGAATCCGGCCGCGCGGCGCGCCTCGACGTTGAACGGCGGACGCGGGCGCGACGCGCCGTGGCGCTCCGCGAGGCCGTCCCAGGCCGCGAGCGGATCGAGCCCGGCGCGCTCGCACAGCCACGCGTACCAGCGGTTGCCGATCGCCACGTGGCCGACCTCGTCGTCGAGGATGCGCTGCAGGAGCGCGCGGCCCGCCGCGTCGCCCGCCTGCGACAGACGGCGCTGGATCTGCGGCGTGACGTCGAGCCCGCGGGCCTCCATCAGCCTCGGCACGAGCGCGCAGCGCGCGAGCGGGTCGTCGCGGGTGCGCATCGCCATCTCCCACAGCCCGTCGTGCGCGTCGAAGTCGCCGTAGGCGTGGCCGCGCCGCTCGAGCTCGTCGGCGATCAGGTCGAAGTGCTCCGCCTCCTCGCCGGCCACGCCGACCCAGTCGGCGTACCAGGCCGCGGGCAGCCCGGGAAAGCGCCACGCCGCGTCGAGCGCGAGGTCGATCGCGTTGAACTCGATGTGCGCGATCGCGTGCAGCAGCGCGGCGCGGCCCTCGTGGCTGCCGGTGCCGCGCTGCGGCACCTCGCGCGGATGGACGAGGCGCGGACGCGCCGGGCGGCCGGGACGCGGGGCGTCGTCGAGCGCGGCGGCGGGATCGGGCGCGAGCCGGCCGTCGGCCAGCGCGGCCGCCACCGCCCGCGCGGCCG
>DASPJX010000365.1:0-5534 GCA_035628395.1 Burkholderiaceae bacterium | reverse complement strand
GCGCCGACGCGCGACGCGGGCCGCGGCCTCCGACGCGCCGGCGGCCGCGGCGCGCGGGTCGCCCCGGGTCGGTCAGTAGGTTTTGTACGGCAGGAACTTGCCGCTCAGCACGACGTGCACGCGGTCGCCCTTGGGGTCGGGCTCGCGCGCGATGTCCATCGAGAAGTCGATCGCGCTCATGATGCCGTCGCCGAACTCCTCGTGGATCAGCTCCTTGATCGTCGTGCCGTAGACGCTGACGATCTCGTACCAGCGGTAGATCAGCGGATCGGTCGGCACCGGCGTCGGCAGCGAGCCCTTGTACGGCACGACCTGCAGCCAGGCGATCTCGTCCTCGTCGAGCCCGAAGATGTCGCCGACCGTGGCCGCCTGCTGCGCGGTGAACGTCATCTGGCCGAGGCAGCCGGCGGTGACCCACTCCTTGCTCGCGCCGACGGCCTTCGCCACGTCGGCCCACCGGATGCGCTTCCTCACCTTGGTCTCGACGATCTTGCGGGTGACGTCGTTGCGGTCCATGTCGGTTCTCCTGGTTCGATGGACGTTCAGTGGCCGCCCCCCGCGCGGGCGCGGGAGACGAGGAAATCGACGATGCGGTTGCGCAGCTCGTAGTAGCCGGGCAGGTGGTGCATCTGCGCGCGCGTGCGCGAGCGCGGCAGCGGGTTGACGACGGTCTCGGCGAGGCCGCCCGGCTCCCAGCCGGCGGGGCCCTCGGCGCCGTTGCGCATCAGCAGGATGCGGTCGGCGAGCAGCAGCGCCTCGTCGACGTCGTGCGTGATCATGAAGACCGTCTGGCCGGTCGCCTGCACGATGCCGGTCAGCTCGTCCTGGATCGTGCCGCGGGTCAGCGCGTCGAGCGCGCCGAACGGCTCGTCGAGCAGCAGCATCTTCGGCTCGATCGCGAAGGCCCGGGCGATGCCGACCCGCTGCTTCATGCCGCCCGACAGGTGCGCGGGCTTCTTGTCGAGCGCGGCGGCGAGGCCGACCATGCCGACGAAGCGCTCGACCTGTGCGTCGACCCGCGCGCGGTTCCAGTCGGGCCAGCGCGACTCGACGGCGAAGGCGACGTTGCGCCGCACGGTGAGCCAGGGCATCAGCGCGTGACCCTGGAACACGACGCCGCGCTCGAGCCCGGGGCCGCGCACCTCGCGGCCGTCCATGAACACGTGGCCGGCGCTCGCGCGGTCCAGGCCCGCGAGCACGTTGAGCACCGTGGTCTTGCCGCAGCCCGAGTGCCCGATGATGCAGACGAACTCGCCGCGCTCGATCGCGAAGCTCACGTCGGCGAACACCGGGCGGTCGGCCGCGAAGGCCCGCGCCAGGCCCTCGACCTTCAGGAAGCCCGCCGTGCGCGGCGCGGCCGGCTGCACCGCGGCGCCCGAAGCGGTGCGTCGCTCCACGTCACTCCACATAGGTCACCCGCTTCTGGAGCCGCGCGAACATCAGGTCGAGCAGCATGCCGACGACGCCGATCACCGCGATCGCGAAGATCACGTTGGTGAGCGACAGGTTGTTCCACTCGTTCCAGACGAAGTAGCCGATGCCGGTGCCGCCGACCAGCATCTCGGCGGCGACGATGACGAGCCACGCGATGCCCATGCTGATCCGCATGCCGGTCAGGATCGTCGGCGCCGCGGCCGGCAGGATCACGCGGAACGCGCGGCGCAGCGGCCGGACCTCGAGCGTCGCCGCCACCGCGAGCCAGTCGCGCCGCACCGAGGCGACGCCGAACGCGGTGTTGATCAGCATCGGCCAGACGCTGCAGATGAAGATCACGAAGATGCCGGAGATCGACGAGTCCTTGATCGTGTAGAGCGCGAGCGGCATCCAGGCGAGCGGCGAGATCGGCTTCAGCACCTGGATGAACGGGTCGAACGCGCGGTGCAGCAGCGGCGACATGCCGATCACGAAGCCGAGCGGCACCGCCACGCAGACCGCCGCGAGGAAGCCGAGCGCGACGCGGCCGAGCGAGTGCGCGAGCTGGATCGCGATGCCCTTGTCGTTCGGCCCGTTGTCGTACAGCGGATCCGACAGGTGCTTCGCGACCGTGGCGCCCATCTGCGCGAGCGTCGGGAAGCCGCTCGCGCGGGGCTGCGCGCCCGGGTCCTTGCCCATCAGCTTCGCGTACTCGGCCTGCTCCGGGGTCATCGCCGCGGCGGCCTGCACCGCGGTCGAGGGCGCGGTGGCGGCGTGCCAGACGCCGAGCACCAGCGCGAGCAGCAGCAGCGACACGACCGCCGCGCGGACGTTCAGGGAGCTCGACATGGCGACCTCAGACCGCGCGCGAGAGCGCGAAGCCCTTCAGGTACTCGTCGGGCCGCGCGGGATCGAACTCGCGCCCCATCACCTTGAACTTGCGGTACGCGCCCTCGGGCACCTTCTGGCCGAGGTCGGCCATGTGCTTCTTCGCGTCGGTGATCAGGAACACCTGCTCGGCGATGCGGCGGTAGTCGACCTCGCCCTTCAGGTAGCCCCAGCGCTTCATCTGGGTCAGCATCCAGACCGCCATGCCCTGCCAGGGCACCGGGTCGAAGTTCGCCCGGTCGGGCACCGACTTCACGCCGCCCAGGCCGTCGGCGAACTTGCCGGTCAGCACCTGCGCGATCACGGTCTCGGGCTGGTTCAGGTACGCGGGCGGCGCGACGATCTTCGCGATCAGCTCGCGGTCGCGGGGCTGGCTCGCCATGTTCGAGGCGGTCAGCACCGCGCGGAACAGCGCCGAGTAGGTGTTCGGGTTCTGGCGGATGAAGTCCTCCGACATGCCGAACGCGCAGCACGGGTGACCGTCCCAGATCTCCTTCGACAGGATGTGGATGAAGCCCACCTCGTCGAACACCGCGCGCTGGTTGAACGGGTCGGGCCCGAGGAAGCCGTCGATGTTGCCGGCGCGCAGGTTCGCCACCATCTCGGGCGGCGGGGTCACTCGGATCTGGACGTCGGTGTCGGGATTGACGCCGTGCTCGGCCAGGTAGTACCGCAGCAGGAAGTTGTGCATGCTGTACTCGAACGGCACCGCGAAGCGGAAGCCCTTCCAGGTCTTCGGATCGCGCCGGTCCTTGTGCTTCGCGTGCAGCGTGATCGCCTGCCCGTTGGTGTTCTGGATGCTCGCCACCCGCATCGGCGCCTGCGTCGAGCCCAGCCCCATCGAGATCGCGAGCGGCATCGGCGACAGGAAGTGCGAGGCGTCGTGCTCGCGGTTGAGCATCTTGTCGCGGATCAGCGCCCAGCCGGCGGTCTTCATCAGCGAGACGTCGAGCCCCTCGCGCTTGTAGAAGCCCAGGGGGTCGGCCATGATCAGCGGGCTCGCGCAGGTGATCGCGATGAAGCCGATCTTCAATTCGCGCTTCTCCGGCGCGCGCCTCTCCTGCGCCATCGCCTGCAGCGCGCCCACCGGCAGCAGCGAGGCGATCGCCGCGCGCGCGGTGGTCGCCCCGACCGCGCGCAGGAAGCGCCGGCGCAGCGCGTCGCTCGGGAACAGCGCCTTCACCAGCGCGGCCTCGACGAACTCGCGGCCGCGCGTCTCGTCGTCGACCGCGGCGGGCGCCGCGTCGCTCCGTACCGGCGCGGGCCCGGTGCCGGTGCGCGGGGCGGGCTCGGCGTCGACCGCGCAGGCGGCCCGGGCGGCGTGCTCGCGGCCGCAGGCGCAGCGCATCAGCAGCGGGCGGTCGGCGTCGTAGGGATCCCAGGCGGCTGCGGCGGACTCGGACGGACGGTCGGACATGGTGCACCTCGGCGTTGGACCGTCCCTCTCCTGCAAGGGCCGGACCAGCGGGGGCCCGCGCGCCCGACGTCGACGCCGATCGCGGTCCGTCCGACGACACCGCGTAGGGCCGGCCCTACACGCGCGGGCCGCGCCGGGCCCCGGATCCCCGCGGGAGGCCTCAGCCCGCGCGGCGCGCGTGGCGCTCGGCGTACAGGGCGAGCTCGACGTCGTTGCGCGTGCCGGTCTTCTCGAGGATCCGCGCCCGGTAGGTGCTGACCGTATTCGGTGCGAGCCCGAGCCGTGCACCGATTTCGCTCACGGTACGCCCCTCGATGAGGAGCCGGAACACCTGGTCCTCGCGATGGGACAGCGCTTCGGTGCCGAGCCCCGCGCGCGCGCCGCCCACCGCGCCGGCCAGCGCCTCGGCCGTGGCCGGGGACACCCACACGCCGCCGGCGGCCGCCTTGCGGACCGCGGCGATCATGTCGTCGGGGTCGGCGCCCTTGCTCAGGTAGCCGGCGGCGCCGAGCCGGATGCAGCGCACCGCGTACTGGCGCTCGGGATAGGTGCTCAGCATCAGCACCGGCAGCGCCGGATGCGAGCGGCGCAGCGCCTGCAGCACGTCGAGGCCGTCGCGCCCGGGCATCGCGACGTCGAGCAGCACCAGGTCGAGCCCGCCGGGGCCGGCGGCCTCCACGCGCTCGAGCACCTCCGCGCCGGTCTGCGCCTCGGCGACCACGCGCAGCTCGGGCGCGTCGGCCAGCACCTGCTTCAGGCCCTCGCGGACGATCCGGTGGTCGTCGCCGATCAGCACGCGGATCACGACCCGCCTCCGTCCAGCGGCACGCGCAGCTCCATCGCGGTGCCCTCGCCGGGCCGGCTGTCGATCAGCAGCCCGCCGCCGAGCTGGCGCGCGCGCTCGCGCATGCCGAGGACGCCGAACGCGGTGCGCGACTCGAAGGCCTCGGCCGGCGCGCCGCGACCGTCGTCGGCCACGCGCACCGACAGCTCGCCGCGATCGGCCGCGATCCGCACGTCGAGCCGGCTCGCGCGCGCGTGGCGGCCGACGTTCGACAGCATCTCCTGGAAGATCCGGAACACCGCGATGCGCGAGGGCTCCGGCAGCTCCGGCGCGCCGTCGACGCGCAGGTCGAGCGCGAGCCCGAGCTCGGCGCTGGAGGCGAACTCGGTGGCCTGCCATTCGAGCGCGGCCCACAGCCCCTGGTGGTCGAGCACGCTCGGGCGCAGGTCGGTGATGATGCGCCCGACGCTGTCGACCGCGTCCTCGATCAGGCGCGACATGTTGCGGCACTTGCAGCGCATCCGCTCGCGCATCGACTGCGCGTCGTCGGCGTCGCGCGCCCGCTGCTCGCCGAGCCGCTTGTCGAGCCAGCCGACGTCCATCTTCAGCGCGACGAGCAGGCTCCCGAGCTCGTCGTGCACCTCGCGCGCGATCCGCGTGCGCTCGTCCTCGCGGACCCGCTCGTGCCAGGCCGACAGCTCGCGCAGCCGGCCGAGCGCCACCGACAGCTCGCCGGTGCGCTCGGCGACGCGGCGCTCGAGCTCGTCCTTCGCGCGGGCGAGCGCGTCGGCCGCCCGCCGGCGCTCGGTGACGTCGACGAAGGTGACGACCGCGCCGCGCACCGCGTCGCCCTCGAGGATCGGATTGCTCGAGTACTCGACCGGGATCGGGCTGCGGTCGCGGCGCCAGAACACCTCGGTGTCGAGCCGGCACGGCAGCCCGCGGCGGAACGCGCCGTAGATCGGGCAGTCGTGCTCCGGGTACGGCGAGCCGTCGGAGTGCGAGTGGTGGGTCAGCGCGTGCATGTCCCGG
>DASPJX010000364.1:0-5499 GCA_035628395.1 Burkholderiaceae bacterium | reverse complement strand
GTTCGGCTTCGCCACCGCGCCGCTGGTCGTCGAGGGCTGCATCATGATGCGCAAGTGCCACCTGAACACCTGCCCGGTGGGCGTGGCCACGCAGGATCCGGTGCTGCGGAAGAAGTTCGCCGGCAAGCCCGAGCACGTCGTCAACTACTTCTTCTTCGTGGCCGAGGAGGCGCGCGCGATCATGGCGCAGCTCGGCATCCGCCGCTTCGACGAGATGATCGGCGCGACGCACCTGCTCGACACCCGGGCCGGCATCGGCCACTGGAAGGCGCGCGGGCTCGACTTCACGCGGATCTTCCACTCGCCCGAGATGCCCCCGGACGTGCCGCGCTACAACGTCGACGTGCAGGACCACGGCCTCGAGCGCGCGCTCGACCACGAGCTGATCGGCAAGGCGCGGCCCGCGATCGAGCGCGGCGAGAAGGCGAGCTTCATCCTGCCGATCCGCAACGTGAACCGCACCGTCGGCGCGATGCTGTCGGGCGAGGTCGCGCGCCGCCACACGCACGAGGGCCTGCCGGACGACACGATCCACGTGCAGTTCAACGGCACGGCCGGCCAGAGCTTCGGCGCGTTCCTCGCGCGCGGCATCGCGTTCGACCTGGTGGGCGAGGCCAACGACTACGTCGGCAAGGGCCTGTCGGGCGGGCGCGTGATCGTGCGCTGCGCGAACGACTTCCGCGGCTACGGGCCGGAGCACATCATCGTGGGCAACACGGTGCTGTACGGCGCGATCGAGGGCGAGGCGTACTTCAACGGCGTGGCCGGCGAGCGCTTCGCGGTGCGCAACTCGGGTGCGATCGCGGTCGTCGAGGGCACCGGCGACCACGGCTGCGAGTACATGACCGGCGGCACGGTGGTCGTGCTCGGCGCCACCGGCCGCAACTTCGCGGCCGGCATGTCGGGCGGCGTCGCCTACGTCTGGGATCCGGAGGGCGACTTCAAGCGCCGCTGCAACACCTCGATGGTCAGCCTCGAGCCGGTCGTCGGCGCCAAGGAGCAGGCGGCGCAGGTGCCCGAGTCGGTCTGGCACGCCGTCGCGCGCGGCGGCCGGGGCGAGGCCGACGAGGTCATCCTGCGGCGCCTCGTCGAGGCGCACTTCCGCTACACCGGCAGCTTCCGGGCGAAGGAGATCCTCTCCGACTGGGCGAACGCCCGCGGCCGGTTCGTCAAGGTGTTCCCCACCGAGTACCGGCGCGCGCTCGGCGAGCTCGCCGCCGCGAAGAAGGCCGCCAAGGCCGGCCAGGCGGCCTGAGGCCGCCCCCCGAACACGGAAAGAAGAACATGGGCAAGGTCACAGGGTTCCTCGAGTTCCAGCGGCTGTCGGAGGCCAGCGAGCCGCCCCAGGCGCGCCTCAAGCACTGGCGCGAGTTCGTCGTGCGCCTCGACGACGCGGCCGCCTCGAAGCAGGGCGCGCGCTGCATGGACTGCGGCATCCCGTTCTGCCAGAGCGGCTGCCCGGTCAACAACATCATCCCCGACTGGAACGACCTGGTGTACCGCCAGGACTGGAAGCAGGCGCTCGACGTCCTGCACTCCACCAACAACTTCCCCGAGTTCACCGGCCGCGTGTGCCCGGCGCCCTGCGAGGCGGCCTGCACGCTGAACATCAACAGCGATCCGGTGGGCATCAAGTCGATCGAGCACGCGATCATCGACAAGGGCTGGGAGGAGGGCTGGGTCGTGCCGCAGCCGCCGGCCGTCCGGACCGGCAGGACGGTCGCGGTCGTCGGCTCGGGCCCGGCCGGCCTCGCCGCCGCGCAGCAGCTCGCGCGCGCCGGCCACGACGTCACGGTGTTCGAGAAGAACGACCGGATCGGCGGCCTGCTGCGCTACGGCATCCCCGACTTCAAGATGGAGAAGACGCACATCGACCGGCGCGTCGAGCAGATGCAGGCCGAGGGCGTGCGCTTCCGCACCGGCGTCTTCGTCGGCACGCAGCCGCCCGACGCGCACATCACCAACCTCGCGCGCGAGAGCGTCACGCCCGAGCGGCTGCAGGCCGAGTTCGACGCGATCGTGCTGACCGGCGGCGCCGAGCAGCCGCGCGACCTGCCGGTGCCCGGCCGCGAGTTGAAGGGCGTGCACTTCGCGATGGAGTTCCTGCCCCAGCAGAACCGCACGGTCGCCGGCGACCGCGTCGACGGGCGGATCATGGCCACCGGCAAGCACGTCGTCGTCATCGGCGGCGGCGACACCGGCAGCGACTGCGTCGGCACGAGCAACCGGCACGGCGCGGCGAGCGTCGTGCAGTACGAGCTGATGCCGCAGCCGCCCGAGTCGGAGAACAAGGCGCTCACCTGGCCGTACTGGCCGACCAAGCTGCGCACCTCGTCCTCGCACGAGGAGGGCTGCGACCGCGACTGGGCGATCACCACCAAGGCGTTCCGCGGCGACGCGCAGGGCAACGTCCGCGCGCTGGTCACCGCCCGCGTCGAGTGGAAGCGCGACGAGGCCAGCGGCCAGATGCGGATGGTCGAGGTGCCGGGCTCCGAGCAGGAGGTGCCGGCCGACCTGGTGCTGTTCGCGATGGGCTTCGTCTCGCCGGTGGGCGGCGTGCTCGAGGCCTTCGGCGTCGACAAGGACGGCCGCGGCAACGCGCGCGCGAGCACCGACGGCGAGCAGAGCTACCGCACGAGCGTGCCGAAGGTGTTCGCCGCCGGCGACATGCGCCGCGGCCAGTCGCTGGTCGTCTGGGCGATCCGCGAGGGCCGGCAGGCCGCGCGCGCGGTCGACGAGTTCCTGATGGGCTCGAGCGACCTGCCGCGCTGAGGCGGCGCGCGAAGGGCGGCGCGACCGCCCCGGGGAAAAAAAGACGGCCGGTGGGAACACCGGCCGTCTTCGTTTCCGCGCCGGGCCGGGGCCCGTGCGGGAGCCGGCCCGCGGACGCCGCAGCGTCCGCGGGCGCGGGCGTCACTGCTTGACGTCTTCGGCGAAGATGTCCTTCTTGTGGTTCTCCGGCACGAAGAGCAGGCCGATGACCACCGTGGCCATCGCGATCACGATCGGGTACCACAGGCCGTAGTAGACGTCGCCGGTCTGCGCGATCATCGCGAACGCCGTCGCCGGCATCAGGCCGCCGAACCAGCCGTTGCCGATGTGGTACGGCAGCGACATGCCGGTGTAGCGGATCCGCGTCGGGAACAGCTCGACCAGCGCGGCGGCGATCGGTCCGTAGACCATCGTCACCAGCACCACCAGGTACGTCAGCAGCATCACCAGCGGGAACGTCCGACCGTTGAAGATGTCGAAGAAGCCCTCGAGCTTCACGATGTTCGCCGCCGGCTTGCCCGGGGCCGGGTAGCCGGCCGTGGCGAGCGCGTCGTTGACGCTCTTCGTGAACGCGGCGGGCGTCGTCTTGGCCGCGTCGCCGGTCAGCTTCGAGGCCTCGTAGCCCGCGATCTCGGTGTCGCCCACCTTCACGCGCGCCGGGATCGCGCCCTTCTCGTACACCGTCTCGTAGTTGACCGAGCTGCGCGCGAGCAGCGCCTTGGTCACGTCGCACGAACTGGTGAACTTCGCGGTGCCGGTCGGGTTGAACTGGAACGAGCAGTCGTCCTTGTCCGCGACGATCGTCACCTTGGTGTTCTGCTGGGCGGCGTGCAGCGTCGGGTTCGCGAGCGCGGTGATCGACTTGAACACCGGGAAGTACGTGATCGCCGCGAGCAGGCAGCCGGCGAGGATGATCTTCTTGCGGCCGATCCGGTCGGACAGGCTGCCGAAGATCACGAAGCCGACGGTGCCCAGGATCAGCGACCAGGCGATCAGCACGTTCGCCGAGAACATGTCGACGCGCAGGATCGTCTGCAGGAAGAACAGCGCGTAGAACTGGCCGGTGTACCAGACCACCGCCTGGCCGGCGACGAGGCCGAACAGCGCGATCAGCGCGAACTTGGCGTTCTTCCACTGGCCGAACGCCTCGGACAGCGGCGCCTTCGACTGCGTGCCCTCGGTCTTCATCTTCTTGAAGGCCGGCGACTCCTCCATCTGCAGCCGGATCCAGACCGAGATGCCGAGCAGGAAGATCGACAGCAGGAACGGGATGCGCCAGCCCCACTCGGCGAAGTCCTTCTCGCCGACGACGGTGCGCACGCCCAGGATGACCATCAGGCTCAGCAGCAGCCCGAGCGTCGCGGTCGTCTGGATCCAGCTCGTGAAGAAGCCGCGACGGTTGCGCGGCGCGTGCTCGGCCACGTAGACCACCGCGCCGCCGTATTCGCCGCCGAGCGCGAGGCCCTGCAGCATCCGCAGCACGATCAGGATGACCGGGGCGAGCCAGCCGATCGTGTTGTAGCCGGGCAGCAGGCCGACGACGAACGTCGAGATGCCCATGATCAGGATGGTGACCAGGAACGTGTACTTGCGGCCCACCAGGTCGCCCAGGCGGCCGAAGAACAGCGCGCCGAACGGCCGCACCAGGAAGCCCGCCGCGAACGCGAGCAGCGCGAACACGTTGCGCGTCGCCTCGGGGAACGACGAGAAGAACTGCGCGCCGATGATCGCGGCGAGCGAGCCGTACAGGTAGAAGTCGTACCACTCGAAGATCGTGCCGGCCGAGGAGGCCAGGATCACGCGCTTCTCCTCTCGGGTCATCGGGCGCTTGCGCTCGTCGGCCGCGGGTAGCGGCGGTGCTGCGGTGCTGCTCATGGGTCGTCTCCGTTGGTATGCGAAACACGGTGCCGCGACGTCGGACGCCGCGGGACGTCGCGATCCTTGGCGCGCGGCCTTACGCCAGACTGATGACCCTGTGCAGAGTGAGGTCTATGCGCCGCGACCCGGATCAGGGCGGTCCTTTCGGGCGAGGGGCCGGATCGACGGGGCCGGCCGCCGGGCCGACCCGGGGTCCGGGGCGGGCCTCGCGCGATCGAGCGATCCGTCCGTCGCCCGCCGGCGAGGCCGGCGGATCGGGCCCGACGACTCGGCGGCCCACTCCGGCACGGCAGCACGGGCACGGAGGCACGGGGGCACGGGGGCACGGCGTCACGCTCCGGTCCGGCGTCACACTCCGGCGCGGCGTCACGCTCCAACGCGGCGGCACGCTCCAACGCGGCGGCACGCTCCGGCGCGGCCGTGCCGCGGCCGGTCGCGAACCGCGCGATAGCGGCCCGCTTAACCGGGCATCGGCTCCGACACCTCGATCAGGTTCAGGTCCGGATCGCGCAGGTACACCGAGCGGATCGGGCCGCGGGCCCCGGTGCGCGCGACCGGTCCCTCGACGATCGGCACGCCGAGGCGCGCGCAGTGCGCGACGAAGTCGTCGAGCGGCACCGACGCGAGGAAGCACAGGTCGAGCGCGCCCGGCACCGGCAGGTGCGCCTTCGGCTCGAGCTCGCGGCCCTTCACGTGCAGGTTGATCTTCTGGTCGCCGAACGCGAAGGCGGCGCGTCCCGCGCCGAAGCGCACGTGGCGCATGCCGAGCACGTCCACGTAGAAGCGCACGCAGGCCGCCTCGTCGACGGTCGTCAGCACCAGGTGGTCGAGGCTCGCGATCATCGGATC
>DASPJX010000363.1:0-2062 GCA_035628395.1 Burkholderiaceae bacterium | reverse complement strand
TGCCGCCCTTCTTGTCCTGCTCGGCGTACGCGACCTTCACCGCCGAGAAGTTCAGCGTCACGTTCTCCGTGAGCCGGTCCTCGCCGCCGCTGCCGCCGGTCGACACCGACGTCACGATCAGGTCGGTCATCGTGATGATGAGGTACTCGAGCGGGTTCGCGCCCGCCTTGCGCACCGTCAGCTTGGCCTCGCCGAAGTGCTGGCCGTTGCAGCACGCAAGCATCAGGTCGGGCGAGGACTTGTCGACGTACTTCGTGAACGAGAGGTCCTGCACGTTGACCTTGCCCGACCCGCCGCCGCCGCCCGCGTGCAGCGTGCCGGACTGGCTCATCCCCCAGCTCCACGCCAGGACGTCGATCTCGCCGCCGTGGGCCTTGTCCTTCGCCTCGCCCTTGAGGCTCCCGATCTTCATGAACATGTCGACTGCCATTGTCGCGTCTCCTAGTGGATTGAGTGTTCTACTGATTCCGCGCAGTCCACACGCGGCGAAGGTGCTGGGGCAAACGAGCCAAGTTCGACCTGCGACTACGGACCTGCGACCGCGAAACTAGGAAACCCGACCCGCGCCGTGCGGGCTGCGACGCGGGCGCCGCGGGGCCCCCGGTCGCAGCCGCAGCGCCGCGTCACTTCGCCGGGGCCGGCAGCTCGGCGACGAGCCGGAGCGACATCGTGAGCTCGTCGAGCTGGAAGTGAGGCCGCAGGAAGGCGACGGCTCGGTAGCAGCCGGGCTTCCCGGGGATCTCGCTGACGTCCACGCGCGCCTCGCGCAGCGGGCACTGCGCCTTGAGGGCGAAGCTCGCGCTGTCGTTCGAGACGACGTAGTTGCTGATCCAGCGGTTGAGGAACTGCGACACCTCGTCGCGCGACGCGAAGCCGCCGATCTTGTCGCGCATGATCGACTTGAGGTAGTGCGCGAAGCGCGACACGGCGAAGATGTAGGGCAGCTGCGCCGAGATGCGCGCGTTCGCCGTCGCCGAGGGCGTGTCGTACACCTTGGGCTTCTGCACCGACTGGACGCTGAAGAAGCACGCCTTGTCGGTCCCCTTCTGATGCACGAGCGGGACGAACCCGAGGTCGGCCAGCTCCTTCTCGCGGCGGTCGGAGATCGGGACCTCGGTCGGGCACTTCATCGCGAGGTCGCCGCTCTCGGTCCGGAAGTTGTGGACCGGGAGCCCCTCGACCAGGCCGCCGCTCTCCACGCCGCGGATCGTCGCCGTCCAGCCGTAGAGCGCGAACGACTGCGTGATCCGCGCGCCGAGCGCCCAGGCCGAGCTGGCCCAGAGGTACTTGGAGTGGTCGGTGCCGTCGACCTGCTCCTCGTAGTTGAACGCCTCGACCGGGACCGTCGCCATCCCGTAGGGCTGGCGGATGAGCACCCGCGGCACGGTCAGCGCGACGTAGCGGGAGTCCTCCGACTGGCGGAAGCTCTTCCACTTCGCGTACTCGGTCGTGTCGAAGATCTTGGCGAGGTCGCGCGGCTGATCGAGCTCGGTGAAGCTCTCGAGGTTGAACATCTCCGGGCTCGCGCCGGCGACGAACGGCGCGTGCGCCGCCGAGGCGACCTGGGCGATCTTCTCCAGGAGCTCCATGTCCTGGCCGCCCTTGCCGAACTCGTAGTCGCCGATCAGCGCGCCGAACGGCGCGCCGCCGAAGACCCCGAACTCCTCCTCGTAGACCTTCTTGAAGAGGGCGCTCTGGTCGAACTCGGACGCCTTCTGGAGGTCCTTCAGCAGGTCCTTCTTGTTGACGTTGAACACCTTGATCTTGAGCGACGTGCTCGTCTCGGTGTTCGACAGCAGGTAGAAGAGCCCGCGCCAGGTCGCCTCGAGGCGCTGGAAGTCGGGGTGGTGCATGATCTCGTTGAGCTGCGCCGAGAGCAACTCGTCGATCTGCGCGATGCGCGCGTTGATCATCGCCTCGGTGTCCGGGGCGATGGTCACGGTGCCCTTGAGCACCTCGTTGACGAAGTTCTTGACGAGGTCTTTCCCGCGCTCGCGCGCCGCGGTGTCGCAGCCGAGACGGCCCTGCTCGACGATCTGGTCGAGGAGCCCGAACTCGGTGG
>DASPJX010000362.1:0-6756 GCA_035628395.1 Burkholderiaceae bacterium | reverse complement strand
CCACGCGCGCGTCCTCGGTGCCCGCGCGGAACACCTTGCGGGCGGCCTCGAGCCGGATCATGCGGCCCGCGCGCTCAGTCGACCACGGCGCCCGCGAGGCTCGCCGGCACGTCGATCTTCCACTGCGCGGCCTGCTTGCGGCTGACCACGAACGTGTAGTCCTCGGGCCCGGGCCGGTGCGGCGGGATCGCGGCCGGCTTCTCGCCCTTCAGGATCCGCGCGGCGATCCGGCCGGCGTTCGCGCCCATCCGCTCGTACGACAGCGCGTGCGCCGCCAGGAAGCTGTGGTTGCGCACCGGCGTGTCGAGCGTGTTGATCGCCGGCACGCCGATCCGCTGCGCGGTCGCGGCGATCACCGGCAGGCTGGTCTGCAGCAGGTTCGACTGGATCACGAACAGCGCGTCGACGCGGTTCTGCAGCGAGGTGAGGCGCTGCGCGATGTCGTTCGGCGAGTCGATGCCGAGCTCGACGACCTCGAGCCCGAGCTTCGGCGCGATCGCGCGCATCTCGGCGAGGTTGGTCTTGTCGTTGTCCTCGGCCGGGTTGTACGGCACGCCGATGCGCCGCGCGTTCGGCAGCAGCGTCTTCAGGAACTGCAGCGACGCGGCGAAGTCCGGGTACAGCGTCGCGCCGGTGTGCGTGGCGGAGCCGGCCTGCCAGGACGGCACGATCTGCGCGACCACCGGGTCGACGACCGACATGAAGACGATCGGCACCGACTTGTCGGTGACGACGCGGATCGAGGACTGCGCGACCGGCGTCGTGACCGCGACGATCATCGCCGGCTTCTTCGAGGCCGCGTTGGTCAGCAGCTGCGGGATCAGCGTGCGGTCGAAGTTCACGTGCTGGTCGTCGAACGCGACGTCCTTCCCCTCGACGAAGCCCTGGCGGACGACCTCGGCCTTGAAGCCGTTGACCGCGGCGCGCAGCGCCGGGTGCTCGCCGAAGTTGGCGATCGCGATCAGCCGGGGCTGCGCGGCGGCGGCGCCGGCGACGGCGAGGAGGACACCGGCGAGCGCGAGACGGAGGGACTTCATGGACGGGCTCCCTGCGGGGATGGGGATCGACGCCGCAGTGTAGCCCCCGCCCCGCTCCGCGGCGCGGGTCCGCGGCACCGGCCCTGCACCGCGGGCGGATCCGCTCCGGGGTTCCGGAACGGGTCGCCCCCGGCGTCGGCGCGCGGAGACGGAACCGGCGGACCCCGCGGGCGAGGGAGCGATCCGACGGAAGCGGCGCATCCCACGGGCGCCCGCGCGATCGGACGGACGCGGCGCGCCGGGCGGGTCAGCGCCCCACGGTCCCCGGCGCCGGCGCGTGCCGGCGGCGGAAGGCGTCCTCGCGTTCCGCGAGCCAGCCGGCGAGCGCCGGGTCGCCCGCGAGCCTCGCGTAGTCGGCCGCACCGAGCCCCGCCTCGTTGCGGGGCGTCGGATCGGCGCCCTCCTCGACCAGGAGGCGGACGACGGTCGGATGGCCGTTGCGCGCGGCCATCATCAGCGGCGTCGTGCCGTTCGGCGACTCGGCGTCGACGTACGCGTGCTCCTCCAGCAGCAGGCGCACGACGTCCGCATGGCCGTTGGCGGCCGCGAAGTGCAGCGCGGTCCAGCCGGTCTTGTTGACCTCGGCCCGGCGCGAGATCAGGAAGCGCACGAAGTCGAGCCGGCCGTGCAGCGCCGCGTACATCAGCGCGTTCGCGCCCTGGCGGTTGGTCGCGTCGAGCGCGGTCCCCCGCAGCTCGGCGAGCGCGCGAGCCGCGTTCCAGGCCTGCTCGCGCGCGGCCAGCACCAGCGGCGGCGTGCCCTCGTCGTCGGGGCGGTCGGCGTCGGCGCCGCGCAGCAGCGCGGTGCGCACGTCCTGCGCGTCGTCGCGCAGGATCGCGTCGAGGAGCGGCGCGCGGCGGTCGCGGGTCTGCGCGAGGACCGGCGCGGCGAGCGTCGCGAGGGCGAGCGCGCTCGCTCCCGCGAGCAGCCGGCGCCGCGTGCCCGGCGCGGCGGCCGGCGTCGGCGGGGCGGCGGTCGGGCTCCCGGGGCTCACGTCGCGCGCCCGTGGAGACGGAAGCAGCGGTCGAAGTTCGCGGTCGTCGCCTCGGCGAACGCCTCGGGCTCGAGCCCGCGCAGGCCGGCGACGAAGTCGGCGACGTGGCGCACGAAGCCCGGCTCGTTGGTCTTGCCCCGGTGCGGCACCGGCGCGAGGTACGGCGAGTCGGTCTCGACCAAAAGCCGGTCGAGCGGCACTCGGCGCGCGACGTCGCGCAGCGACTCGGCGTTGCGGAAGGTGACGATGCCCGACAGCGAGATGTGGAAGCCGAGGTCGAGCGCGGCGCGCGCGACGTCCCACGACTCGGTGAAGCAGTGCATCACGCCGCCGACCGCGTCGGCGCCCTCCTCGCGCAGGATCGCGATCGTGTCGTCGGCCGCGGCGCGGGTGTGGACGATCAGCGGCTTGCCGGTGATCCGCGCGGCGCGGACGTGGACGCGGAAGCGCTCGCGCTGCCAGCCGTTGAGCGCCTGCGGATCGCCCTCGGTGCGGTAGTAGTCGAGCCCGGTCTCGCCGGTGGCGATGACCTTGGGCGAGGCCGACAGGCGCACCAGCGCGTCGACGTCGGGCTCGACGCAGTCGGGGTAGTCGGGATGCACGCCGACCGACGCGTACAGGTGCGGCTGCGATTCCGCGAGCGCCAGCACGCGGGGGAAGTCGTCCAGCGTCACCGACACGCAGAGCGCGCGCTCGACCCGGTTCTCGCGCATGCGGTCGAGCACCTGGGGCAGACGCTCGGCGAGCTCGGGGAAATCGAGGTGGCAGTGGGAATCGACGTACATCGCGGGCCGCCTCCGGGCCCGCGGCGCGGGCGCCTCCGGGCGCGCGCCGCATTCTACCGGCGGCGCGGGGCGCGCCGGCCGGGTTCAGAGCGTGTGCGTGGGCCGGCCGGTCTTCGCGACGCCGCCGACCAGCTCCTCGATCTTGGCCTTGACCTGCTCGCCGGCGTCGTTGCGCGCGAACTGGATGCCCAGGCCCTGCTGGCGCCCGGTGCTGCCCGAGGGCGTGATCCAGACGACCTTGCCCGGCACCGCGAAGCGGGTCGCGTCGTCGATCAGCGTCAGGATCAGGTAGAGGTCGTCGCCGAGCGCGGCCGGCCGGGTGGTGGGCACGAACAGCCCGCCGCCCTGGACGAAGGGCATGTACGCCGCCTGCAGCGCGGCCTTCTCGCGGATCGACAGCGAGATCACGCTCGGCCGCGCGCCGCCCGCGCCCGCCGGCGCGCCCGCGGGCCGCGGGGCGGCCGCCGCCCCGGGCGCGGGCATCGCGGGCGAGAGGGTCGACGGCGCGAGCGTCGAGGGGCCGGCGGCCCCGAGTGCAGGAATCGTCTTCGCATCGATCATCGTCGCCCTCCGCGGGGCGTCCGATGCCCCGGTTCAACCGCCCGCCGCGCTCCGCCCCGGCGCGAACGCGCCGAGGTAGCCGTCGAGCACCGTCTCGGCGAACAGCCGCGCGTTGAGCGGATGCTCGACGTGGCGGTACTGCGCCGCCAGCGCCCGCCCCGCCTCGGCGAGGCTCGCCGGGTCGGTCCGTTCCGCGAGCTCGCGCAGCCGCGCGGCCTGCGCCGGGAAGTAGCGCGGCGCCGCGCCGGTCCGGCATCGGCCCACGTCCATCAGCCAGCGCTGCAGCAGCGGGAGCCACTGGCGAGCGTCGGCCGACTGCAACGCGTCGGCGGCGGCCACGATCGGAGTGTCGGGCAGCTTGGCGATCGTCTCCAGCATCGCCCGATGGGCGGCGGCCTGGCCGGGCTCCGCGAAGCGCAGCGCGTGCAGCGGCGCCCCGCCGGCCATCGCGAGCCAGGTGCCCGCCTCCTGCGGGGTGCATCCGCTCTGGCCCTGCAGCCAGGCGCTCGCGACGTCGAGCGGGGGGCCCTCGAGCACCCGGACCTGGCACCGCGAGCGGATCGTCGCCGGGATCGCGTCGGGCCGCGCGCTCGCCAGCACGAACAGCAGCCCGTCGCCGGGCTCCTCGAGCGTCTTCAGCATCGCGTTCGCGGTCACCGCGTTCATCGCGTCCGCGGGATCGACGACGACCACGCGCCGGCCTCCGCGGTGCGCGCCGACGACGAGGAAGTCCCCGAGCGCGCGCGCCTGCTCGACCTTGATCTCCTTGTCGACCTTGCCGTCGTCGTCGACCCGCAGCCCCAGCCGACGCAGGTCCGGGTGCGAATCGGCCGCGATCCAGCCGCAGGCGTCGCAGCGCCCGCAGGCGCGACCGTCCTGCGCGGGCGACTCGCACAGCAGCGCCCCGGCGAGCGCCATCGCGTAGGCGGACTTGCCGATCCCCGGCGTGCCGAGCAGCAGCAGCGCGTGCGGCATCCGGCCGGCGCCCGCGAGCTCGCGCTGCAGCGCTTCGGTGTGCCAGGGATATTCGCGATCGCTCATGTCTTCGTATGCAGTGGGTTGCGGTCGGAACTTCGAGTCGATCAGGCGCTGCTGACCGGTGCCGTGCTCCGGGGCGAACGCTTTACGTGAAGGTCTTCAGAATATGGTTGAGCTTCGGACGCCATCAAACCTCTGCCGAATCAACGCCTTGCAGCGGAATCCCGAGAAATCAGGTCAGTACCGCTTGGGTGAAAAAGACTCTGCATCGACCGGTTGCCGGTCCTCTCGGCACGACGGCCCGAAGGGCATCCGCGCATCCGGTCGAGTTGCCGTACACACATTTGTTTCAATATCTTGCAGCGTCTTCTTCGAGCAGTGCGCGAATCTCGTCGACCGACCGCGCCCCGTCGATCCGGAGGAACCGCTGCGGGTCGGCCGCCGCGCGGGCGAGGTAGGCCTCGCGCACGCGCCCGAAGAACGCCTGCTGCTCGCCCTCGAACCGGTCGGCCGGACGGGCCGCGCGGCGCCGCGCCTCGGCGACGGCCGGATCGAGGTCGAACAGCAGCGTCCGGTCGGGGCGCAGGTCGGGGTGGACCCAGCGCTCGAGCGCGTCGATGTCGGCCAGCGGCAGGCCCCGGCCGCCGCCCTGGTAGGCGACCGTGGAGTCGGTGAACCGGTCGCAGACGACCCAGGTGCCGGCGGCGAGCGCCGGACGGATCACGCGATCGAGATGGTCCTGACGCGCGGCGAAGACCAGCAGCGCCTCGACCCGCATCGACATCGGGCGGGCCAGCACCCAGTCGCGGATCGCCTCGGCGAGCTCGGTGCCCCCGGGCTCGCGGGTGACGGTCACCTTGCGGCCGCGGCGGCGCAGCAGGTCGGCGTACCACTCGACGTGGCTGCTCTTGCCGGCGCCGTCGATGCCCTCGAAGGTGACGAAGCGGCCGCGGGTCGGGCTCATGGGGTGGTCTTCTTCTGGTAGCGGGCGACCGCGCGGTTGTGGGCGGCCAGGTCGTCCGAGAACTCGCTCGAGCCGTCGCCGCGCGCGACGAAGTACAGCGCCGGGATCGGGGCCGGATCGAGCGCCGCGGCGATCGACGCGCGTCCGGGCATCGAGATCGGGGTCGGCGTGAGGCCGGTCCGGGTGTAGGTGTTGTAGGGCGTGTCGGCGACCAGATCCCGGCGGCGGAGGTTGCCGTCGAAGGACTCGCCCAGCCCGTAGATGGTGGTCGGGTCGCTCTGCAGCATCATGCCGCGCCTCAGCCGGTTGACGAACACCGCGGCGACCTTGCGCCGGTCGGCCTCGCGGCCGGTCTCCTTCTCGACGATCGACGCCATCGTCAGCGCCTCGTACGGCGTGCGGTACGGCGGCGGGTCGGGGCGCGACATGCGTGCGTCCCAGGCCTGCTGCAGCAGCCGGCGCTGCAGCCGGTAGGCGCGCGCGAGCACCGACAGGTCGGTGTCGCCGCGGGCGAACGCGTAGGTGTCGGGGGCGAAGAGGCCCTCCGGGTGGCTCTCGGCCGCGCCGATCCGCTGCATCACCTGCGCGTCCGACAGGCCCGCCGCCTCCTGCTTCAGGTCCGGGTGGCGCTCGAGCGCGGTGCGCACCTGCCTGAAGGTCCAGCCCTCGATCAGCGTCACGTCGCGCAGCGCGACGTCGCCGCGCGTCAGGCGGTCGAGCAGCGTCGACAGCGTGATCGGGCCCTCGAACTCGTAGTCGCCCGCGCGGATCCGCGTCGCGTCGCCGCGCACGCGCAGCGCGAGCCCGAACAGCCATCCGGGCACCTCGACGCCCTGCCGGCGAAGCGACGCGGCCACGCCCTGCCCGACCGTGCCCCGCTCGATCTCGACCTGCACCCGGGGCTGTGCGAGCGCCAGCGGCGCGTGATCGTAGCGCCACCAGGCCCAGCCGGCGACGATCGCGACGGCGGCCAGGCAGGCGAATGCCAGGGCGAGGAGACGTTTCATCGGCGGCCGCGGGACGGGGCTCCCTATAATACGACGCATGTCGAGCCCTCCTCCGCAGCCCGCCTGGACCGCCGCGGCGGTCGCCCGCTTCGCCGACGACGTCGGCGCCGCCGTCGGCGAGGACGCGTACGGTCCGCTCCTCGAGACCGGTGCCGCCGCCCTGCCCGCCGAGGGCCCGTTCGTCGCGCCGCTCGCCGACCTCGGCCTGCTGTCGGTCGCCGGCGACGAGGCCGCGCGCTTCCTCCACGCCCAGCTCACCAACGACGTCGAGCGTCTCGCGCCCGGCGCGGCCCGCTGGGCCGGCTACTGCACCGCGAAGGGCCGGCTGCTCGCCACGTTCCGCTACTGGCGCGACGTCGCGGTCAAGGCGGACCGGCCGTGAGCCTGCATCCGTCGATCCGCACCGGCCGGCAGGTCGAGGTGCAGCCGG
>DASPJX010000361.1:0-21116 GCA_035628395.1 Burkholderiaceae bacterium | reverse complement strand
CGCCCTCGCGCCCGCTCGACGGGACGGTGCACGTGAGAGCGCTGACGCTGCGCGCGCCCCGCGCGACCGCGGGACGTCGCGCGGACGGGACGCTGGAATGGCCGGCCGCGACGCAGGCGGTGGCGGCGGCGCCCTCGTCGGCGGCACCTTCGTCCGCGGTACCTTCGTCCGCGGTACCTTCGTCCGCGTCGCCTTCGTCCGCGTAGCCTTCGTCCGCGGCATCGGCCTCTTCGGCGTCGCCCTCGTCCGCGTCCGCGGGATCTCCCGCCGCCGCTGCCTCCTCCTCCCCGTCCGGCGCATCGCCCGGATCCCCGCGCGCCGTCGCCGGCCCGCGCGCGCTGCGCGTCGACGCGCTGACGGTCGCGGACGGCCGGCTGCGCTGGCGCGACGCGGCGCTCGCCGCACCGCTCGACCTCGCGGTCGCGCCGCTGTCGCTCGACGCGCGCGAGTTGTCGATCCCGGATCTGTCGCGACCGGCCGTCGCCACCGGGCGGGCGCGCGTCGAGGCCGTCGTCGACGGCGAGGCCCGCGCGACGGCGGCGCTCGCGCTCGACGGCGCGCGCGCGCGCGTCGAGGCCGCGCTGTCGGGCGTCGACGCGGCGCGCTACGCGCCGCTCGCCGGGCCGGTGCTCGCGGCCCGGATCGAGCAGGGCCGTCTCGAGGCGCGCGCGACGCTCGACTGGGACGGCGAGGCGCGGACCTGGCGGATCGGCGACGGCGGCGCGGAGCTCGCCGGCCTGCGCGTCACGCACCCGGAGACGAAGCCCGCCGGCGTCGCGCGCATCGCGGTGTCGGGCGTGTCGGTCGACGGCGCGCAGCGCCGCGTCGAGCTCGGCGCGCTGGCCGTCGAGGGCGCGACGCTCGACGTGCGTCGCGACGCGCAGGGCCGCATCGACCTGCAGTCGTGGATCGGGGCATCGGATCGGGCCGCCCCGGCCGCGTCGGGCGCCCCGGCAGCGCCGGCCACCCCGGCCGCCGTGGCTACCTCGGCTACCTCGGCTCCCCCGGCTCCCCCGGCTGCCTTGGCCGCCCCGGCCATACCGGCGACTCCGTCCGCCTCCCCCCTCGTGCCAGACGTCGCGGCGACCGAGCCCGCACCGCCGTGGACGCTGCTCGCGCGCAGCGTGTCGGTCACCGGCCTCGACCTCGGCTACACCGACGTCCGGATCGCGCGCGACCGCGCGCTGCCCCGCATCGCGCTGACCGCGCGTGCGAGCGACGTCACGCTCGACCCGCGTCGCCCGACGGCGTTCGAGGCGAACGCGACGCTCGCCGACGGCTCGCGGCTCGGCGCCCGCGGCACGCTGCGGCCCGAGCCGCTCGCGCTCGACGCGCAGGTGCGCCTGCAGCGCGTCGTGCTGACGCACGCCGATCCGTACCTGTCGCCCTACCTGAACGTCTCGGTCGCGAGCGGACAGCTGTGGGGCGCCGGGCGGCTCGTCGTCGACGCCGCGGCGGGCGCCGCGGCACCGCGCGTGCGCTTCGACGGCGAGGCCTCGATCAACGAGTTCCGCGCGATCGACGAGGCGACGAGCGACGACTTCCTGCGCTGGGGCGCGCTCGCGCTGCCCTCGGTCAAGGTCGACTGGCGCGCCGACCGACCGGGCGACAGCCTCGTCGACATCGGTCCGGTCGCGTTCGTCGACTTCTACTCTCGGATCATCCTGTCGCCCCAGGGGCGGCTGAACCTCGGCTCGGTGGTCGCGGATCCCGACCGCCCCGCCGGCGCGACCTCGGTCACCGCGGTGCCCGGCACGCCGGGCGCCGGGCGCGCCGCCGCGCGGGCCGGCGAGCGCACGGTCGCCGACGTGCCGCCGCGCGCCGGGCGGGCGGGACCGCGGCCGACGATCCGCATCGGCACGGTGCGGATCGCGAGCGGCAACGTCGACTTCACCGACCTGTTCATCCGGCCGAACTACAGCGCGAACCTGACCGGCCTGGTCGGCTCGATCGATCCGATCGCGAGCGACCGCGCCGAGCCCGCCGACGTGCTCGTCACCGGCCGCGTCGACGACGACACGCCGCTCGAGATCGTCGGCAAGATCGATCCGCTGTCGGAGCGCCGCCTCGTCGACCTGCGCGCGATCGCGCGCGGCTTCGACCTGCCGAAGCTCAGCCCCTACTCCGGCCGCTGGGCCGGCTACGCGATCGAGAAGGGCAAGCTGACCGCGGACGTCCGCTACCGCATCGAGGGCGACCGGCTCACCGCCGAGAACAAGCTCGTCATCAACCAGCTGACCTTCGGCGACCGCGTCGAGAGCGCCGACGCGACCAGCCTGCCGGTGCGGCTCGCGGTGTCGCTGCTCAAGGACCGCAACGGCAACATCGACCTCGACCTGCCGATCTCCGGCACGATCAGCGACCCGCAGTTCTCGGTCGGCTCGCTGATCTGGAAGGCGATCGGCAACGTGGTGACGCGCGTCGTCGCCTCGCCGTTCTCGTTCCTCGCGTCGCTCGGCAGCGTGCCCGACGTGGAGCTCGGACACGTCGCGTTCGCCGCCGGCGGCGCCGAGCTCGACGACGAGGACCGCGGCCGCCTCGACGCGCTCGCGAAGGCGATGCAGGCGCGGCCCGAGCTCTCCCTCGAGATCGCCGGCGTGGCCGACCCGTCCGCCGACCGCGAGGCGATGCAGCGCGAGCGGCTCGAGCGCACGCTGAAGGTGGCGAAGCTCGCGGAGATGCGGCGGGCCGACCCGGCTGCCGAGCTGCCCGCGCTGCGCGAGGTGACGCTCGACGCCGTCGAGCGCGCCGGGCTGCTCGAGCGCGCGTGGCGCGACGCGAAGCTCGACGCGGGTGCCGCCGGCAAGGTGCCCGCGCCCGCCGAGCTCGAGCGGCTGCTGATCGAGCGATCGACGGTCGCCGGCGAGGACGTGCGCCAGATCGCGCAGCAGCGCGCGCAGGCCGCGCGGGACTACCTGCACGAGGAGCGCGGCATCGCTTCCGACCGGCTGTACCTGCTCGCGCCGCGCGTCGCCGCGCCCGGCGACGCGCTGCCGCCGATGCGCGCCGACTTCTCGGTGACGGCGCGCTGATCCGACGCCTCGACGCGGCGTCCGCGCGCGCCGAGCGAGGCGAACGGGCACCCTTCCTGCCTCGTGCACCGCGACCACAGGAGGCCTTCCATGCCGCGCAGCACGTTCGCCGGACACCCCTTGCATCCCATGCTCGTCGTCGCACCCGGCGGGCTGCTTCCCTTCGCTCTCGTGATGGACCTGATGCACGTCGCCACCGGCCGCCAGGCCTATGCCGACGCCGCGCGCTTCGCGCTGATCGGCGGAGCGGCCACCGGCCTGGCCGCGGGCGTGGCGGGCGCGATGGACTACATGACGATCCCGCCCGAGGCGCGCGAGAAGAAGACCGCGAACGTGCACGCCGCGCTGAACGTCGCGGCGATGGCCGCCACGATGCTCAACGTCGCGATGCGCGCGAAGGGCTCGGACGCGCGCGAGCCGCTGCCGCTCGCGCTGTCGGCGATGACCGCGATCGGCGTCGGCGTGTCCGGCTGGTTCGGCGCGCACCTCGTCTACGAGCACGGCCTGCGCGTGCAGGAGCGCGATCCGCTGTCGTACACGCCCGAGGCGAAGCTGCCGGGCGACGACGCGCTGAAGGCGGGCCTCGAGGCGATCGAGGACGCGACGCCGACCGGGGGTCCGACGACCGCGGACGCGGACTACCAGCGGCCGCCGCTGCACTGATCGGCGGCCTCGCGGCCGCGCCGGTGCGAGCCCGGTCGGCTTCGCGAGCCTCCCGAACGCCGGGGCGGTCGTCGGCTCCCGCCGGTCGCGCCGCCGGTCCCCGCCGGTCAGGCCGCGGCGAACCGCCGGCCTGATTCGCCGGCCCGACCCGCCGCCCCGACCCGCCGTGCTACGGTAGGCCCGTGCGCGGCCGCCCGCCCCGCCCCTCGCGGGGCATCGGGTCCTGCCGCGTCCGGAGCCCCGCGATGACCGACGCCGCCGAGCGAGCCGGGACGCCCGCGCTCGACACCGATCGCCCCGAGGCCGGCCCCGCCGTGTGCGGCACCGGCGAGGCCGCGCGCCGGCTGGGCGTGTCGAGCACCACGGTGCAGCTGATGGTCGAGCGCGGCGAGCTCGTCGGCTGGAAGACCCGCGGCGGGCATCGCCGGATCCTGCTCGAGTCGGTCGAGCGCGCGGCGCGGCTGCGCGGCGTCCGGTCCGCCGAATCCGCGGACGGCCCGTCCGCGGTCGTGCTCGTGCTCGTCGACGCCGATGCCGTGCGGCGCGACCGGCTGCTCGCCGAGATCGCCGCGTGGCCGGTGCCGACCCGGGTGCGCATCGCGACCGATCCGCTCGAGGCCGCGCTGCTCGTCGAGCGCCACCGCCCCGACCTGCTGCTGCTGCAGCCCGGGCTGCCGACGCCCGGCGGGCGCGCGCTCGCGGCCGCGCTGCGGCGGCATCCCGAGCTCGACGGGACCGCGATCGTGCTCGTCGACGGCGCCGGCGATGCCGGTCCGGATGCGCCGCGCGGGGTCTCGCGGCAGCCGGCCCCGCTGTCGGCCGAGGCGCTGCGCGGCTTCGTCGAGGCGCTGCGGCTGCGGCGCGGCGCCCTCCCGCCGCACGGCGCGGCATCGCCGCCGGTCCACCGCGGCGCTTGAAATCCCGCAAAGCGCCTATACTTCGTCCTTGAACACCGGGGCCGACCTGGTTTCGACGTGGGTATTGAAGCGTTTCAGTGCATGCCGAGGACTCTAGTGCCCTCGTAAATCCTTCTAGAAAACTTCAAACGCCAACGACGAGCGTTTCGCTCTCGCCGCTTAAGGCGTGAGCCGCTGCACCGGGTTGCCGATGGCCCGGGTCCCGCAAGGGACTGCAGCGTCATTCACATCGGATCGTGCCTCGGCGGGCCGCTTGTCGAGGAGCTAAAAAATAGGCGGCTGGTCGTTGCCTGAGCCTGCCTGTCGGCATAGGTGACGACGAGAAAGCAAAGACACGGCTAAGCATGTAGGTCGGTTACGTAGAAGACTTGCGGACGCGGGTTCGATTCCCGCCGGCTCCACCAACACCGGTCCGACGGCATCCACGGCCGTCCGACGCAACCGAGAGAACCCGCCTAAGTGCGGGTTTTTTCACGTCCCGCGGTCCGACAGGGGGCAAGTTCGTCCGTTGACATCCGACGCAGCGCAGGGGCAACATCGGGGGCAAGTCGGCCACCTGCTGGCGAGTTGCCCCCACCATGGCGCTGACCGATACCGCGATTCGGAACGCCAAGCCCGGCCTGACGCCGAAGGGCGCGAGGACGGCGAAGCCGTACAAGCTCGGCGACGCCGGCGGTCTGTACGTCGAGGTTCGACCGGACGGGGGCAAATACTGGCGGCTGAAGTATCGGATCGGGGGCAAGGAGAAGCGGCTGTCGCTGGGCGTCTATCCCGAGGTGACGCTGGCGATGGCGCGCAGCCGCCGCGACGAGGCGCGCCGGCTTCTGGCTGACGGGATCGATCCGAGCGAGCACCGGAAGGCCAAGAAGGCGGCGGGCAACGAGCGGGCGGCCAACAGCTTCGAAGTCGTCGCCCGCGAGTGGTTCGACAAGCTCAAGTCCACCTGGAACGAAGCGCACGCCGACCGCATCCTGAGCCGCCTCCAGAGGGACGTCTTTCCCTGGATCGGCGGGCGCCCCATCGCCGAGGTGACCGCGCCGGAGCTTCTGGCAGTGCTTCGCCGAATCGAGGCGCGCGGTGCGCTGGAGACCGCCCATCGTGCTCTAGGCAACTGCGGCCAAGTGTTCCGCTATGGCGTCGCCACCGGCCGGTGCGACCGCGATCCGTCCGGCGACCTTCGCGGTGCCCTGCCCCCGGTCAAGGGACAGCATTTCGCCGCGGTGACCGAGCCGATGAAGGTCGGCGCACTGATGCGCGCGATCCACGGCTATCAAGGAACGCTCACGGTTCAATGCGCGCTGCAGCTAGCCCCGCTGGTGTTCGTTCGGCCAGGCGAACTGCGTCGTGCGCAATGGGCCGACATAGATCTCGACACGGCCGAATGGCGGTTCCACGTCACCAAGACAGACACCGGGCACATCGTCCCCTTGTCGACGCAGGCGATTGCCATCCTGCGCGAGCTACGCGCACTGACCAGCAGGGGCGTCTACGTATTCCCAGGGGCGCGCAGCCGCGAGCGGCCGATGAGCGACAACGCGGTCCTGGCGGCGCTGCGGCGCATGGGTATCGGCAAGGACGAGATGTCAGGCCACGGCTTTCGGGCGATGGCGCGGACCATCCTCGACGAAGTGCTCGGCTTCCGGCCCGACTTCATCGAGCATCAACTTGCCCATGCGGTACGTGATCCGAACGGGCGGGCGTACAACAGGACGGCGCACTTGAACGAGCGGCGGAAGATGATGCAGGCATGGGCCGACTGGCTCGACAAGCAGCGCTCCGAGACGGAGGTGGTTCCGTCGCGCGGCGGTATGTAGGGCCATGTCCGAATCGGCGATTCCCCCCATCCAGACGTGGGTGGAACTATCAAACCTGTTGTGGTCGGCTGGTCAAGTCGCGCTCGACGCCGGCAAGCGATTCGACGACGCCGAACGTAGCACCGGTGGGCTGCTGTCGTCGCCCGGGGGGCGCTGCTGGGGACGGTCCCGGGTAACTCATCTGCAACGACGAAGGCGCGTCCCGCCGAGGTTCACGCACGGCGTCGAGCGGCAATCGAGGCTGCGCTGAGGGACTACCGGACCACGTGCGAGGCGGCGGATGCACTCGCGTGGATGTCGAAGCGAGCGGGCTATGCACGGGCGATGCAGCGAATTGCCGAGGCGCGCGCAACCAATCCCGAAGACCCGCCCTCGATGTGGTGGTTCGACGTGAACCGCCGACTCACGTCCTGGGTGTGGACGCTGCTGCTTCTGCGCCGCGCGGAACGGCGTGGCCGGCTGCATATGTCGGCGATCCAGATGCGCACCGCTGCAAGGTTGGCAAGACGTCTGAAGCTGCTGCTGACGAATCGCATCGATCTTCCCTCGGAAGCGTGGGAACTGCTCAAGTCCCCCGATCCGTTTCGCCCTGCGCCAGCCTCGCGGCTGGAAGCGGCCGCAGATGCGCTAGATCGGCTCGCAGATCAGCCGGGTCGCAAGCCTAAGAACGACGTGACGGCTGTCGAGCGCAAGGTCGCGTCGGAACTCGCGCGGGAACTGCTGCCGACGGTGCGGACCCGTGAAGTCCTTGTTCCTGCGGTCGTCGACATCTTCGAGGCGCTCGGGCTGAAGCTCGACGCCAAGCCGATTGCTGTCGCTGTTCGGCGCGTCCTCGACTGACGACGTGCTCGGCGGCGGATAAGCCCCGATTTTTCGTGTTATCCGCGCCGGCGCACGTTCCGCCGCGTCTGCTGCTTAAGGTTGCTCTTGCCTTAACACGGACGAGGGCAACCCCCGATGCACCAGCTTCCCGAAGTCGGCTTCCTGCGCTTGCCGCAGATTCTCGACGACCCGACCGCCAACCCGCCGATCCCGGCGCTGATCCCCGCTTGTAAGTCGACGTGGTGGGCCGGTGTGAAGTCCGGCCGCTTCCCGAAGCCCGTGAAGCTGTCCCCGCGTGTCACGGCGTGGCGCGCCGCCGATATCCGCACGCTGATCGTAGGCTCGGGCTGCTGACGGGGAACTTCGATGTCGATCAAAAAAGAACGGGACCGCGTCGATGGTGACCGGCTGGTCCCGAAAACCGAACAAGTCGAACGTGATCGTAACGCGCGCCGCGTCGCGGCGTGCAGGCTGCTGTCGATCCGCGCCGCCGAGCGCCGGACTCGCCTGGTGGGGGGGCCACCATGCGTGATGCGGTCGATCAATTCCGCGACGCGATTCGCAAAGCCGGACTGACGCCTCCGGACGTGATCGAGGCCGACGGCCAGCTGCATCGATTCAGCAGCAACGGGAGGCGCGGCGACGACGCGGGCTACTACGTTCTGTACGTCGACAACGTGCCGGCGGGCCATTTCGGCGACTGGCGCACGGGCTTGGCGTCCAACCGGCAAGCCGACATCGGTCGACCGCTCACCGACGCGGAGTGCACCGCGCAACGCGATCGGGTCGCTGCCATGAAGGCCGCGCGCGAGGCCGAGGAAGCTCGCGCCCACGCACAGGCGGCGACGAAGGCCAACGCGCTGATGAAGGCGGCATCGCCGGTCGGAGTCGACCAACCCTACCTGAAGCGCAAGGGCGTGGCCTCGATCGACGCGCTGCGCGAGCTGCCGGTCGACGAGGTGGCGCGCATCATCGGCTACCGCCCGAAGGCGAACGGCGAGCCGCTGGCGGGCCACGTGCTGCTGGCCGCGGTGACGATCGACGACAAGCTGTCGACCGTCGAGATGATCGACGAGTCCGGCCGGAAGTCGGCGCTCGCGGGTGGAGCGAAGCGCGGCGGCTACTGGGCGGCGTGCGACCTGCCGGCGGCCGGCGACGCCGTGCCGGTGCTGATTGCCGAGGGCGTGGCGACGGCGCTGTCGGCGCGTGAGGCAACCGGGTTCCCGGCGGTCGCAGCCCTGTCGGCGGGGCAACTGGAAGCTGCTGCACGCTCGATCCGCAGTCGGTGTCCGAGTGTCTCGCTGGTGATCCTGGCCGACGTGCTCAAGGGCACGGGCGAGCCGGACCCTAGGGCGGTTGCGGCGGCTCGCGCGGTCGGTGCAGTGATCGCGGTGCCCGACTTCGGCCCGGCGCGCTCGGCCGACCACACCGACTTCAACGACATGATGTCCGTACGCCGGGTTGAGGCGGTGCGCAGCACGATCCTCGCGGCGCTCGGCGCGACCGACGACATGCTGGCCCAGAAGTCGTCCGAGGCGCACGTGACGGACGTAACAGACGTGCAAGCCAGCAACCAAGCGGGTTCCGCCGTCACGCCCGGCGATTCGGGCGACGTGGCAGACGACACCGATGCGCCGGTTCCGCGGCTGGACGACCGCCCGCGCTTCGTGGTGCTCGACGAGGCGGTGTCGGTCGGCCCGTCGAAGTACCGTGCGGGGGTCTGGTCCTTCGGCGTGAAGCCCGGCAAGGGCGACGCGCCGCCCACGCTCGTCGAGCAATGGGTCTGCTCGCCCCTGTACATCGACGCGGTGACGTTTGACGCCCAAGAGAACGACTTCGGACGGCTGCTGCGGTTCGTGAACACGCTCGGCCGCTGGCGGACTTGGGCGATGCCGATGGAGCTGCTGCGCGCGGCCGGCGACGAGATGCGCGGCGAGCTGCTGGCGATGGGCGTGCAGATCGACCCGGGCGGACACCGCTTGCTCGGCCAGTACCTGCAATCGCTGACCCCGGCGCGCCGCGCGCGCTGCGCGCTGTCGGTCGGCTGGTGCGGCGCGGACTACGTGCTGCCCGACGAGGTGATCGGCCCGACCGCGTCCGGCGTGACCTTCCAGTCGGGCGAGCGCGGGCATGAAGAGCACACTCGAGCCGGCACGCTGGACGGCTGGAGGCAGGGGATCGCGACGCTCGCCGTCGGCAACCCGCTGGTCATGATCGCGGTGTCGGCGTCTTTCGTCGGACCGCTGCTGGCCCGGTGCAACGCCGAGGGCGGTGGCATCCACTTCGTCGGCGACTCGTCCACCGGCAAGACGACGGCTATCGAGGCAGCGTGTGCGACCTGGGGCGGCTCGGGCTTCCGTCGGAGCTCGCGAGCCACGGCGAACGGGATGGAGGGTGCGGCGGCGCTGTTCAATGACAACCTGCTGGCGCTCGACGAGATCAGCGAAGCCGACCCGCGCGAGGTCGGGGCGATCGTCTACGCGCCCGGCAACGGGCGCGGCAAGCAGCGGGCGAGCCGCAGCGGCGCGGCGCGCGGCGTGACGCAGTGGCGGACCTTCGTGCTGTCCAGCGGCGAGCGGACGATCGAGACGACGATGGGCGAGGCCGGCCACCGGGTCAAGGCCGGGCAGGCCATCCGGCTGCTCGACATTCCGGCGTCGCGCGCCTTCGGGGCGTGGGACAACCTGCACGGGTTCCCGAGCGGCAACGCGATGTCGGACGCGCTCAAGCGCGTGGCGGCGGAGCACTACGGGCACGCGGGCCGCGCCTACCTGCACAAGCTGACGCTCGACAGACGCGACTTCGCCGAGTTGCTGAACGAGATCAAGAACCTGCCCATGTTCGCAGCCGACGACGGCGAAGGCCAGGATCGGCGCGCTGCGGCCCGCTTCGCAGCGCTGGCGCTGGCGGGCGAACTGGCGACCGAATACGGGCTGACGGGATACTGCACTCACCGCCCCGACCTTCCGCACGCCTATGGGTCCATGTACGAGTTGTCGCCCGACAAGGGCGCGCAGTGCTCGACCTTCGAGGACGCAACATGAGCAAGAAACCCGCTGTTCCGGCGGCCGTGCCCAAGAGCCACACGCTGAACATGCCGGCGACCCCCCCGGCGCGAGTCACGACGCGAACGTCGCTGCGCTCGTCGTCGGCGGCGTCGCGTCAAACGCGTTCACGGTGACGTCGTTCACCAAGGGTACGTTGGGTGAGGCCGACCTGACAGAGGTGTTCCAGGCGCTGCAGGCCGACGGCCGTGCGGTGAAGACCGGCGACCTGTCGGCGATCGAGGCGCTGCTGTCCTCGCAGATCGTGGCGCTGAACGCAATCTTCGGCGAGATGGCCCGGCGCGCGGCGCTGAACATGGGCGAGTACATCGACGCGACGGATCGCTACCTGCGGCTCGCGATGCGGGCGCAGAGCCAATGTCGGGCGACAGCCGAAACGCTCGCGGTCATGAAGGCCGGCCCGCCGGTCTTCGCGCAGCAGGCGAACATCGCCCACGGGCCGCAGCAGGTGAACAACGGCATCTCGGGAGCAGAACGCGCGGATGCGCGCGCGGGCGGGGAGAAGTCGGTTCAGCAACCCGAACTATTGGAGACGAGCGATGGCGAACGGCTGGACGCCAGAGCGGCGAGCACGGCAGGCCGAGGCAATCCGGCGCTGGAAGCCGTGGACGCGAAGCACGGGTCCGAGGACGCCGGAAGGTAAGGCCCGATCGCAGCGCAACGGCAGCAAACCGGGCACGCGGGCGCTGATGCGCGAGGTGGCGCGGATACTGCGCGACCAGCGAGACCTTCTAGACGAATGGCCGGGTAGGAACTGTAAATCTGCCCAGGCGAAGCGCGACGAATTGGTTTGAAGACTTATTTGGGAAAGCTCTGCGGCAAATCACAAGTTCCGACGGACGCCCAAGCACGAATTGCTGCGCCGGGCTTGGCTGCGCGACCTAGCTTCCGGATCGGGCAGACTTCTACGAGCACGGAGCGGTGCGATGATCCGCTCTGGGGGCCGAGTCTGTTGATGTTCCGATCGCACGATGCCGCTCGGGACAGCCGAGGCATGTCACCCGCAGGCTCGACGATTCGAGTACGACGGCGAGCCATCCCAGGCAACGCGGACGTCTCCGCGCAGGTGTGATCGGCCTCGCCTTTCCGAATCTTTCCGACGCGCCGTGCTCCTTGACCGTCCTCCCTACATCACCGATGCGCCTTGCACCCTCTTCAGTCATCTCGCGGGACGAGCTCGTGGCAGGCATGCGCGCCCTCGTGCGCGACGCGGCATGGGTGAGCCTCACCGGGGCACTGTCGGGGGGTGTGGTGCTGGTCGCGTTCGCGCTGCATCTGGGGGCGGGGCCGCTCGAGATTGGCCTGCTGGGAGCCATCCCGTTCATCGCGCAAGCCGCGCAGCTCCCGGCGATCATGCTCGTGGAGCGCGTGCGCCAGCGCAAGCGCATCGGCGTGAACGTCGTGCTCCTTGCGCGCCTCCTGATCCTGCTCCTCGCGCTGCTGCCGTTCGTGCCGAGCACGCATTCCCCCGTGGCGCTGCTCATCGGCGCTCAGGCGATGATCTCGACCTTGGGCTCGATCGGCGCCTGCGCGATCAACTCGTGGTTCCATCAGCTGCTCCTGTCGGAGGCACTCGGCACCTTCTTCGCCAAGCGCCTGCTGGTGGCCACCGTTCTTGGCGGTGCCGCCACGCTCGCGGTCGGCTGGCTGGTCGACCACCCGCCGTGGGGCGATCCGATTCACGCCTATGCGATCGCATTCGCGGTGGCCGGCGTCGCGGGCTTCGTGAGCGCGTTCTACCTGGCGCGCTGTCCGGAGCCCCGGATGGAGGACGCCGGACCGCCGGCCACGCTGCGCGACAAGCTCCGCGCGCCCCTGAGCGATCCCAACTTCCGCGGATTGCTGGTGCTGCTGGGCGCCTGGAACCTCGCCAGCAACATCGTTGCGCCCTTCCTCACGGTCTACCTGATGCAGCAGCTGAACTACGGGCTGAGTACCGTGACGCTGTTGTGGGTGGCGAGCCAGTCCGCCAACGCGCTGACGCTCTACCTGTGGGGCCGGCTGTCCGACCGGTTGTCCAACAAGGCGATCCTCGCCGTCGCGCTGCCGGTGTACTTCGCCTGCACGTTGGGGCTCGTGTTCGCCCGCAGCGGCGAGACGTACGGACTGCAGCTGCCACTGCTCTACCTGGTGCACGTGTTGATGGGCGCAGCCAGCGGTGGGATCGGCCTGGCCACCGGCAACCTCGGGCTCAAGCTCGCGCCGCGCGGCCAGGGTACGCCGTACCTCGCCGCGGTCGGTCTGGCGTCCGCGGTCGCCGGCGGCGTCGCACCGCTGCTGGGCGGCGCCATCGCCCGTTGGTTCACCGAGAGCCGGCTGTCGGTCGTGGCTCGCTGGGAGTCGCCGTATCGTGTCGGTGAGGTGTCGGTCCTCGCCTTCGCACACTGGGAGTTCCTGTTCGCGCTGTCGGCCCTGCTGGGCCTGTACGTGATGCACGCGCTGTCTCGCATCCGGGAAGGCGACGAGATCAGCGAGCGCGTGGTGATCCAGGAGTTCGGGCTCGAGGCGCTGAGAACGGTCAACCAGCTGTCGTCGATCGGCGGCGCGCTCGGCGGCCTCTTCACGTTCGGACGTCTTTCGGAGCGGCGGATGCGACCGACGCCTGGGGGCGCGCGTGAGCGCCGGCGGACGCCAAGGCCGAGCGCGGCATCGCGCGACGCCCCGTGATCACCGGCGCACGTCGACGTGCAGCCTCGGACGGGCGTAGATCAGTGCTCAGGAAACCAGGCCGCCACGTCGTCCAGGGTGCGGACGACGACATGGCACAGGCGATGCATCTCGTCGGTCGGCGTCAGCAGGTCCGGGACCATGACCACGTGCATGCCGGCAGCGTGAGCGGCCCGCACCCCGTTGTACGAATCCTCGAGGGCCAGGCAGTGGCGGGGCTCCGTGCCCAGCGCGGCTGCGGCGCGCAGGAACACGTCCGGATGCGGCTTGCCGCGAGCGACGTCGTCGCGGCTCACGATGGCCCGGAAGCGGGCCGCGATGCCGGTGGCATGCAGATGGCGCAATGCCTTGGCACGGGCCGACGAAGTCGCCACTGCGTACGGCAGCCCCGCCTTGTCCAGGCGTTCGAGCAGTGCATCCACCCCCGGTTTGAGCTGCAGCAGGCCGGCCTCGACCTGCGCCTCCAGCTGGCGCGACGACGCCTCGAAAAAGGCGTCCGCGGGGACCCCTGCGCCGAACCGCTCCACGAGCAACGCACGGCAGGCGTCGACCGGCACGCCGATCATCAGGTGACACAGGTCCATCGGCACGTCGATGCCGACATCCGCCCCGGCACGGTGCAGCCCGCGCATCGCCAGCCGCTCGGTATCCAGCAGCAGGCCGTCCATGTCGAAGACGACGGCCCGGATCTCGCCGGCCCACTCGGGCGGCGTCGTGTCCGAGGCCCCGCGCGACGGGGAACCGGTCAACGCGGCACCTCGGCGAGCGCCTGCGCGGTGGCGCCGTTCGCGCCGCTGCCATCCAGCGTCTCGATCGCCCGAAGGAGCGCGGTCCGAAACCCGACGTCACGGCGCAGGTCGTCGCTGAACACGTCCTGCAGATCGAGCAGTCCGTCGATGAGGCGCCCCGGGTGGCCGCCGGACTTGCGCGCGAGCCGGCGCAGTCGTTCCGACCGGGTGTCGATCAGCGGCGCCCCCCGCCCGGCGGGTCCGCGGCGGATGACGCAGCGAATCCATGCCGCCACGGCGAGCACCGTGCACGGTGCCGGCCGGCCCGCACGCAGGTTGTCGCGCAGCGACGCGAGCAGGCGGTCGGGAACCTTGCCCGAACCGTCCCGCCCGATCCTGTCGAGCCGGTGCTGGATTCCCGTGTTGCGCCAGCGTTCGAGCAGCTGGTGGGCATACGCGTCGATGTCGTGTCCGCTGGGCGGCAGTGTCGGACGCTGCTCGTCGAGCATGAAGCGCAGCGCGAAGTCGGCGAAGAGCGGATCGCCGACCGCGTCGGCGACCGTCCCATGGCCCGCCAGAATGCCGAGATACGCGATCGCCAGGTGACCGCCGTTGAGAAGCCGCAGCTTCGAGGCCTCCCAGGGCGCCACGTCCGAGACGAACTCGGCACCGGCCGCTTCCCACTTCGGACGAGGACCGTCGAACCGCTCGATGACCCACTGGAGAAACGGCTCGGCGACCACCGGCACCGCATCGTCGAGCCCGAGCGCGGCCGAGGCATCGTACTGGTCGTCCAGCATCGTGGCCGGCACGATGCGGTCGACGACCGAGTTCGGGAACTGGACGTGGCGCTCGATCCACCCCGCGAGCCGATCGTCTTTCAGTGCCGCGAAATCGATGCACGCCTGCCTGAGCAGCCGGCCGTTTCCGGGGAGGTTGTCACAGGAGAGAACGACCGGCGGTGGCACACCGGCCGCGTGCCGTACGCCGAGTCCGTGCACGACGAGCCCGATCGCTGTCGACGTGCCCGACGACCGCAGATCGGACACGATGTCCGGATGGTGCTGATCGAGCCGGCCGGTCGAGGCATCGATGCAATAGCCTGCCTGCGTGACGGTGAGCGTCACCATGCGGATCGCCGGATCGGCGAGCAGGTCACGCAGCGCCGCCGGCTCGGCGGGCGCGAAGAGCAGCCTTCGCAACGTGCCGACCACCTCCACTCGCGTGGATCGCGGCCCGCGCTCGAGCACGCTGTACAGGCCATCCTGGCGTTTCAGCGATTGCAGGATGCTCGGCGTACGCAGGCTCGCTGCGGCGATGCCCCAATCCAACGTCCCTGCAGCCGCCGCGCCCTGCGATCGGAGCTCCGACGCGATCGCCCGTTGCGTCATGACGGCCTGGTGAGCCCGATGGAACGCGCCGCAGCCGAGATGAACGATACCCAGGCGTAGCCGGGCCGGGTCGAACGGCGGACGGTTCACACCGGCGGGTAACCGATCGAGCGTCTCGTACGACAGGGGGTGGCTTGCCGCGGCGCCGGCCACGTCGTCGAGGATCGATACGTGTCGCGACGCCTCCGATAGGGCCGATTCGTTCATGGCAGGTGCCGCGTGCCGCCAGCGGGCGTGCCTGCCACCGGATAGGCGCCCCATCCGGCCGCTGGCCGCTGCGCCTCGACGATCCAGGGCAGAACGCTCGGGTTCGCGTCGATGAGGTAACGCCAACCGTCCACGAGCCGTGCCGCGAGCGCCTCGGGCGAGAGCGCGAGCGGTTGCAGATCCGTACCGATCGCAGCGAAGGTGGTGTGCACCTGCCGGCAGTCGTTGTCCGCCATGATCCGGTCGGATTCATCGAGCACCCGACGCCCGAGCTCGGCATCGCGGAATCCGCCGACCGGACGGGTATGCAGGACGGGCGTGTCGTCGATGACGCCGAGGTTCCGGTACTCCAGCATCTTCGGCCAGAGGGAATCGAGCCCCCAGCCCCATCCCGTGCTGGTCGACGCCAACGTGGGCAGCAGCTTTTCGAGCGCGCCGCGACTGAAGCACGGCAGCATTATCTCGACGAATCCGGTGAGCCGGGCGATGCAGCGGCGGTTGCGCATCGTCGAGTAGTGCGCGTAGTACGACGCCTCGTGCAAGGCCGGGGCGCACAGATCGAGCGACAGCGCACGGGCCAGCTCGAACATCCGGTCGATGCTGCTTTGCGGGGCGAACACGTCGTCGTCGGGCAACCACACGTAGTCGTACCCGCGCCATCCCGACCAGCTCTCGAGCAACGTGCGCAGCCCGCTCCACTTGGGGCCGGGAATCACGTCGCCAACCGTCACTCCGGCAACGCTGTCGGTCGGCAGCTGCAGCGGCTGGTAGGGGCATACGTACAGCGCCCAGTTCCGAGGGCGACTGGCGTCCAGCCATGTCGGATGAAGGGAGTTGCGCCCGGCCCGCAGGATCACCAGGTGTCTATGTTCCATGTCTTGAGGACGATGCGGCACGCTCGCCCGAGGGAATACTCCCTGGGGTCCCTGACGATGCAGCGGTATTTCGTGCAGTGCACACGGCAAGGCGCGTACCCGGATGCAGCGAACTGACGGCTGCTACATCGCTTGGAACAGTCTCGCATGACACGCTGGGCGAGCGCCTGTGCGAATCATGAGGTCGGGTACACCGCGGGCCATGCCGGCTGCATGGCCGCGATTCGCCGCGCTGCAGATGCATCCGGCAGCCAGCGACTCGCCGAACTGGCACTTCGATCTGGCAGTGCCGGTCGGTTCGATCGAGCGTGACGGCGCTCTCGCTACCGAACCGTCGGGCCGCACGACAGACCGGACGTGCCTGGTCGACATCATCCGGGAGGCGAGGCTCGGCTCGTGGGGCAACTTTGGGGGCAACCCCTTCGGCCTCCGTCGACCCAATCCAGTCTGCATGCGGCTCGCCGGTCCCTGTTCGGTAGACGCCGGCCACCCAGTCCGACGGCATCCACGGCCGTTCGACGCAACCGAAGAAACCCGCCCGAGGGCGGGTTTTTTCCTGTCTGCTCGTCCGGTTGGAGGCAACGACGTCCATCGACCTGCGAATCGGCGCCGGAGGCGACATCGGGTCGAGTCGGCACACCGCCGGAGAGTCGCCCCGACCAGGCCGCCGTCCGATACCGGGATTCGTGACGCCAAGCCCGGCGACGCCGGCGGGCTGTACGTCGAGACATCGCCGGAAGCCGTGGGGTCGGAGCACGAGGCCAGGCACAGCGGAAGGGACGGCGCGATCGCGGCGAAACGGTAGTCAGCCTGGTAGGCAGGCGCTGCTGCGGGAAGTCTCGCAGTTGCCACGGGAGCAGCGCGACCTCGCAGACGAGTTGTCCGACGGGTAGCAGTTGACGGTCCGTAGCAGCCCCGATCCCTGGGCGTCGCATTCAGGACGGCGTGTCCAACGAACCCAGAAACTGGAGCAGCAGGCGGTTCACGTCGTCCGGCCGCTCCTGCTGGACCCAGTGTCCCGTGCCCTCGAGGAGATGGCAGCCCCTGATGCCGGGCAGGAGCGTCGGAAACGATTCGACGCGCTTCATGGCACCGGGAAAGCGCAGGACGTCGTCGCGCTGGCCAGCGATGAACAAGGAAGGCTGACGGATCACCTGGCCGTACCAAGGGGCCATCAGGTACCAGTTTCGGGTGAAGTTGCGGTACCAGTTCAGGCCGCCTCGAAAGCCGGTACGCGAGAATTCCGACGCGAACCAGTCGAGATCCGCCTCGCTCAGCCAGTCCGGCAACACCTCCGGATCGACGGAGCTGTCCAGAAGACCCTTGCCGGGCGGCAATTCGCCGAAGCAACCAAGCCCGGTCGTGTTGTCGCCGCTGGCAGTGAAGTAGATCCGTCGCAGCGACGCACGGACGTCGCGCTCGAGCTCCGCTTCGGCGACGCCCGGTTCCTGAAAATACTGGCGGTAGAAGGTGCCGATGCCGGCGCTGCGCAGCGCGGACAGGAAATCGACGCTGCCGCGCGGGTTGAACGGCACGCTCATCCCGACCACGGCGTGAAAGAGGTCAGGTCGAAGCAGCGCGCAGTGCCAAGCGACGATGGCCCCCCAGTCGTGGCCGACGACCACGGCCTTCGGTACGTCCAGTTCGCGCAGCAACGCCACCATGTCCCCGACCAGATCCAACATCGTGAACCGCTCGATGTCCTCGGGACTCTCCGACCCGCCGTAGCCCCGCATGTCGGGGGCGACGCACCGAAAACCGGCCTGAGACAGCGCCCGGATCTGGTGGCGCCAGGAATACCAGCTCTCGGGAAAGCCATGGCAGAACAGAACCGCCGGGCCGTTCCCGGCGTCGGCATACCGAAGGCGGATGCCGTTGGCCGCGACCGTCCTGAGTTCGACCCCCTCGAGGGCGGGGACGTTTCCGGAAGCTGGCATCGCCACCCCTCTACGTTCTTACCCGAAAAATTTCTCGGAGCGCGCTTGCAGCGTCCACGTCGCTACGGTGGAACCGTTGCGCCGTGATGCGTCGAGCGCCCCTGTCGCGGACGCCATCCGCTATGCAGCAAGCAAGGCCTCGACGGCGGCCGGATCGAAACAGTGGGCAGGCAGTTCGTCCGGTCCGAGGAAGGCGCTCATCACCGGAGAAGGCCAGCCCGCACGCGTACGTGCCATCACCCGTGCCCGCCGCTCGGCGGCGGCCGGCCCGAATTCCGCCCGCATCGTGGCCGCGAGTCTCGCCGTGACCCGTAGCCTGCGCATGCGTTCCGTCCGCTGCTCCACGTAGGGCCGGAAGGCGTGCCGGCTGCAGTCGCCCTCGCCGACGATGTCGCTGACCAGGCGAACGTCGTGCAGCGCACTCGACAGGCCCTGACCGGTGATCGGATCGGTGAAGCCTGCTGCATCGCCGATCAGGACGACGCCCGGACGCGTCGGATCGGTCACCCAGTGATCCTCGTTGGAGAAGGCGTTGAACGGCCCCTCCGGCGTCGCGCGACCGATCGACTCCGAGTGCCGCAGGCATGTGAGCTCGGAGAAAGCCCGGAGGAGCTTCTCGCGACGCTCGGCTCCGCCGAATCGGTGCTTGGGTCCCGCATTCCAGCAGCTGTAGAGGCGGAGTCGGCCTGCGCCCTGCGGGAACACGTAGTACATCATCTGGCCCTGCGTGCCTATGGAATAGGCGTCTTCCGGCCACTCCGGCACTCCCGAGACCAGCATGCCCCCGATCAGGTTGTGCGGGGGGTCCTGCTCGAGCTCGAAGCCCAACTGATGGCGGGTCGGGGAGTTGCGCCCGTCGGCGACGACGACCAGTCGGGGCGTGCACTGCTGCGACACGCCTCGGCAGTCCCAACGCACCTGCGGCTCGACGCCGGGAACGACGACGATGCGCTGCACGCCACGCAGCACGGTCGCCCCGTGCTCGGCGGCCGCGGCCGCCAGCTCCCGGCACAGTCGCGGATGGCTGCCGCACATCGGTCCGGCCACGCCCGGCAGCAATGCGCTCAGATTCAACGCGGCCGCTTCGGCCTGCTCGAGCGGCGTGTTCTCGTCGTACGGCACCAGGCGCGCGGTGTGATACCAGCCGGCCCGCAGGAACACGTCGTACAGCTCGAGCCTCGCGGCCTCGGCGACGCCCCAGGTGGTCATGTACTCGCCGCGGACGCGATCGACGGGCTCGAGATCGCGCTCCAGTACCGTGACGGCCATCCCGCGGCGCCCCAGCATCCACGCCAGCGCCGATCCAGCGATCCCCGCGCCGATGATGACGACGTCGCTGTGCTGCATTGCTGTCTCCCCGGCGCGCCGGTGCGGCATGATCTTGTTCGCTGCTCACCGAGGTCGACTGCACGTGCGACCGCGTGTCGCTTCAGGCTAGTGCCGGTCCGGACTGAAAATCAAGTCCTGGCTTTGGTTAAGCCAGACGAAGTCCAGCTGGATGCAATGCTTTCGGGTGAGGAAATGCATGGGTCCATCCTCACGATCAGCGAACGAACCAGCGTGCCGACGCATTACCGAGCATCCGTCGAGCGACGGATGACGTAGCTCACCGGGTTCAGGAACCGCACGACGACCGCGCCGTGCCGCTCGAGTGCAGCGACCAAGCGGCGGAGCTCGATGTCGGCCTCGCGCGCTGCAAGCGCGCGCAGCAACGTCGAGTGTTCGGGCACCGATGCGCCAAGCGGCGCACCGGCCATCGCATCACGCAGCGCCTCGCCCGCCGGATCGGAGATCACGATCGTCGCACCGCCGCCGCGTCGGCGCCGGTCCGCGAGCATCTCGTCGAGCACATCGACGACGATCGTCGGCATCCGCCGATCGCAGCTTGGCCGATTCGTTCGAACGGTAGCGTCTCGTCCCTCGGACCGTCGGAGGGCGCCGACCACGCGGCGCCCTGGCAGGTCGTCATCGACGGCGGCCGGCGGGGATCACATCCAGCCCATCTGCTTCAGGCTGTGGGCGTCGTTCCAGATCTTCGTCATGCCCGCGATGCGCTCGCCCTTGAACTGCATCGCGTAGACGTAGTCCGCGGCGACCTTCTTGCCGGTCGGCGGCACCGGCCCGCCCGGTCCCGACTGGGTACCGTGGAACACGGCAAAGGCCATCACGATGCTGCGCTCGCTGTCCACGGCGAAGGACTTGAGCTCGTAGCGACCGTCCGGCACCGGAGTCAGCAGACCCTTCATCCAGTCGGTGTATGCAGAAAGCGTCCTGACGTCGGCGAGCGCGTCCGCCTGGCATTCGAACCACGCCTCGGGCTCGCAGTACGCCTTGCACGCCTCCCAGCCCTTGCCGGTCTCGCAGGCATCGAAGAAACGCTCTGCCGTCTCTTTCATCGTGGACATGATGGTTCCTCCAGTCGCACGGGTGAATGAAGCCTCGCGCCTCGGCAGGACCGGGACGCGCGGCGACCGTAGCGGTAGCGACGAGGCGAACGAGCCCCGTCGGCCTGCCGTTACTTCTTGGGGGTGTCGTAGAGCGGCTTGCCCTTGTCGACGACGTGCACCGTCAGCAGCCGGATCGTCTTGTCGCCGACGATCCTGAAGCCGGCGTGGGGCGTGTCGCGCAGGTTCATGATGGGCGCGCCGGTCGGGATCGGGAACGCAGGGCGCCCGGGCACCTCCACCATGCCACCTTCGAGCACGTAGCCCGCCTCGACGCCGTGATGGAAGTGCTCGGGGAACTCGTCGCCGGGCTTGTACTCGCTGATGGAGAGGATGACCTCCATCCCCGGCGCGCCGGACAGGTCGACCCGTCGCAGCTCCTTGCGCTGTTCGGAGTCCTGAGCGAAGGCGGGCGCCACGATGGCGGCTGACACCGCCGCGACGCACAGCATGCGAGCGACACGCTTCATCGTTCTCTCCCCTGGTAAATCATTCTTGAATCCAGTCTGCTCGCGTCGTCGAGCGCCACGAAGTCCACACGGGCTCAGCGTGCA
>DASPJX010000360.1:0-8381 GCA_035628395.1 Burkholderiaceae bacterium | reverse complement strand
GCGCGCGGTTGGCCGCGTCGGGCATCCTCGTCGCGCCCGGGGCGGCGGACGCCCTCACCGCGCGGGTGATCGAAGGGGCGGGCTTCGGCGCCGTCTACGTGACGGGCGCCGGGATCGCCAACGCCAGCCTCGGGGTACCGGACCTGGGCCTGACGACGATGACCGAGCTCGTCGCCCAGGCCCAACGCATCGCCGACGCCGTCCGGGTGCCGGTGATCGTCGACGCCGACACCGGCTTCGGCGGGCCGCTCAACGTGGCGCGCACCGTCCGCGAGCTGGAGCGGGCCGGGGCGGCGGCGATCCAGCTCGAGGACCAGGAATTCCCAAAGAAGTGCGGCCACACGCCCGGCCGGCGCGTGGTGCCCACGTCGGACATGGTCCGTCGGATCCGCGTCGCGTGCGACGCCCGCGGCAGCGCCGACTTCAAGATCATCGCGCGGACCGACGCGCGCACGTCGCTGGGCCTGGACGAGGCGCTGCGGCGCGCCGAGGCCTACGCGAAGGCCGGCGCCGACCTGCTGTTCGTCGAGTCGCCCGAGTCGGTCGAGGAGATGCGCGCCATCGGCCGCAGCACGCACCTGCCGCTGGTGGCCAACATGGTCGAGGGCGGGCGCACGCCGGTGCTCGCGCGCGAGGAGCTCGAGGCGCTCGGCTACAGGCTGGCGATCTTCCCGGTGACCGCGCTGCTGGCCGCGACCGAGGCGATGCGGGCGGTCTACGCGCACCTGCGGGCCGCCGGATCGTCGCCGGGGCTCGCGACGCCGCTGATGCCCTTCGCCGACCTGACCCGCCTGATGGGGTTCGAGGAGGTCTGGGAGTTCGACCGGCGCAACGCCGAGACCTGACCGCAGCCGACGTCCGATCCACCGGAGACACCGCAGATGAAGCCCCTTCCCCGACACGCGTTCCCCATGCCGGGTCGTCGGCGCCTCGTCGCCGGCGCGATCGCGTCCGCGCTGGCCGCGACGGCGCTGCCCGCGGGGGCCCAGGACGCCTGGCCGAACCGTCCGATCCGCCTCGTCGTGCCCTTCACGCCGGGCGGCGTGACCGACACCAGCGGCCGCCTGGTCGCCGAGTACCTCGGCCAGCGGCTCGGGCAGCAGGTCGTCGTCGAGAACCGGCCCGGGGCGTCGGGCAACATCGGCACCGCGCAGGTCAAGGGCGCGCCGGCCGACGGCTACACGCTGGTGCTCGCGTTCGACGGCACCATGGTGATCAACCCGCACGTGTTCTCGAAGCTGCCGTTCGATACGCTGCGCGACTTCTCACCGATCGGGAAGATCGGCGACGCCACGCTGGTGCTGGTCGCGCATCCGGACGCACCGGTGCGGTCGGTGGCCGACGTGATCGCGGTGTCGAAGGAGCGGGGCGGCCTCGCGTACGGCACGTCGGGCACCGGCGGCACGCCGCACATCGCGGGCGAGCTGCTCAAGCAGCGCACCGGCGCGAACCTGACCCACGTGCCCTACAAGGGCGGAGGCCAGGCGATGGCCGACGTGCTGGGCAACCAGATCCCGCTCGTCTACACCGCGGTGGCGGGCGCGCACGGGTTCGTGAAGAGCGGCAAGCTGCGGGCGCTGGCGGTCTCGAGCGCGCAGCGCTCCGCGTCGCTGCCGGACGTGCCGACGTTCGCCGAGGCGGGCGTGCCGGACTTCGTCGTGAACTCGTGGGTCGGCCTGCTCGCGCCGGCCGGGCTGCCCGCGGCGATCGCGGCGCGCCTGAACGCGGAGCTGAACGCCGTGCTCGCCGATCCGGCGGCGCGGGAGAGGCTGCGCACGCTGGGCATCGAACCGACGCCGGGCACCGCCGAGCAGTTCCGGGACGAGATGCGCCGCGACCTGACGCGCTACGGGCAGGTGGTCAAGGCCGCCGGCATCCTCGTCGAGTGAACGCCGTGCTCACCGTCCATCACCTCACCACCTCGCAGTCCGAGCGCATCGTCTGGCTGTGCGAGGAGCTCGCCATCCCGTATCGGCTCGTCGTGCACGAGCGCCTGCCGGACACCCGGCTCGCGCCGCCGGCCCTGTGCGCGCTGACGCCGATGGGCACCGGGCCCGTCGTGCAGGACGGCGGGATCACGATGAGCGAATCGGGTGCCATCGTCGAGTACGTGATCCACCGGCACGGCGGCGGCCGGCTCGCCCTCGCGCCCGATCACCCGGCCTATCCGGACTACCTGTTCTGGTTCCACTTCGCCAACGCGACGCTGCAGCCGCTGATGGGGCGGTGCATGATCCTGAACCGCCTGGGTCTCTGGTCCGAGGCGCACCCCGCGGCCGCCACGAGCCGCGAGCGGCTCGACCGGGCGCTGCGGGGGCTGGACGATCGGCTGAAGGACAACGACTGGCTGGCCGGGACGGAGTTCACGGCGGCCGACGTCATGACGGTGTTCAGCCTCACCACGATGCGGATCTTCGCGCCGCTCGATCTCGGACCCTGGGCGGGCATCCTGGCGTACCTGCAGCGGGTGGGCGCGAGGCCGGCGTACCGGGGGGCGATGCGGAAAGGCGACCCGGGGCTGGAGCCGATGCTGCGGTAGGGGCGTTCGGCGGGCCCGTCGCGGGCAGGAGTCGGACGACCCGGGGCGGGCGTCGTCCGGCGCCGGCGCCGCGACCCGGCCTCGGGCGGTCGGCACCGTCCCTCCGTCGATCAGGAACTCGCCTTGCCGCCGCCCTGCGGCGCGCTCGGATGCGCTCGCTCGCGAATCGACCGCGCGCGGCATCCCCACCCCTGGCGGCGCGGCCACTCGGTCGGCGACGACCGCGGCTCGAGTCCTGCGCGCGGCGCGATCACGAGTGCGAATCGCCGAGTGCGCCAGCGAACGGTGCCGACGACACACCCCCAGCACGGCACCTTGCAGACTCGCCGGGGGCTCGCTGCGGGGGAGGTGCAGGGAAGGGCATCCTGATGAACCACGCCGTCGTAGGGACATCTGGCGCGACTCGAATCCAGGCCTCAAGATCCCGGCAGGCCCGCGCATCCGACGGGACGATGGGGCCGCGTGCCCGCACGGCGCTCCGGCCGCTCGCCCGCCACGTGCGGACCGTGCCTCGGTACGTCTCGGCCCGGCCGTCGTCCCGGGCGATTCGACACGTGCACCCCGCCGTTGCGCTCTGTCCTGGAGGCGACCCGATGCATCCGATTCAAGCGGCTCGAAGCTGAATGGGCATGGCCCACGAGCTATCGTTCATCTCGGGCGGCGGCACGATGGGGTCGCTCATCCGCGACTTCGACTGGCCGCTGCATCCGCTGGGTCCGCCGGCGGGCTGGCCCCAGGGGCTGCGCACCGCCTTGCGGGTGATGCTGACCACCGAGCATCCGATCTTCGTGTTCTGGGGGGCGGAGCACTTCTGCTTCTACAACGACGCCTACTCGCGCTCCATGGGCCCCGAGACGCATCCGGCGATCCTGGGGGCTCCGGGCCGGCTGGCATGGAACGAGATCTGGGACGACATCGGCCCGGACCTCGCGGCGGTGAAGGCGGGTGGGAAGCCGATCTGGTACGAGCACCGTCTGGTGCCGATCACGCGCCACGGCATGCGCGACGACGGGTACTGGACGTACAGCTACAGCCCCATCGATGACGAGTCCGCCCCCAACGGCGTGGGGGGCGTGCTCGTGATCGTCACCGAGACGACGCGCCTCGTCCGCGCCGAGCGCGCCGTGTCCGACGAGGTGGGACGCCTGAAGCGGCTGTTCGACCAGGCGCCGAGCTTCATGGCGGAGTTGCGGGGGCCCGAGCATCGGATCGCCAGCTACAACGAGGCGTACAGCGCACTCGTCGGCTACCGCGAGCTGCGCGGCATGACCGTCGGCGAGGCGATCCCCGAGGCCGACGCGCAGGGGTATACCGCACTGCTCGACCGCGTGTACTCGAGCGGGGAACCCTACGTCGGTCGGGGGGCGCTGTTGCAGGTGGAGCGGCCGCGCGGGGCTCCTGCCGAGTCGGTGTACGTCGACTTCGTCTACCAGCCGCTGCGAGGTAGCGACGGCAAGGTCGACGGCATCTTCGTCGTGGGCCACGACGTCACCGACCAGCACCGTGCGCTCTCGGAACTGCGCGAGAGCGAGGCCAGCTTCCGGCTGATCGCCGAGAACGTGATGGCCGGACGGTTCGAGTGGGACCTGACGACGAACCTGGTCACGGTGCCGAACCCGATGCTCGAGATATTCGAGCTCTGTGACGCCACGGTGCACGTCGACCGCCTCTTCGAGAAGATCCATCCGGACGATCTGCCCGCGGTTCGTGCGGGCACCGAGCCGGCGTTCGATCCCGCCGGCGACGGGCTGATGCGGGCGAACTACCGCGTCGTCCGCTCCGACGGCACGGTGCGCTGGCTGGACTCCGGGGGCTACGTCCAGTTCGAGGATCAGGCCGACGGCACCCGGCGGGCGGCCCGTGCGTTCGGCGTGATCTGGGACGTGACGGAGCAGGGACGGCTCCTGGAGGCGCTGAAGGAAGCCGACCGGCGCAAGGACGATTTCCTGGCGATGCTCGCGCACGAGCTGCGGAACCCGCTCGCGCCGATCCGCAACGCGATCCGCGTGCTCGAGCGCGAGCCGCTGGGCGAGCCCGGCCGACGAGCACTCGACATGAGCGCCCGACAGATCCGTCATCTCACGCGACTCGTCGACGATCTCCTGGAGGTGTCGCGCGTGTCGCGCGGGCTGATCGAGCTGCGGCCGGAGCCGGTCATGGTCCAGCACCTCGTCTATGGAGTCGTGGACGGGCTCGCCTCGACGCTGGACGAACGCGCCCAGAGCATCGCGTTCGAGATGCCCGGCGAGCCGGTCCGGTTGTCCGCCGATCCCGTGCGCCTCTCGCAGATCGTCGAGAACGTGCTGACCAATGCGAGCAAGTACACCGATCCGGGAGGGCGGATCACGGTCCGAGTCGCGGAGACCGACGAGTCGGTGACGATCGAGGTGGAGGACACCGGTATCGGCATCGCACCGGAGCACATGCCGCGGCTCTTCGAGATGTTCAGCCAGGTCGACGCGGCGATCGCCCGTTCCCGGGGCGGCCTCGGTATCGGGCTGGCGCTGGTCAAGCGACTCGCCGAGCTGCACGGCGGCCGCGTGTCGGCGCACAGCGCCGGGCTCGGCGAGGGCTCCACGTTCGTCATGTGGTTGCCCCGCACGACTGCCACGCATCCGTAGGCGCCGCATGCCGATGCCATCGAGCACAGCGACCGCGGCGAGCCGGTGCTGTTCACGGTGGCCGGCGACGCCGACGAAGTGGTGATGAAGGTGCACGACGACGGGCCGGCCGTCGAGCCCGACGCCGAGCGCATGCTGTTCCAGCCGATCCGGGCGGGCGGCGGTCCGGAACGACGAGCCGCACCATGGCTCGTCGGGGCTGGGGCCGGGTCCGTACATCGCCCGCCGGATCGCACTCGTTCACGGCGGCTCGATCGAAGTCGAGTCGACCGACGGCGACGGCACGACCTTCACGGTGCGACTGCCGCGGCAGGCGCAGGCCGGCAGCGGGGGGAGCCCAGACCGGGTCGCGCGAGCCGACCGAGCTGTCCGCCATAGGGCCACCGCACGGCGCCCCGGGCAAGTCCGGGCGAGGAGAGCGCTGCATTCGCCCAAGACGACGGGTGACCGGTTCGTCGGTGAAGCGGTCGGTCGGCGGGCGCGGTGCCTCGAGCAGCCGTGCCTCGACGGAGCCGTCGTCCCGGAGCGATCCTCCGAGGGTCGGGCTGCGGCCGCTCGCGAATCCGGAAGAAGGCGTACCGACCGACCCGCGACGCGATGATGGCCATCGGGCCGGCCCGGCCGACGGCGGACGCCGCCGCGACCGTGGCGATACGCGCCCCGCGGATCGGCGCATACTCGTCCGGTTCAACGGGTCATCCGCCCCGACGCGAGGGAACCGATGGCCCCGTCAGTCACACCGCAGGTCGAGCGCCTGCTCACCGCCCTGCTCGATCAGTCCTTCGACCACGCGCTGCTGCTCTTCGGCACCGACGAGCGCATCGTCTGGGCGAGCGTCGGAGCCGAGCGCATCTTCGGTCGCCCGGCGGACGCGCTCGTCGGGCTCGCGAACGCCGACCTGTTCGTCGCCGAGGACGTCGAGAAGGGCATCCCGGGGCACGAGCTCGCGGTCGCCCGCAGCCACGGCAGCGCCGAGGACGACCGCTGGACGAAGCGGCCCGACGGCTCGCGGTTCTGGGCGCTCGGGCTCGCGTACTCGCTGCGCGACGAGGCCGGGCAGGTGATCGGCTACGGCAAGATCCTGCAGAACCGCAGCGACTGGAAGCAGCAGCAGGAGTCGTTCAGGAACCGCATCGACGAGTTCGTGCGGCTCGACGAGCAGAAGAACCTGATGATCGCGACGCTCGCGCACGAGCTGCGCAGCCCGCTCGCGCCGCTGATGAACGCCGCGCACCTGCTGCGCCGCGGCGCGCCGGTCGAGCAGTCGGTGCGGCTCATCGAGCGGCAGGTCGACGCGATCGGCCGGCTGGTGAACGATCTGCTGGACGCGACGCGCGCCAGCTCCGGCAAGGTGCGGCTGCGCGTCGAGCCGCTCGTGCTGCAGGACGTCCTGTCGGAAGCGGTCGAGACCGTGCAGCCGCTGGTCGACCAGCACCGGCACCGGCTCGAGGTACTGCTGCCGTCGGGGCCGATTCACCTCGACGGCGACGCGCTGCGGCTGCAGCAGGTGTTCGTGAACCTGCTGACGAACGCGGTGAAGTACACCCCCGACGGCGGCTCGATCTGGCTGAAGGCGACGATCGAGGACGGCGAGGCGGTCGTGCGCGTGGAGGACAAGGGCCTGGGCATCCCGCCCGGGATGCTGTCGCACATCTTCGAGCTGTTCGCGCAGGTGCAGTCGCCCGCAGCGGCCGAGGGCCTGGGGATCGGGCTGTCGCTGGTCAAGGAGCTCGTGACGCTGCACGGCGGGACGGTGCAGGCCAACAGCGACGGCCTCGGCAAGGGCAGCGAGTTCATCGTCCGGCTGCCGCGCAGCCGACAGTGACGGCCCGTGCACCCCGCGCGCGTACGGGCGCCGCGGTGCCGCGCCTACGCTCGGAATATGCGTGACGTGATCGCGATCCGGGTGCCGGCGACCGAGAGGCCGGCGCAACGCCGGTAACGATTCCGCGTGGGCGCGGTGCTCCGGCGGGTAGGGCTGCGCCGACTCGCGCTACGCGTGTCGGGAAGACGGCGGAGAGCCGGGGCATCGAGGCGGCCGCCGACACTGCGACCGGCCGCCACGAATGAACAACGGCCTGCGTGCCGAAGCGCGCAGGCCGTCGAGTTGACTGGTGGCGAATCAGGGACTCGAACCCCGGACCTGCGGATTATGATTCCGTCGCTCTAACCGACTGAGCTAATTCGCCGAAGGGGACGAATGATACCGCCGCCCCCCGGCCGAGTCAAAACACGGCCGGGCGCGGCGCGGCGAACGCGAAGCTGACGACGAAGCGTGCGCCCGGCGGGCTCTCGCCGGGGCGGGCGTCCTCGACGCCGACGCTCGCGCCGTGCTGGTCGGCGATCTCGCGCACGATCGGCAGCCCCAGGCCGCTGCCGTCGACGCCGGTGCCGAGCACCCGGTAGAAGCGCTCGAACACCAGCTCGCGCTCGGCCTCCGGCACGCCCGGGCCGCTGTCCTCGACCTCGAGGTGCACGAGCCGGCCGTCGCCGACGACGCGCACCGTCACGCTGCCGCCGCGCGGCGTGTAGCGCAGCGCGTTGTCGATCAGGTTGTTCGTCATCTCGCGCAGCAGCAGCGGATGGCCGGCGGCGGTGACGCCGGCCTCGCGGACGATGCCGATCGCGTCGTGCTGCGCGCGCTCGACCTCGAAGCCCAGGTCGATGCCGCGCTCGATCGCGACCGGCACCCAGTCGGCGACGACCTCGCGCGCGAACGCGGCGAGATCGAGCGGCTCGAGCGCGGCGACGTCGCGCAGGTTCTCCATCCGGGCGAGCGACAGCAGCTGGCTGATCAGGTGCGCGGCTCGCTGCGAGCCCTGGGCGATCTGCTCGAGCGTGCGGCGCAGCTCGACCGGATCGGCCTCGCGCAGCGCGAGCTCGGTCTGCGTGCGCAGCCCGGCGAGCGGCGTCTTCATCTGGTGCGCGGCGTCGGCGATGAAGCGCTTCTGCGCGCTGACGTTCTCGGCGAGCCGCTCGAGCAGGTCGTTGAAGGAGTCGAGCAGCGGCGCGATCTCGTCGGGCACGCCGCGCGCGTCGATCGGCGACAGGTCGTCGGGCGAGCGGTCGCGGATCCGCTGCTGCAGCGCCTTCAGCGGCGACAGCCCGCGCGACAGCCCGAACCACACCAGCGTGACCGCGATCGGCAGGATCAGGAACTGCGGGAAGATCACGCCCTTGATGATCTCGTTGGCGAGCCGCCCGCGCCGGTCGAGCGTCTC
>DASPJX010000359.1:0-9665 GCA_035628395.1 Burkholderiaceae bacterium | reverse complement strand
GCGGGCGCGCGGCGTGCCTGCAGCGTCGCCGTCGGACGGGCGCGGTTCCGTCGTCCTTCTTGCCGTCATGATCGAACCCGCTCCCGCCGTCGCTCCCCCTCGTCCCGAGGCCCGTCCTGCCGTCCGCCGCGCGGCCGGCTCCGTCGCTCGCCACCCGGCGCGTCCCGCCGTGCGCCGTGCGGCACGTCCCGCGGTACGGTTCGCCGCTCGCCGTGAGGCGCGTCCCGCGGTACGGTTCGCCGCCTGCCCTGTAGACCTCACCGCCGTTCGCCGGTCCGGCGCCCCTCCGAGGCCCGCGCGGTCGGCGTGCGGGCGATGAGTCGCGCCGGCGCCGTCCTGGCCGCGATCGCGCTGGTGCTGGGCGCGGCCGTCGCGACCTGGCACGACGGCCGATGGCGCCTGCCCGAGCGCCACGACCCCTGGGCCCCGCTGTCGATCGAGGAGCCGCCCGGCTGGACCACGCGCTGGAAGCTCGCGCGGCTCTCCGACGACCCGCAGGCCTGCCGGGCCGCGCTCGCGCCGCTGCCGTGGCGCGTCGCGGCGCTGCCCGAGCGACGCGGCGCCGACGGCTGCGAGCTCGTCGACGCGCTGCGCATCGACGCGATGCGCGTGCGGGTCGGACGCCCCTTCGCGCTGTCGTGCCCGGCCGCGGTCTCGCTCGCGATGTGGGAGACGCACGTGCTGTGGCCCGCGGCCGAGCGCCACCTGGGGCGGCGCCCCGTGGCGATCGAGCACTACGGCAGCTACGCGTGCCGCGACGTGCGCGGTGCCGCCGGCCTGCGCAGCCGGCACGCCAGCGCGAACGCGCTCGACCTCGCGGCGGTCGTGCTCGACGACGGCCGGCGCGTGACGGTCGCGCGCGACTGGCACGGCGACGGCGCGGCGGCCGCGTTCCTGCGCGAGCTGCACCGCGGCGCCTGCCGCTGGTTCGACGTGGTGCTCGGCCCCGAGCACGACGCGGCGCACGCCGACCACCTGCACGTCGACCGGGGCCCGCGGCGCGCGTGCCGCTGACGAGCCGTCGAAGGCGCCGCGGCCGGCCGCGGCCGAGCCTCGCCGGTCAGCCCGGCGCGCGCGCCCAGACGGCGACCTCGGCGAGGAAGCTCGGCACGTCGAGCGGCTTCGCCATCCGCGCCTTCACGTCGTCGCCGTCCGGATGCGTCGCCGCCCGGTCGGAGCCGGACACGACGATCACCGGCACCGCCGCGTGGGCGGGCCGCTTGCGCTTCTGCCGATGGAACTCCAGCCCGTCGATGCCCGGCATGTCGAGGTCGAGCACGATCAGGCGCGGCGCCCCCGGCCCGGCCTCGAGCCGGCACAGCGCCTCGAAGCCGCCGCGCGCGCGCACGACCCGATAGCCCTCCGCCTCCAGGATCGCGCGGTAGGCGGCGCTGGTGTGAGGATCGTCCTCGATCACGAGAACGTAGTCGTCGTCGTTCTGGGTCTGCACCGGTACGCGGCTCGGAGGATTCGGTGAAAGGCGTCGCAGGATGCGGGCCCGGAGCGTCGCGCGCCCGCCCGGACGGGCGGAGGGCGGACAGGCCGGACGGCCGGACGGCGCGACGACCGGACGGCGCGACGGCCCAACGGCGTGACCGCGTGACGGCGTGACGGCGTGACGGCATGACGGCATGACGGCATGACGGCATGACGGCATGACGGCCGCGCCGTGGGTCCGGATCGATCGCTCGGCCTTTCATCGGAAACTCCGATCGACCGGATGAGAACTTCCCATTGGGCCGATCTCGGCCGGCTCGCTACGCTGCGCAGCGTCGCCGTCGCGCCGTCGCTTCACGGCCGAGGCCGGCGATCCCAGCGAACAAAGGAAAGCACCCATGTCGAACCAAGCGAGCTGCCCGTTCTCGGACCCGTCCCGCCGGGCCGCGCATCCCGTTCCCGCCCGGGGCACCCGGAACGCGGACTGGTGGCCGAACCACCTGGACCTTCAGGTCCTGCATCGGCACTCGGCGCGGGCGAATCCGCTGGGCGAGGCGTTCGACTACGCGCAGGCCTTCGGGCGGCTCGACCTCGACGCGGTGGTGGCCGACCTGCACGCGCTGATGACCGACTCGCAGGACTGGTGGCCGGCCGACTACGGCCACTACGGCCCGTTCTTCGTGCGCATGGCCTGGCACGCGGCCGGCACGTACCGCATCGCCGACGGCCGCGGCGGCGCCGGCGGCGGGCAGCAGCGCTTCGCGCCGCTCAACAGCTGGCCCGACAACGGCAACCTCGACAAGGCGCGCCGGCTGCTGTGGCCGATCAAGCAGAAGTACGGCCAGTCGATCTCGTGGGCCGACCTGATGATCCTGGCCGGCAACGTCGCGCTCGAGTCGATGGGCTTCAGGACGTTCGGCTTCGGCGGCGGTCGCGTCGACACTTGGGAGCCCGAGGACGACATCTACTGGGGCCCGGAAGGCGAGTGGCTCGCCGACGAGCGTTACGGCAAGGAGCGCGAGCTCGCGGGTCCGCTCGCCGCGGTGCAGATGGGCCTGATCTACGTGAATCCGGAAGGCCCGAACGGCCACCCCGATCCGGTCGCCTCGGCCCACGACATCCGCGAGACCTTCGCCCGCATGGCGATGGACGACGAGGAGACGGTGGCACTGATCGCCGGCGGCCACACGTTCGGCAAGGCCCACGGCGCGGGCGACCCGGCGCACGTCGGTCCCGAGCCGGAGGGCGCGACGATCGTCGAGCAGGGCTTCGGCTGGACCAGCTCGTTCGGCAGCGGCAAGGGCGCGCACACCATCACCAGCGGCCTCGAGGGCGCCTGGAAGCCGAACCCCACCCGCTGGGACAACGGCTACTTCGAGACGTTGTTCGGCTACGAATGGGAGCTCGTGAAGAGCCCGGCCGGCGCCCACCAGTGGACGCCGAAGGACGGCGCCGGCGCCGGCACCGTGGTCGACGCCCACGATCCGTCGAAGCGCCACGCGCCGATGATGTCGACCGCCGATCTCGCGCTGCGCTTCGATCCGGCCTACGAGAGGATCTCGCGCGGCTTCCTCGAGAACCCGGAGCGGTTCGCCGACGCGTTCGCCCGCGCGTGGTTCAAGCTGACGCACCGCGACATGGGTCCGCGCGCCCGCTACCTCGGCAAGCTCGTGCCGCAGGAGGTGCTGGTGTGGCAGGACCCGGTGCCTGCGGCCGACCATCCGCCGATCGACGACCGGGACGTCGCGGAGCTGAAGACCGCGCTGCTGTCGAGCGGGCTGTCGATCGCGCAGCTCGTCTCGACCGCCTGGGCGTCGGCCTCGACGTTCCGCGGCGGCGACAAGCGCGGCGGGGCCAACGGCGCGCGCATCCGCCTCGCGCCCCAGAAGGACTGGGAGGTCAACGAGCCGGCCCGGCTCGCCGAGGTGCTGGCGCGGCTGGAGGCGATCCGCGAGGACTTCAACGCCCGGCGGTCGGACGGCAAGGCGGTCTCGCTCGCCGACCTGATCGTGCTGGGCGGCTGCGCGGCCGTCGAGGCGGCGGCCGCGAAGGCCGACGTCGAGGTGAAGGTGCCGTTCACGCCGGGCCGCACCGACGCGTCGCAGGCGCAGACCGACGTGCGCTCGTTCGCGCCGCTCGAGCCCGCGGCCGACGGCTTCCGCAACTACCTGCGCGAGGGTCTCGAGGGCTCGGCCGCCGAGCTGCTGGTCGACCGGGCGCAGCGGCTGACGCTGTCGGCGCCGGAGATGACGGTGCTGGTGGGCGGGCTTCGGGTGCTCGGCGCGAACTTCGCCTCGTCGAGCCACGGCGTGTTCACCGACCGGCCGGGCACGCTCGGCAACGACTTCTTCGTCAACCTGCTGGACATGCGCACGGCCTGGCGGGCGTCGGCGACGGACGAGGGCGTGCTCGAGGGGCGCGACCGCCGCAGCGGCGAGCTGCGGTGGACCGCGACCGTCGTCGACCTGGTGTTCGGCTCCAACTCGCAGCTGCGCGCGCTGGCCGAGGTCTACGCGTCCCGGGACGCGAAGAAGCGGTTCGTGCAGGACTTCGTCGCGGCCTGGAGCAAGGTGATGGACCTGGACCGCTTCGACGTCGCCTGAGCGGCGGGCGCCGTCCAGGCGCCCTGCCCGGGCGAACGCGGCCCGCCCGGTGCACGTCGCCGGCCGGGCCGCCGTCGCGACGGGCGCACGCGCTCAGCGCGCCGGCCGGATCGCCTCGCCGAGCAGCGCGGCGGCCGCGTCGACGCCCGCCTCGTCGGTCACCGACACGACGAGCGGCGTGCCCGCGGCACCGATCGCCGCGAGCGCGAGCGCCTTCTTCGGGCAGACCCCGAGGCAGCTCGACAGCACGATCCGCGGCCGCGGCCGCAGGTCGCGCAGCGCCTCGCGCAGCGTGCGCGCGACGGCCTTGCCCGCGAGCGCGGCCGGGACGTCGCGCCGCTTGCGGCAGGCGCGGCAGACGAGGACGACGGCGTCCCACTTGGGTCGGAACGCGGCGGAACGGTCGGAAGCCATCGGATGCCCGGAGTCGCGGTCCGCGTGCCCGTGCAAGTCCCGTGCCCCGCGGCCCGGGGCCGGTCTCGACTACGATGCCGACGAGCCCCGCCGGAGACCGAGATGGACCGAGCCCGCCGTTCGCTAATCCTGGGTACCGCCGCGCTGCCGGCGGCCCTCGGCGCGGCGCGCGCGGCGCGCGCGCAGGCGCCCGACGTCGGCTACGTGCCCACGCCCGAGCCGGTCGCGCTCGCGATGCTGAAGCTCGCCGGCGTCGGTCCGCGCGACGTCGTCTACGACCTCGGCTCGGGCGACGGCCGGATCGCGATCCTCGCGGCGCGGCGCCACGGCGCGCGCGCGGTCGGCGTCGAGATCGACCCCGCGCGGGTGGCCGAGGCGCGCCGCGCGGCGGCGCGGGCGCGCGTCGACGACCGCGTGCGCTTCGTCGCCGGCGACCTGTTCGAGCAGGACCTGTCCCCGGCGACCGTGGTCACGCTGTACCTGCTGCCGCGGCTCAACCTGCGGCTGCGCCCGACGCTGCTCGCGCTCGCCCCCGGCACGCGGATCGTCTCGCACGGCTTCGACATGGGCGACTGGCCGCCCGAGCGGGTGCAGACCGTGCGGGACCGGCCGATCTACCGCTGGACGGTGCCGCCGCCGGCGGCGGGCTGAGCCGTCCCGTCGTCGGGCGCGGCGCGCCGCATCGCGTCGGCGAGCTCGGTGCGCTCGCGCTCGCGCAGCGCGTCGATCGCGCCCGCGCGGTCGCGGGCCGCCTTGTTCTGGCTCAGCTTCGACTTGCCGACCAGGCGGACGATGTCGATCTCGATGCCGACGATCGCGCCGACCATCGCGTCGAGGTAGTCGGGCGGCGCGTCGCCCATCCGCCAGGGCCGGGGCTCGGACGCCTCGTGGGTGCGCGTCAGCCGCGCGACGACGCCGCGCACGTGGCGCGGGTCGTCGTGCGCGACGAAGGTGCCGTGCGCGTGCACGACCTCGTAGTTCCAGGTCGGCACCTGGCGATGCGTCTCGTGCTTGCTCGGATACCAGTTGGGCGACACGTAGCCGGCCGGCCCGCGGAACACCACCAGCACCTCGGCGCCCGACGGCACCTCGTGCCAGACCGGGTTGGCGCGGGCGACGTGCCCCACCAGGCGGCCCCACGGGCCGACGCTCGCGTCGAGCTCGAGCGGCAGGTGGTTCGCGTCGAGCCCCTCGGGGCCCTGCACGACGAGCATGCCGAGCGGATGCTCGCGGATCACGCGGTGCATCGCGTCGCGATCGGTCATCGCGAAGTGGGTCGGGACGTACATGGCGGTCCGATGGAGGCGGGTCCGCCGATGGTAACGGTTCCGCCGCGACGCGGCCGGCCGGCGCGGGAACCCGGCGTTCCGCGGGCCCGCCCCGCCCCGCGGCCCCGCCGCGGCCGTGCGCCTCAGTGCGTGCCGGTCCTCGCCGATCCGGCGCCGCGCCGGGCCGCCCCGCCCCAGGTCTCGACGCAGCGCAGCAGCTGGTCCATCGTCGGCGGCTTCGGGAACGCCACCTTCACGCCGCCGTCGCGGGGGAGATCGTCGAGGTCGGCGACCGACGAGACCACCACCACCGGGATCGTCGCGTAGTCCGGCATCCGCGCGAGCTTGTGGCACAGCTCGAACCCGCTCATCCTCGGCATCATCAGGTCGGTGAGGATCAGGGCCGGCGAGCCCTCGGTGGACTCGAGCACCCGCAGCGCGTCCGCGCCGTCGTGAGCCTGCACGACCCGGTAGCCCTCCGACTCGAGGATCAGCGAGAACACCTCGGCGATCTCCTGCTCGTCGTCCACGAGAAGAATGTAGGGCGTCTCGCCCGTCGTCATCATTGTCGGAACCTCCCTTGGGGGCTCCCTCCACAGGATACGTACCCGCAGCGCGGCGCGACGTTGCAGCGCAGCGAGCTGCGGCTCGGACCGGAGATCCCTACACGACGTTGTAAGGACGCCCGGGCGCGATCGAAGGACGCCCGTGCGCGATCGGCGGGCCGGACCGGCGGTCGGGCCCACCGCGGACCGGCCCGGCGCGGTCGCGGTCCGGGAGCCCCGCCGCGGCGGCCTCCGCAGTTGCACCGCCGCGGGCGCGGCCGGGACCGCGGGCCCGTCCGTTCCGGCCGCGGGCGCACGCCGCGCGAGCGCGGCGTGCGCCCGGCTCACCAGTGCTCACCAGTGCGGAGGCACCTCGTCGCCCGCGTCGCGCGCGCCGGGCTCGTCGGCGTCCCGCAGCCGGCGCGCGAGCCGGGCGAGCTCGCGCGCGAGCGCGTCGATGCGCTGCTGCTGGCTCGCGACGACCTCGTTCAGCCGGTCGATCGTGTCCTCGGCGAGGCTCGCCTTGATCTCCAGCTCGGTCAGTCGCGCGTCGATGCGGGGGTCCATCTCGGTCTCGGTGGCGGTGGGTCCGCGGCGGACACGGCGCGCGCCGCGGGGCGGCGGGTCAGGCGGCGCCGAGCCGCCACAGCGTGATCGTCTCGCCCGCCCGCGCGGCGTGCAGCGGGTCGGCCCGGTCGCCCGCCTTCGGATGCGCGGCCCGCGCGTCGAGCCGGCCGAGCACGACGAGCCCCGCGTCGGCGAAGGCCGCGGCGAGGTCGCCCGCGGCGCGCAGCCCGAGCCGCTCGGCGAGGTCCGACATCACGAGCCAGCCTTCGCCGCCGGGCGCCAGCCGCGGCGCGAGCCCCCGCAGCACGGTGCGCAGCATCCGGCCGTCCGGGTCGTAGACCGCGTGCTCGAGCGGCGAGGCGGGCCGCGCCGGCAGCCACGGCGGGTTGCAGACGACGAGCGCGGCGCGACCCGCCGGGAACGGATCGTCCTCGGGCACGCCGACGACGTCCACGCGCGCCGCGAGCCCCAGCCGCTCGACGTTCTCGCGCGCGCAGGCCAGCGCGCGGGGCGACGCGTCGGTCGCCGTCACCCGGGCGACGCCGCGGCGCGCGAGCACCGCCGCGAGCACGCCGGTGCCGGTGCCGACGTCGAACGCGACGCCGCCGGCCGTGCAGGCCGCCGGCAGCGGCGCGCGCGCGACCAGGTCGACGTACTCGGCACGCGTGGGCGCGAACACGCCGTACCACGGATGGATCCGCGCGCCGCCGAGCGCCGCGAGCGGGATGCCGCGCACGCGCCACTCGTGCGCCCCGACCACGCCGAGCAGCTCGCGCAGCGACACCAGCGAGGCCTCGCGCCCGGGGCCCCAGGCCTCGGTGCAGGCGACGCGCAGGTCGGGCGCGCGGCGCAGCGGGATCGAGTGGTCGGCCTCGAGCGGCACGAGCAGCATGCCGAGCGTGCGCGCGCGCTGCGAGCGCGCCTGGCGCTCGCGGTTGAACGCGTCGATCGGCGCCGCGGGCGCGGTCGCGCGGCCCGGTCGCCGCGGCCGGTCGACGCGATGCGCGAGCGCGTTCAGCATCTGCCGGGCGTTGTGGTAGTCGCCGCGCCACAGCAGCGCGACGCCCTGGCCGGCGAGCCCGTACGCGTCGTCCGCGCGCAGCGCGTCGTCGACGACGACGAGCCGCGCGGGCGGCGGCGCGCCGCGCTCGGAGCGCCATGCGGCGTCGCGCTCGACGCCGTCCTCGGTCCAGCGCACGCGGGGCGCCGCGGCGGGGTCGGGCACGTCCATCGCGCTCAGAAGGTCTCGTCGCGGCGCAGGTAGCGCCACTGCCCGGGCGGCAGCTTGCCGAGCGGCACGCCGCCGCTGCGCACGCGCTTCAGGCCCACGACCTTCAGTCCGACGAGCTCGCACATCCGTCGGATCTGGCGCTTGCGGCCCTCGCGCAGCACGACCCGCAGCTGGTCCTCGTTCTGCCACGACACGCGCGCCGGCCGGAGCTTCACGCCGTCGAGCTCGAGCCCGTGGCGCAGCCGCTCGAGGCCCTCGTCGGACAGCGTGCCCTCGACGCGCACCAGGTACTCCTTCTCGACGGGCGAGTCGTCGCCGATCAGCCGGCGGGCGACGCGACCGTCCTGCGTGAACACCAGCAGCCCGGTCGAGTCGATGTCGAGCCGGCCCGCCGGCGCGAGGCCGCGCAGGTGCCCGGGCCGGAAGCGGAGCGGCGACGGATCCTCGGCCCAGCGGTTCTGCGGCGTGATCAGCGAGACCGCGGGCGGATGTCCGTCCTCGGCCTGCGCCGACACGTAGCCGATCGGCTTGTGCAGCAGGATCGTCACGCGCTCGTCCTGCAGCCGCGTGGCCTCGGGGTCGATCTCGATCGTCGCATCGCGCGACACGCGCACGCCGAGCGTGTCGACGACCCGGCCGTCGACGCGGACCCAGCCGTTCGCGATCCAGTCGTCGGCCTCGCGGCGCGAGCACAGCCCGAGCTCGCCGAGACGCTTCGACAGCCGCGGCTCGTCGGGGGAGGAGGACGTCGGCGGGGTTGCGGACGGGGTCTCGGGCGGATTCGCCTGCGCGGGGTCGGGCGCGGGGACGCTCTCGCCCGGCGACGGCGCGACGGGTCGCGACGGCGGCGCGGCGTCCGAAGCCGTCGGACGCGGCGACGGCGCGGGTCGCGGCGACGGGGCGGGTCGCGGCGACGCGGTGGTTCGCGAAGCCGGAGCCGTTCGCGTCGACGGTGCCGGTCGGCCCGACGGCGCGGGTCGGCCCGACGGCGCGGGTCGACCGGACGGTGCGGGTCGACCGAACGGTGCCGTTCGGGCCGACGGTATCGCTCGCGCCGATGGTGTCTTTCGGGCCGACGGTGTCGTTCGCGACGAGGGTGCCGGTCGCGACGAGGGCGCCGGTCGCGACGAGGGCGCCGGTCGCGACGAGGGCGCGAGGCTCGTCGACGTGGCCCCCCTGCCCTCGGATCCCGAACCGGACGGTGCACGCGAGCCCGACGGCGGTCCGGACCTCGGGGCCGGCCCCGGCTTCGACGGGGGCCCGGACCCGGCGTACGGCACCGACCTCGACGGCGGCCCCGACCGGGTCGGCGGCCCCGACCGGGTCGGCGGCTTCCATCCGGTCTGCGGACCGGTTCGGGACGGCGATCCGAACGCCGGAGGCCGTGCCCCCCGCGCGGGTGCGTCCCGATTCCCGTCCGCCGGCGGGCGTGGCCTCGGCGGCCGGCCGGCGGGATCGCGCGCCGCACCGCCGTCCGCCATCGGGTCGCGCCGCGCGGCGTCGCGGAGTGCCGGACGACGCTGCGCCGGCTCGCGCGGCGGGGCGGATGACGGCGACGCGGCGCGGCGGACCGGTTCGCCTCCGGCAGGCCCGGACGCGC
>DASPJX010000358.1:0-3265 GCA_035628395.1 Burkholderiaceae bacterium | reverse complement strand
TCCATCACCACGCCCATGTCGTGCTCCACCAGCACGATCGGCAGCCGCTTGGCCTCGCGCACGTCGAGGATGAAGCGCGCCAGGTCCTCCTTCTCCTCGGCGTTCATGCCGGCCATCGGCTCGTCCATCAGCAGCACGCGGGGCTCCTGCGCGAGCGCGCGGCCGAGGTCGACGCGCTTGCGCAGGCCGTAGCCGAGGCTGCCGACGGGCTTGTGGCGGATCGTCTCGATCTCGAGGAACTCGATGATCTCCTCGACGAACTCCCGGTGCCGGACCTCCTCGCGCCGCGTCCACGGGAAGTACAGGAACGACTGCGCGACCGAGCTGCGCATGTGCAGGTGCCGGCCGACCATCAGGTTCTCGACGACCGTCATGCCGGAGAAGATGTGCGTGCCCTGGAAGGTGCGCGCGAGGCCCGCGCGGGCGATCTCGTGCACCGGCATCGACGAGACGTCGCGCCCCAGGAACCGGATCGTGCCCTGCTGGGGCCGGTAGAACCCGCTGAGGCAGTTCATCAGCGAGGTCTTGCCCGCGCCGTTCGGACCGATCACCGCGAGCAGCTCGTCGTCGCGCACCGAGACGGTGACGTCGTTCAGCGCGACGACGCCGCCGAAGCTCATCCGGATGCCGTCGGCGACGATCACGTCCTCGCCCCGCGGATGCGGCGCCCCCCGGGGCGACGGCGTCGCGTCGTGCCGTGCCAGTGCGGACATCAGCTGCTCCTCGCCTGCCGAACGAATCCCATCGTCGTCTCCTCCCCGGGGCGGCCCCTGCGGCGCTCGTCGCGCCCGCGAAGCCCGCTCCCTCGTCGTCCCGTCACCGCCGCCCGGCCCGTCGCGCGCCGCACCGACTCCGACGCCGCCGGATCATCCGGCCCCTCCGCTTCGTCTCCGCGGCGCGGGCCGCGAGCGGATCGCGGCGACGAAGAGGTCCTCGATGCCGGCCGCCAGCTCGCTCGCGCTCAACGGTCCGTCGGGCCTGAACCAGCGGGTCCCCATCCAGTTGACGGCCCCCATGAACGTCAGCACCGCGAGCTTGGCGTCCAGCGGCCGGATGCTGCCGTCGGCGATGCCTTCCTCGACGAAGCCCCGCAGCGCGCGATCGAACGCGTCGCGCCGCGCGAGCACGGCGGCGCGCTGCTCGGGGTCGAGCGAATCGTGCTCGGACAGCACCGCGAAGCGTCCCATCTCGCCGCTGAACAGCTCGACGAACCGGCGCGCGACGAGCCCGGCGCGCTGCAGCCCGTCGCGGCCGTGCTCGCGCGCGTGAGCGAGCGCCTGATCGCCCAGGTCGTAGGCCATCATGTGGCACTCGTACAGGATCTCCTGCTTGTTGCGCACGTAGTAGTAGAGGGCGGCCTTCGTCACGCCGAGCACCGCCGCGACGTCGTCGAGCGAGGTGTTGTGGAAGCCGCGCTTGTTGAACGCCCGCGCCGCCTCGCGCAGCAGCGCGTTGCGCTTGAGCTGGTACTGCTCGTCCTGGCTCGCGACGACGTTGGTCCACGCGTCGCCGCGCCGGCGTCGGGTCCGCGACGCGCCGGGGTCGGCGGCGTCGCGCGGAGCGGGCGCCGCGCGGCCCCCCGCCGTCCCCGGCCGGCGCGCGCCGTCGGTCCTCGCCTTGCGCGCGGGCTTCTTGCCGATCGACGAGGGGACGGACGCGTCCCGCTCGCGGACGGGCGTCGCGCGGCTCGGGCTCTTGCGCGCCGGGCTCAAGCCCGACCTCCGCGCTCGTCGGATCGGGGGCCGTTCACAGGTTGCGCGAGATGATCAGCTTCTGGATGTCGCTCGTGCCCTCGTAGATGCGGCACACGCGCACGTCCCGGCAGTACCGCTCGACGGGGAAGTCCTCGAGGTATCCGTAGCCGCCGAAGGTCTGGAGCGCGTCGGAGCACACGCCCTCGGCCATGTCGGTCGCGAAGAGCTTGGCCGTCGCCGCCTCCTTCGCGCAGGGCAGGCCCGCCTCCAGCAGCCGGGCCGCGTACAGGTAGTACTGCCGTGCGACCGCGACCCGGGTGGCCATCTCGGCGAGCCGGAACGACACCGCCTGGAGCTCGAAGATCGGCTTGCCGTAGGCCTCGCGCTCCTTGGCGTAACGGACCGCGGCGTCGAGCGCGGCCTGCGCGACCCCGACCGCCTGCGCGGCGACGGCGATGCGGCCGTCGGCGAGGCCCGACATCGCGATCCGGTAGCCGCCGCCCAGCTCGCCGAGCACGTTCTCCGCGGGCACCCGCACCCCGTCGAGCCGGATCTGGGCGGTGTGCGCGGTGCGCTGCCCCATCTTGTGCTCGTTGCGCGTGACGACGTACCCGGGCGTGGACGTGTCCAGGATGAAGGCGGTGACGCCGCGGCGACCGGCCGCCGGGTCGGTGACGGCCATGACGACCGCCGTCCCCGCCTCGCCGCCGTTCGAGATGAACTGCTTGGTGCCGTCGATCACGTAGACGTCGCCCTCGCGTCGGGCGGTCGTCTTCATGCTGGCGGTGTCGGAGCCCATGTGCGGCTCGGTCAGCAGCCAGGCGCCGATCCTCTCGCCGCTCGCGCCGGGGGGCAGGTACCTGCGCTTCTGCTCGGGCGTGCCGTGACGCGCGAGCGTGTAGTGGAAGACGTTGTGCACGTGGAAGATCGTGCCCACGCCGCAGTCGGCGCCCGAGATCGTCTCGAGCGCGATGCAGTAGCCGGTGAACCCGGCCGCGCTGCCGCCGTACTCCTCGGGCACCAGCATGCCCATGAAGCCGCCCCGCGCGAGCTCGCGCAGCTCCCGGTGCGGCCAGAGCGCGCCGCGGTCGCGCTCGGTGGCGGTCGGTGCGAGCACCTCGCGGCCGAGGCGCGACGCGGCGTCCCGGATCATCCGGTGCTCGGGCGTCACGAATTCGAAGCCCGAGCCCGACTCGACGGCCGTGGCCGCGTCGCTGATGTCGTTCACCGCTGGCGTCTCCTGCGTGACCAGCGTCGCCCGGTTCCGCGCACTGGTGTCGACTGGTCCGTCGATCGTTCGACTCTCGGGTAACTTACGCCTCGCCCGTCGGCGGCGTCAAGCGGCGTCGCCGCTCCGATCGCCGCCTCGTGTCGAGACCGGGGCGATCGGTGCGCGAGGCGTCGGACGGGCGCCGACCGCGCGGTGCGGCGCGGTGCCGGTGACCGACTGCCGGACGATCGGAGCGCCCGAGGCACGACAGGCTCGCTCCGTCGGCCGGACGATCGGATCGCCCGAGGGACGATTCGGATCGCCCGAGCGATGATCGGATCGCCCCGGCGACGATCGGCTC
>DASPJX010000357.1:0-13653 GCA_035628395.1 Burkholderiaceae bacterium | reverse complement strand
GCCCGCGGGGCCGGCGTCGGGCGACGACGCGGGCGGGGCGTCGGCGTGCGGGACGGCGTGCGCGGGGTTCGCCCGATCGGCGTGGTGCACGTGCTGCCCTAGGTGCGCGTGGTGCCCCTGATGCGCGTGGTGCGCGGCGTCCGCGTGCCGAAGGCCGTGAGCAGGATGCTCGGCGTGCGCGTGCGCGGGCCGCGCCGCGCGGTCCGGCGCGCCCTGCCCCGGAACGTGCGCCTCGCCGCTGTGCACGGCCCGGAACCCGGCCTGAACGTGCCGCGCGTCGCGCCCGTCGGCGGCCCGGTGCGCCCGCTCCGGCGCGCCGGCCGCCGGCGCGACGACGTCGCGCGCGCAGGGCGCGGCGATCGCGGCGACCGACCACTGGATCGGGAGCAGCAGCGCGAGCAGGAACGTCAGCAGGGTGCGCACGAGCGGATTATAGGAGGGGCCGAACCCGGAACCGGGGCCTTCTCCCCGCCGCCGGCACGGCCGATCCGGCCGGCGGGCGAGCCGGGAGCGTCGATCCTCGACCTTCCCGCGGCCGGAAGGTCAAGTCCCCGCGGCCGCGGCCGGCACCCGCGCGTAGAGCCGCGCGATCGCGCGCGGCGGATCGGCGGCGAAGCCCTCGCGCACGACGAAGTCGGTGCGCAGCGCGGTGACCGACGCGGCCTCGCGCAGCTTCAGCAGCTTCCAGCCGGTGCGCTCGCCGCTGCCGCTGCCGCCCGAGACCTGCCAGCACAGCAGCACCTCGTCGCCCCGTCGATCGACGCCGTACGCGTGCGGCTCGACCACGCGCGAGAACCCGCCGTAGCCCAGCTCGAGCAGCCGGCGCTCGTCCACCGCGCGCACGATCGATTCGTCCATCGGCCCTCCGTCGTCGGCGCCGCGGGTCCGCGGCTCGCCGACGCACAGCGTCGCGCGCGCGCATCGCCGCGTCGAGCGGGGCAGGAGCGACGGCGCTTTCTCGGGCGAAGCGAGCAGGCGGGCTCGGTCAACCGTGGCAGCGGACGACTGCGCAGAATCGCGGCATCCATCCTCTCGATACAGGAGCGTCACCCATGTCCCAGCCTTCACCGAGGCGCGGCGCGTCGTCCGTCGCCTGGCTCGCGGCCCTCGCGTTCGGCCCGACCGTCGCGCTCGCGCAGGTCCCGTCGACGGCGGCCACGCTGATGAACCTCGAGCCTCAGCTGCCCACCGAGGTCGAGGACGCCGAGGTCACGCCGCAGGGCGTGCGCGAGCTCCAGCTGCCGATCCGGATGGTGCGCGAGCGCGACAGCGACAACCGCTTCCTCGTCGAGCCGCGCTTCCAGATCGGCCTGCTGCCGCGGCTGCAGGCGACGATCGGCGTGCCGCTGGTCGTCGGCTCGAGCGATCGCACGAACAGCGGCAACCTGCGCGGCGACCTCCTCTACAAGTTCACCAACGAGGGCGGCGTGCTGCCGGCGCTCGCGGGCGGCTTCGGCATCGAGCTGCCGACCGGCAAGGACGCCGAGGGCACCGACACGACGCTGCGGCTGGTCGCGACGAAGACGCTCGGCGCGCGGCCCGGCACGCACCAGATCCACGGCAACGCGATCTGGCGCCGCAACGACGACCCGCGCGCCGGCGAGCGCGACGACACGAGCCGCTTCATCCTCGGCTACAGCACGCCGCTGTCGGACTCGACGGTGATCGTCGCCGACCTGGTGCGCGGTCACGGCCGGCTCGGCGCGACCTCGATGCAGACGGTCTACGAGGTCGGCATCCGCCAGGCGTTCACGCGGGGCACGACGCTCGCGCTCGGCCTGGCGCGCGGCCGCGGACCGGACTCGCCGAACTGGCAGGTCACCGCGGGCTTCCAGTCGCAGTTCTGATCGCGCGCGGGGCCGTGGCATGCTCGGGGCCTCTTCGGGAGCCCCGGACGTGTCGGCCCTGCTCGCGTCGCTGATGCTGCTCGTGTTCGGCCTGCGCGGCCCCGCGGCGGCCGACGTGCCGGCCGCGGAGGTCGTCGTCGTCGAGGACCGGGGCCCGACCTCGCTCGCGGGCTTCGACTGCACGTCGATCGCCCGCAGCGCGGTCGTCACCCGCGTGTGCCACCACGCCGGCGACGCGATCGCGCTCGCCGAGGTCCGGGGCCGCTGGCTCGCCTGGTGCGACGTGCCGCGCGCGCTCGTCGACGCCTGGCTCGCCGCGCCCTCGATGGGGCGCTTCCACGCCGAGCGCCTCGCCGGCGCGCCGCGCTGCCCGGGCGGCCGAGCGCGCGATCGACGGAACGGGCGCGCCCGACGGCCACGTCGGGTGCTAACCTGTCGGCCGGCTCTCCCGGGATCATCGATGGTCAAGCGACAGGAAGCGTCCAAGGCGCCCGCAGCACCGGCGAAACCGGTTTCCCGGAATGCCGTCGGGGTCGCCGCGAAGGCGGCTCCCGCCCGCCGCGGCCGTCCGCCGCGCCGCGTCTACATCAACGTGCTGGTGAAGGCGACGACCCGCGAGGGCCTGACGCGCCTGAAGGCGCTCGGCGAGCTGGCGAGCCAGGGCGAGGTGATCGACGAGCTGGTCAGCGCCGCGCTCGCGCAGCGCGCCCGGCGGGGCTCCTGACGCGCGAGCGGCCGGGCCCGCGGCGGGCGTCGCGCACGAAGTCGACGAGCAGCGCCGCCACGGCCTCGGGCCGTTCCTGCTGGACCCAGTGGCCCGCGCCCTCGAGCAGGTGCACGCCGCGCAGGTCGGTGCACGCCGCGGCCTGCATCGCCTCGAACTCGCCCGGCTTCTGGTGCACGCCCCAGTCGGCCGCCCCCGCGACGAAGAGCGACGGCACGTCGATCCGGCGGCCGGCGAACAGCTGGTGCTCGGCGAGGAAGCGCCCGCCGGTCGCGCACCGGTACCACTGCAGCCCGCCCTGGAAGCCGGTGCGCGCGAACTCGGCCGCGTAGACCGACAGCGCGTCGTCGGGCAGCCATCGGCAGGCCGCGACCCGCTCGGGCGTCGGCATGTGCGGCGCGACGGTCGCGGGCATGTCGAGCGCCTCGTCCATCACGTAGTAGTCGGGCAGCGTCGCGAGCGACTCGGCGCTCCAGTCGGGCAGCGGATGCGGCGCGTTGCCGGGCCAGTCGGCGCTCTTGTGGTGGTAGTAGGCGCGCAGGAACGCGTGCAGCCCCTGGGGCGCGTCGAGCATGTCGCGATCGGCCTCGGGCGTCGAGTAGTACCACTGGTAGTGCTTGCGCGGGCGCGACAGCCCCGCGAGCCCGGCGATCGCGGCGGAGGCCGAGCGCGTCGCGGCGCCCGCGGCCGGGGCGGCGGCGTCGACGCCGAGCGGGGGCAGCGCGGGCGGCCCGCCGAACGGCGCGCTCATCAGCGCGACCGCGGGGAACACGTCGGGGCGCACCAGCGCGCACCAGGCGGCGATCGGCGAGCCGAAGTCGTGGCCGACCACCGCGTCGACGCGGCGACGGCCGAGCGCGGCGACCAGCCCGAGCGCGTCGCGCACGAGGTTGAGCGGCCGGAACGGCGCGATGTCGTCGTCGTAGCGCCGGCCGATCCATCCGGTCGTGCGCCCGTAGCCGCGCTGGTCGGGCGCGACCACGTGCCAGCCCGCGTCGGCGAGCGCGGGCATCACCGAGCGCCAGCTGTACGCGAGCTCGGGAAAGCCGTGCAGCAGCAGCAGCAGCGGCCGCTCGGGCGGCTCGTGGCCGGCCTCGAGCACGTGCATGCGCAGCCCGTTGACGCCGTCGACGAAGCGCGAGCGCAGCCCGCGCGGCAGCACCTCCGCCTCGAGCGGCTCGAGCGGCGCGTCGTCGGCGACCGCGTCAGTCGACACGGCGGGAGGTCGCGGGGTCGAACCAGTGGAGCCGCGCGGCCGGCACCGAGACGCCCACCGTCTCGCCGGCGGCCGGAGCGGCCTCGGTCGCGTCGATGCGCACGGTGAAGGGCTGCGTGCCGATCGCGCCGTGCACCAGCCGCTCGGCGCCGAGCATCTCGACGAGCTCGACGCGCATCGGCCAGCCGTCCGCGCCGAGCCTCGCGTGCTCGGGCCGCACGCCGAGCACCAGCTCGCCGTCGCGCGGCGCGGGCGCGGCCAGCGCGATCGACGTGCCGCCGATCGCGAAGCGCCCGCCCTCGGTGCGGCCGGTCGCGAGGTTCATCGGCGGCGCGCCGATGAAGCTGGCGACGAAGGTGGTCTCGGGCCGGTCGTAGACCGCCTCGGGCGTGCCGATCTGCTCGACCCGGCCCTTGTTCATCACGATCATCCGCTGCGCGAGCGTCATCGCCTCGACCTGGTCGTGCGTGACGAAGAGCGAGGTGGTGGCGAGCTCGGCGTGCAGCTTGCGGATCTCGATCCGGGTCTGCGCGCGCAGCTTCGCGTCGAGGTTGGAGAGCGGCTCGTCGAACAGGAACACCGCGGGCTGGCGGACGATCGCCCGGCCCATCGCGACGCGCTGGCGCTGGCCGCCCGACAGCTCGCGCGGCTTGCGCGCGAGGAAGGGCTGCAGCTCGAGGATCGCGGCGGCGCGCTCGACGCGCGTCTCGATCTCGGCGCGCGGCACCTTCGCGATCTTCAGCCCGTAGGCCATGTTGTCGAACACGCTCATGTGCGGATAGAGCGCGTAGTTCTGGAAGACCATCGCGATGTCGCGCCCCGAGGGCTCGACGTCGTTGACCACGCGCCCGCCGATCGCGATCTCGCCGCCGGAGATCTCCTCGAGGCCGGCCACCATCCGCAGCAGCGTGCTCTTGCCGCAGCCGGACGGCCCGACGATCACGATGAACTCGCCGTCGGCGATCTCGGCCGAGACGCCGTGGATGGCGCGCACCGAGCGCGCGCCGCTGCCGTAGGTCTTGATCACGTCGCGGATCGAGAGCGCCGCCATGTCACTTCTCCGCGTCCACGAGGCCCTTGACGAACCACTTCTGCATGCCGAGCACCACCAGCGCGGGCGGCAGCATCGCGAGCATCGCGGTCGCCATCACCACGTTCCACTCGGTGGCGGCGTCCCCGCCCGAGATCATCCTCTTGATGCCCATCACGATCGGATACCGGGTCTCGTCGGTGGTGACCAGCAGCGGCCACAGGTACTGGTTCCAGCCGTAGATGAACTGGATCACGAACAGCGCGGCGATGCTGGTGGCCGACAGCGGCACCAGCACGTCGCGGAAGAAGCGGATCGGCCCGGCGCCGTCGATCCGCGCGGCCTCGACCAGCTCGTCGGGCACCGTGAGGAAGAACTGCCGGAACAGGAAGGTCGCGGTCGCCGACGCGATCAGCGGCACGGTGAGGCCGGCGTAGCTGTTCAGCATCCCGAGGTCGGACACCACCTCGTAGGTCGGGCCGATCCGCACCTCGACCGGCAGCATCAGCGTGACGAACACCATCCAGAAGCACAGCGAGCGGCCCGGGAAGCGGAAGTAGACGAACGCGAACGCCGACAGCAGCGAGATCGCGATCTTGCCGATCGCGATGACCAGCGCGCTGATCAGGCTCACCTGCAGCATCGGCGCGACCGGCGCGATCCGGCTGCCGTAGGTGGTCTGGCCGCCGAACAGCGCGATCCGGTACGACTCGAGGAGGTTCGTGCCCGGCAGCAGCGACATCGGCCGGTTCTGCACGATCTGCTCGGCGGTCTGCGTCGAGGCGACGAAGGTCAGGTACAGCGGGAAGGCGACGACCGCGATGCCGATCGCGAGCACCAGGTGCGCGATCGCATCGAGTCCGGGGCGGCGTTCGACCATCTCAGTACTGGACCTTGCGTTCGACGTAGCGGAACTGGACCGCGGTGAGCGCGATCACGATCACCATCAGCACCACGCTCTGGGCGGCCGAGCCGCCGAGGTCGAGCGCCTTGAAGCCGTCGTAGTAGACCTTGTAGACGAGGATCGCGGTGTCCTTGCCCGGCCCGCCCTGCGTCGAGGCGTCGACGATCGCGAAGGTGTCGAAGAAGGCGTAGACGATGTTGATGACCAGCAGGAAGAAGGTGGTGGGCGACAGCAGCGGGAAGACGATCGTCCAGAAGCGGCGCCACGGCCTCGCGCCGTCGATCGCCGCGGCCTCGATCAGGCTCTTCGGGATCGACTGCAGCCCGGCGAGGAAGAACAGGAAGTTGTACGAGATCTGCTTCCAGACCGCGGCCATCACGATCAGCGCCATCGCGTCGTCGGCATCGAGCAGGTGGTTCCACTCGACGCCGACCGCCTGCAGCGCGTAGCTGACGACGCCGATCGACGGCGCGAACATGAAGAGCCAGAGCACGCCGGCCACCGCCGGCGCCACCGCGTAGGGCCACACGAGCAGCGTGCGGTAGAACGCCGAGCCCCGCACGATGCGGTCGGCCATCGTCGCGAGCAGCAGCGCGGTCGAGAGGCCGATCACCGCGACCAGCACCGAGAACACCGCGGTGGTGCGGAACGACGCGAGGTACGAGCCGTCGGCGAACAGCCGCGCGAAGTTCTCGAGCCCGACGAAGGTCACCGAGGTGCCGAACGCGTCCTGCGACAGCGTGCTCTGCCACAGCGCCTGCCCCGCGGGCCAGAAGAAGAACACCGTGACGATCGCCATCTGCGGCGCGACGAGCGCGTACGGCAGCCAGCGGTGGTTGAATCGGACGCGTTTCTCGATCGCCAAGGAGCACCTCGCGGGCGGGCCGCCGCGTGGACGGCCCGCGGGCTTCGGGACCGGCCGAGCGCGGCCGCAGCGGCCGCGATCATACCGTCCCTCGCCGGGATCAGACCGGGTTGGCCTTCTGGAACCGCTCGAGCTGCTCGTTGCCGCGCCTGACCGCCGCGTCGAGCGCCTCCTTCGCCTCCTTCTTGCCGGCCCAGACCTGCTCGAGCTCCTCGTCGATGATCGTGCGGATCTGCACGAAGTTGCCGAGCCGGATGCCGCGCGACTTGTCGGTCGTCTTGCGGATCATCTGGGTGACCGACACGTCCGTGCCCGGGTTCTGCTTGTAGAAGCCCGACTTCTCGGTCAGCTCGAACGCCGCGTTGGTGATCGGCAGGTAGCCGGTCTGCTGATGGCTCTTCGCCTGGACCTCGGGCTTGCTCAGGTGATCGAAGAACGCGGCGACGCCCTTGTACTCCTCGGGCTTCTTGCCGGACATCACCCACAGGCTCGCGCCGCCGATCACGGTGTTCTGCGGCGCGCCCTGGACGTCGGGGTAGTACGGCAGCGTCGAGGTGCCGGCGGCGAACTTCGCGTTGCGGCGGATGTTGCCGTACAGCGCCGAGGTCGCGGTGGTCATCGCGCACTCGCCCGAGACGAACACCGCGTCGGCGGTGTTGCCGCGGCCCTTGTAGACGAACAGGCCCTGCTTCGACAGGTTCGCGAGGTTCTCGATGTGGCGCTGGTGCAGCGGCGAGTTGAACGCGAGGCGCGCGTCCAGGCCGTTGAAGCCGTTGCGCTTGGTCGCGAACTCGACGTTGTGCCAGGCCGAGAAGCTCTCGAGCTGGGTCCAGCTGATCCAGCTGGTGGTCAGCGGGCACTTGTGGCCCGACGCCTTCAGCGACGCCGCGGCGCGCACCACCTCGGGCCAGGTCTTGGGCGGGTTCTCGGGGTCGAGCCCCGCCGCCTTGAACGCGTCCTTGTTGTAGTGGAACACCGGCGTCGAACTGTTGAGCGGGAAGCTCAGCATCTGCCCGTTCGGCGCGGTGTAGTAGCCGGCGACCGCCGGCACGTAGACGCTCGGGTCGAACTTGTAGCCGGCGTCGGTCATCACCTTGCCGACCGGCACGATCGCGCCCTTGCTCGCCATCATCGTCGCGGTGCCGACCTCGAAGACCTGCAGCACGTGCGGCGCGTTGCCCGCGCGGTACGCGGCGATCGCGCCGGTCAGCGTCTCGTCGTACGAGCCCTTGAAGGTCGGCACGACGCGGTAGGCCTTCTGGCTGTCGTTGAAGTCCTTGGCGAGACCGTTGACCCATTCGCCGAGGGCGCCGCTCATCGCGTGCCAGAACTGGATCTCGGTCTGGGCGTGGGCGGGAAGGGAGGCGGCCGCGAACGCGGCGGCGGCGAGCAGTGGCTTGAGCTTCATCGTGGCTCCGGGGACGTGGGAAACGGGGCAGCCGGGCAGTGTCGCGAGGCTTCGTGACAGCCGGATGTCGAACGGCGGGATGCGAGGGTCATCGTGCGGGCGCGGGGCGGTCGGCGTGGACGATCACGGACACCGCGCGCTGCAGCGCGGCCACCGCCACGATCGCCGGGATCACGACCCACGGCGTCGGGACGACGGCCGCGACGGCGAGGATCGCGACGAGCGGCAGCGCGCGCGGCGACCGGGCGTCGTCGGGCGCGGGCGACCGGGCGTCGTCGGGCGCGGTCGGGCGGGCGAGCCGGTCGGCCGGCGGCCGGTCGCCGCCGCCCGCCGCGCCGCCGGCGGACGGCCGAGCCGGGGCCCGGAACGCGTCGCCCGGAGTCGTCTGCATGTCTCCTCGTCGTGTCTCGTGGTTCGTGCCAGGGCGTAATGGTGCACCAGCCGGGCGCATCCGCACAGTCGCGCGCCGCCGGGCCGTGCGTCGCCCGGCCGGCGCGCCCGTGCCTCGCCCGCCGGGCCCCGGGGCGCTAGACTCGGCCCGCCGCCGGTCGAGCGCCGGCTCCCTCGCCTTCGTCGCCCCGTCCCGTGTCCGCCCGCCTGCCGCTGATCGACGCGCTCAAGGCCCTCGCCTCGCAGGCGATCGTGCTGCACCACCTCGCGTTCTACGGGCCGATGGCGCAGGCGCTCGGGCCGCGGGCCGAGCCGCTCGTCGAGGCCCTCGCCGAGCACGGACGGCTCGCGGTCCAGGTGTTCCTCGCGATCGGCGGCTGGCTGACGGCGCGCGCGCTCGCCCCGGGCGGCGTCCCGGCGCCGGGGCTCGCGCCGTTCGGCGAGATCGGGCGGCGCGTGCTGCGGCTCGCCCCGCCCTACTGGGCGGCGCTCGCCCTCGCGGTCGCCGCGGCGGCCGCCGCCCGGGCGATCGGCGCGCTGCCGTCCACGCCCGAGGCCCCCGCGCCCCTGCAGTGGCTCGCGAACGCCGCGATGCTGCAGGACGTGCTCGGCACGGGCTCGGTGACCGCGGGCGCGTGGTACGTGGCGATCGACCTGCAGCTGCACGCGGTCACGGTGGCGATCGTCGCGATCGCCGCGCGCGCCGGCGTGCCGGGCGCCGCGCCGGCGCTGGTCGCGGCGGGCACGGTCGCGTCGCTGTTCGTCTTCAACCGGCTGCCCGACTGGGATCCGTGGGCCCCCTACTTCCTCGGCGCCTACGGCCTGGGCGCGCTCGCCGCGTGGGCCGGCGGCTCGCGCCGTCCGCTCGCCGCGACCGCGGCGCTCGCGGCGCTCGCCGCCGCGGCGCTCGCGTTCGACTGGCGCTCCCGGATCGCGGTGGCGGCCGTCACCGCGGTGCTGCTCGCGCTGGCGGTCCGCGACCCGCGGCTGATGCGCCGGCCGGCGTCGCCGGTGCTCGCCGCGCTCGGCCGCACGTCGTTCTCGGTGTTCCTCGTCCACTACCCGGTGATGCTCGTCGTCGAGGCCGCGTACGCGGCGTGGACGCCGGGCGGGCCCGGCTGGGCGGCGGCCGGGCTGGCGCTCGCGTGGGCGCTGTCGCTGATCGTCGGCGCCGCGTTCCACCGGCACGTCGAGCGGCGCTTCGGTCCGGGGCGGCGAGCCCCGGCGCCGGCGCCGGATCGCGCCGGCGCGGCCACTCGCCCGGACCCGGTCGACGCGCGCGGCGGCTGAGGCGCCCGGCGCCGGACGCGCGTCGCCCGGCGCCGGACGCGCGTCGCCCGGGGCCGGCGGCGCGGCCCGCCGGCGGCGCCCCGACGCGCGCTCAGGCCGCCGGGGCCATCACGTGGATCGTCCGCGACGCGACCAGCGGCTTCGTGCGGGCCGCGTACGCGGCCATGTGCGGCGCGGCGGCGTGCGCCTTCAGCGCCGCGGCGTCGCGCCACTTCTCGATGACGACGAAGGTGTCCGCGCCCGCGGGCGTCGGCCACGAGGCGAAGCCCTCGACGTCGACCACCGGCTGGTACTCGATGCAGCCGTCCTCGGCGTGCACCGCGGGCATGTTCTCGCGGAACGCCTGCAGCACCTCGTCGCGCCGGCCGGGATGGGCGGTGATGAACGCCAGCACGTGGATCATGTCGTCTCCTGCGATCGGTGGGAGGGGGGAACGCCGTGCGCGATCGGCGCGGCGCCGCGCGGCGATCGTACACCTCGGCCGGCGCGTGCCGCGCGCTCCTACGCGCCGCTTCGGCACGCCGGCCGCGACGCGCGCGCCGCCCGCCGCTGCCGCGCGGGCGGCGGGCCGGGCGAACATCGCCGGATGCACGACCTGAACTGGCCCGAGAGGCTGTGGATCGCACGGCACGGCCAGAGCGCCGGCAACGTGGCGCGCGATGCGGCCGAGGCGGCCGGGCTGGCGCTGATCGACCTCGCCGCGCGCGACATCGACGTGCCGCTGTCGGCGCTCGGCGAGCGCCAGGCGGTCGCGCTCGGCGAGTGGTTCGGCGCCGCGGCCGAGGCCGACCGCCCGACCGCGGTGCTGTGCTCGCCGTACGTGCGCGCCCGCGAGACCGCGCGGCTGCTGATGGAGGCCGGCGGGCTGCGCCCGAGCTGCGGCGTGCACGTCGACGAGCGGCTGCGCGAGAAGGAGTTCGGCATCCTCGACCGGCTGACCGCGCACGGCATCCGCGAGCGCCACCCGGAGCTGTCGACGCAGCGGACGCACGTGGGCAAGTTCTACTTCCGTCCGCCCGGCGGCGAGAGCTGGTGCGACGTGATCCTGCGGCTGCGCAGCCTCGTCGACACGCTGAAGCTCGAGTTCCGCGGCGAGCGCGTGCTCGTCGTCGCGCACCAGGTGACGGTGAACTGCTTCCGCTACCTGCTCGAGAAGCTCGACGAGCGGCAGATCCTCGAGATCGACCGAGCGGCCGACGTGCCGAACTGCGGCGTCACCGAGTACCGGCTCGATCCGTCCGTCGGCGCGCTCGCGCTGGTCGGCGCGAACTTCACGGCTCCGCTGCGCGAGGCGGGCGAGCCGGTCACGCGCGAGCCCGACGTGCCCGCGGCGCCGAAGTCGTGAGCGGCGCGCCGGTCCGCGTCGACGACGCCTGGCTGCGGGCCCATCCGCTGCCGATGCCCCGTCCGGACGACGACAAGGAGGGGCGCGGTCGCGTGCTCGTCGTCGCCGGCTCCGTGGAGATGCCCGGCGCGGCGCTGCTCTCGGCGATCGGCGCGCTGCGCGCGGGCGCCGGCAAGCTGTCGATCGCGACCGCGTCGTCGGTGGCGGCCGGCGTCGCGATCGCGATGCCCGAGGCGCGCGTCGTCGGCTGGCCCGAGACGCCTTCGGGCGGCCCGGCGGCGCATGCGGCCCACGCGCTGCAGGCGCTGGCCGCGCGGGCCGACGCGGTCGTCGTCGGCCCCGGCATGCTCGACGACGCCGCGGTCGCGGCCTTCGTCGAGGCGCTGGTGCCGGGGCTCGGCGACGGGACGGTGCTGGTGCTCGACGCGGCCGCGCTCGCGGCGCTGCCGCGGCTCGCCGCGGCGCCGGCGCGCCGCCGGACGATCCTCGCGACGCCCCACGCGGGCGAGGCCGCCAAGCTGCTCGGCGCGGAGCGCGAGACGATCGCGGCCGACCCGCACGCGGCCGCGCTCGAGGCGGCGCGCCGCTTCGGCGCGACCGTCGCGGTCAAGGGCGCGCGCACCGCGATCGCGGCGCCCGACGGGCGCGCGTGGCTGCACGAGGGCGGCCACGTGGGCCTCGCGACCTCGGGCTCGGGCGACGTGCTGGCGGGCGTGGTCGGCGGGCTGGCCGCGCGAGGCGCGCCGCCCGAGCGGGCGCTCGCCTGGGGCGTCGCGCTGCACGCGCGCGCCGGTCTGCGGCTCGCGGCGCGGCTCGGGCCGCTCGGGGCGCTGGCGCGCGAGATCCCCGACGAGATCCCGGGGCTGGTCGACGACGAGGGACGGCTCGCGGGCTGAGGCCGCGGCCGGCCCCGCCCGATCACTTGCGGGCCGGGTCGCCGCCGCGGTTGCCGGGCATCGGCGCGCCCGAGGGCGCAGGCGCCGGCGTGGCGCCCGCCGCACCGCCGCCCGGGGCACCGCCGGGTGCCCCGCCCTGCGGGTTCGGCGGCAGGCCGAGGTGCTTCGCCATCGCGGCCTCGAGCGTCTTCAGCTTCGGCTCGATCTGGCCGCGGGTCTCGTTGACCAGCTTCTCGCCGAGCGCGCGCTGCATGTTCGGCGCGAGCGTCTGGAAGCGCTTGACCACCGGCGACTCCATCCAGGTGATCAGCTGCTTGAGCTCCTCCTCGGAGAAGTTCGTCTCGAGCTCGGTGCCGATCGTCGCGGGCGCGAGCTTGATCGCGCGCTCGCGCAGCAGCGGCACGGCCTCGTCGGTGTAGCGCTTCAGCTCCGCGTCGATCGACTTGGCGACCGAGTCGCGCTTGTCGGCCGGCACGTTCGCGAAGACCTGGCGCGCGGCGACGGTCAGCTGCACCGCCGGCTGCTCGGCGATGTTCTTGGCCATCGCCTCGACGCCGGGCTGCTGCAGGGTCAGCACCCGGGCGACCAGCTCCTTCTTGGTCTGGGCGAGCGCCGGCGCGGCCGACAGGGCGGCCGCGACGAGGGCGGCGACGAGGGGAAGCGTGCGTGCGGACATTCGGTGACTCCGGGTCGGGCCCGAGGGCCCGGTCTGTCGAGCCGCAAGGTTACCAGCCCGCGCGGGGCGACCCGCCCGCCCGTCGGGAGGCCCCGTCCGCCGCGCCGGCGCGGGCGCGTCAGCCGCCGGTGCCGGGCCAGCGCAGCCGCACGATCCGCCACGCGACCAGGCCGATCGACATCAGGCCGATCGCGGTCGCGGCCAGGCCGACGGCCGAGTGCATCGCGAGCGGCGCGAGCACGCCCGCGACGAGGCCGTTGGCGACGCTGCCGATGGTCGCCTGCAGCGACGAGGCCATGCCGCGACGCTCGGGGAACAGGTCGAGCACCATCAGCGTGACCACCGGCACCATCAGCGCCCAGCCGAACGCGTACGCGGCGATCGGCAGCAGCGCCCAGGCCGGATGCGGCTCGAAGGCGAGGTTCGCGGCGAGGTTCGCGAGCGCCGCGGCGATCATGATCCGGAAGCCGTGGCGCACCTGCACCCGCGGCAGGATCCGCCCGGCGAGGCGGCCGCTGGCGAACGAGCCGCCCATGATGCCCGCGATCGTCAGCACGAAGAACCAGAAGAACTGCGTCGGTCCGAGCCCGAGCACCTCGCCGAGGAAGGCGGGCGCCGACAGCACGTACAGGAACATCCCGTTGAACGGCACGCCGCTCGCGAGCGCGAGCAGCAGGAAGCGCGTGTTCGAGCCGAGCTGCCAGTAGCCGCGCATCAGGTTGCGGGCATTGAACGGCTGGCGCTGCGTGATGTGCAGCGTCTCGGGCAGCAGGCGCCAGTTGGCCGTCCACAGCACGAGGCCCACGCCGGCGAGGAACCAGAACACGCTGTGCCAGCCCAGGTGCACGAACAGCCAGCCGCCGATGATCGGCGCGATCGCCGGCGCCACGCCGAAGTAGATCGTGACCTGGCTCATGACCTTCTGCGCCTGCGCTGGCGGGAACATGTCGCGGATCACCGCGCGCGACACCACGATGCCGGCGCCGGTGGACAGGCCTTGCAGGCCCCGGAAGAACACCAGCTGGCCGATGGTCTGCGACAGCGCGCAGCCGGCCGATGCCA
>DASPJX010000356.1:0-24964 GCA_035628395.1 Burkholderiaceae bacterium | reverse complement strand
CGCTACGTACGCGAGCATCCCGCTGACCCGCGCGGTGATGACCTCGAGGCGGTCCGCCGCTTCGCCGTTCGCGAGCTCCGGACGGAGCAGAACCGCGACCTCGCGGCGTTCGGCGTGCGCTTCGACGTCTACTACCTCGAGTCCTCGCTGTACGTCGAGGGCCGCGTCGCCGAGGCGGTCGAGGGGCTGGTGAAGGCGAACCGCACGTACGAGCTCGACGGCGCGCTGTGGCTGCGCTCGACCGACTACGGCGACGACAAGGACCGCGTGATGCGCAAGTCCGACGGCACGTACACGTACTTCGTGCCCGACGTCGCGTACCACGTGACCAAGTGGCGCCGCGGCTTCGAGCGGGCGATCAACGTGCAGGGCTCGGATCACCACGGCACGATCGCCCGGGTGCGGGCCGGCCTGCAGGCGCTCGGCCTCGGCATCCCGCAGGGCTTTCCCGACTACGTGCTGCACAAGATGGTCACGGTGATGCGCGGCGGCGAGGAGGTGAAGATCTCCAAGCGCGCGGGCAGCTACGTGACGCTGCGCGACCTGATCGAGTGGTCGGGCGGGATGGGCGCCGACGGCGCGCCGCCCGAGGGCGTGACGCGCGAGGACGCGGTGCGCCGCGGCCGCGACGCGGTGCGTTTCTTCCTGATCTCGCGCAAGGCCGACAGCGAGTTCGTGTTCGACGTCGACCTCGCGCTCGCGCGCTCCGACGAGAACCCGGTGTACTACGTGCAGTACGCGCACGCGCGGATCTGCTCGGTGCTCGCGCAGTGGGCGGCCGTCGCGCCGGGCGCCGACGAGGCCGCGCTCGAGCGCGCCGACCTGTCGCCGCTCGACGGGCCGCGCGAGTTCGCGCTGATGGCGCGGCTCGCGTCCTTCCCCGAGACGGTGGCGACGGCGGCCGAGGAGCTCGCGCCGCACGCGCTGGCGTTCTGGCTGAAGGACCTCGCGGCCGAGTTCCACGGCTACTACAACGCCGAGCGCGTGCTGGTCGACGACCCGGCGCTGCGGCACGCGCGGCTGGCGCTGCTGCTCGCGGTGCGCCAGGTGCTGCGCAACGGACTCGGGCTGATCGGCGTGTCCGCGCCCGAGCGGATGTGAGGCGGAGACTCCCGACATGGCCACGACCCAGCGCAAGAAGAAGGCGCGCAAGCGCAGCGGCGGCGGCACGCTGCTCGGCATCCTGATCGGCCTGATCGCCGGCCTCGCGGTCGCGGTCGCGGCCGCGCTGTACATGACCAAGTCGACGGTGCCCTTCGTCGACCGGGTCAAGCGCACGCCGCCGGGTCCGGTCGAGCCGACGAAGTCGGGCGAGCTGCCCGACCCGAACCGCACGATGCAGCGCGGCCGCGCCGGCGCCGAGCCGCCGGCGGCCCCGGCGGCCCCGCCCGCGGCGCAGGCGCCGGCCGCCCCGGCGCCCGGTGCGCCCGCGGCCCCGCCGCCGGTCGCGTCGGCGCCGCCGTCGACGCCCGCGCCGTCAGGACCGCCCGCCGCGCCCGACACCGCTGCGCCGGCGCCCGAATCGCGGACCAGCTACCTGCTGCAGGCGGGCGCGTTCAAGGGCCAGGAGGACGCCGAGGGCATGAAGGCGAAGCTCGCGCTGATCGGCTTCGAGGCCCGGATCGTGACCGCGGAGGTCAACGGCGTCACGTTCTACCGCGTTCGGGTGGGGCCGTACGGTCAGCTCGATGACATGAACCGCGCGCGCAGCCGCCTCGCCGAGAACGGCATCGAGGCGTCGGTCGTGCGCAGCAGCCGATGAGGATGCGATGAACCGATTCACACGACGCGATTTCGTGGCGACGATGGGCCTCGCCCCGCTCGCCGGCTCCGCCCTCGCGCAGGGCGCCGAGGGGACCGACTTCCGGTCGGTGAAGCCGGCGGCGCCGAGCGACGCGCCGGCCGGCAAGGTCGAGGTCGTCGAGTTCTTCTGGTACGGCTGCCCGCACTGCCACTCGCTCGAGCCCTCGCTCAAGGACTGGCTGAAGAAGCTGCCGCCCGACGTCGCGTTCCGCAAGGTCCACGTGCCGTGGCAGGTGCAGGCGCACCAGCAGCTGTACTTCACGCTCGAGACGATGGGCCAGGCCGACGCGCTGAACGATCGCGTGTTCGCCGCGATCCATTCCGAGCGCAACCGGCTCGACACGCCCGAGGCGATGCCCGACCTGGTCTCGAAGCACGGAGTCGACCGCAAGCAGTTCCTCGACACCTACGGCTCGTTCGGCGTGCGCACGAAGATGCAGCGCGCGACGCAGCTCGCCGCCGCCTACCGGATCGACGGCGTGCCGACCTTCGGCGTGGCCGGTCGCTACGTGACCGCCCCGTCGATGACCGGGGGCAACGCGAGCGCGCTGAAGATGGTCGACGCGCTCGTCGACCGCGTCCGCAAGGGCGCCTGAGCGCGCGTCCCCGCGCGTCCGCCCGATGCGCGTGGTCGTCACCGGTGCGTCGAGCGGGCTCGGCGAGGCGCTCGCGATCGAGTACGCGCGACGCCACCCCGGCGCGACGATCGCGCTGATCGCGCGGCGCGCCGCCGCGCTCGAGGCGCTCGAGGCGCGGCTGCCGGGCGCGACCGTGGTCCGCTACCCGGTCGACGTGACCGACCGCGCCGCGCTCGCCGCCGCGGGGCGCGACTTCCTCGGGCGCTTCGGCGCGCCGGACGTCGTGATCGCGAACGCCGGCGCCAACGCGCCGACCTACACCGGCGTGCCGGGCGACGGCGAGAACTTCGAGCGGATCCTGCGCACCAACGTCGCCGGCACGTTCGACACCTTCGCGCCCTTCGTCGACGCGATGCGCGCGCGCCGCTCGGGCGCGCTCGTCGGCATCGCGAGCGTCGCCGGCATCCGCGGCATGCCCTCGCTCGGCGGCTACTGCGCGTCGAAGGCGGCGGTGATCGCCTACCTCGAGAGCCTGCGGCTCGAGCTCCGCGACAGCGGCGTGCGCGTCGTCACGATCGCGCCCGGCTACGTCCGCACGCCGATGACCGCGCCCAACCGCTATCCGATGCCGTTCCTGATGGACGCCGACGCGTTCGCCGCGCGCGCGGCCGACGCGATCGAGCGCGGCGCGCGCTTCGCGGTGATCCCGTGGCAGATGGGCTGGGTCGCGCGCGTGCTGCGGGTGCTGCCGCGCGCGCTCTTCGACGCGGCGTTCGCGCGAGCGCCGCACAAGCCGCGCGCCGGCGCCCCGCCGCGCGCGCCGGGATCGTGAGCGCCGCGCCGCGCATCGTCAGCCTCGTGCCCAGCCTGACCGAGCTGCTGTTCGCGCTCGGGCTGGGCGGGCACGTGGTCGGCCGCACCGGCTTCTGCGTGCATCCGCGCGACGCGGTGCGCGCGGTGCCGAAGGTGGGCGGCACCAAGACCGTCGACGTCGACGCGGTGATCGCGCTGCGCCCGACGCACCTCGTCGTCAACGTCGACGAGAACGAGAAGCCGACGGTCGAGCGGCTCGCCGAGCACGTGCCGAACGTGATCGTCACGCATCCGCTCGTGGCGACCGACAACCTCGCGCTGTACGAGCGCTTCGGGCAGGCCTTCGATCGCGCGCCGGAGGCCGCCCGTCTGTCGGCGGCGCTGTCCGAGGCGCTCGCCGAGGTCGAAGCCGGACAATGGGCCCCGATCGAGGTGATCTACCTGATCTGGAAGGATCCCTGGATGACCGTCTCGTCCGACACCTACATCGCCGACATGCTGTCCCGCGTCGGGCTGCGCACGATCGGCCCGGGCGGCGATCGCCGCTATCCCGAGATCGACTGGGCGGCGCTGCCGCCGTCGCGCGCCGGGCTCGTGCTGTTCTCGAGCGAGCCCTACATGTTCCGCGAACGCCACGCGCGCGAGTTCGCCCGCGAGCACGGGCTCGATCCAGGGCGCTGCCTGACGATCGACGGCGAGATGACCTCCTGGTACGGCCCGCGCGCGATCGAGGGCCTGCGGTACCTGAAGCGGCTGCGCGAGGCGGTCGACGCGCGCGCGGCATGAGGCGGGCGAGCGCGTTGCGGCGGGCCGCCGCCGTCGCCGCGACCGGCGCGATCGCGCTGCTCGCCGGCTGCGGCAGCGTGCCGCTCGCGCCGTCGGCGGGCGAGGGCGGACCCGTCGCGCCCGAACCGTCGGCGCAGGGCGCGCCCGCCGAGGGCGCGACGCCAGGCGCCCGACCGGGCCGGCCCGCGGCGCGTCCGCCGGCCGCCGGCCGCGGGCGCGGCGGCGGCTACTACCTCGACGATGGCCCGGGCGACCGCCCGCCCGCCGACCTCGACGCCGTCGCCGACGCGGTGCCCCGCGCCGAGCCGCCGCATCCGTCGGCCAACCGTCCGTACGTCGTGTTCGGGCGCCAGTACGTGCCGGTCGTGGGCATCGCCTCGCATCGCGAGCGCGGCGTCGCGTCCTGGTACGGACGCAAGTTCCACGGCCGCCCGACCTCGAGCGGCGAGCGCTACGACATGTACGGCATGACCGCCGCGCACCCGACGCTGCCGATCCCGAGCTACGTGCGCGTGACGAACGTGCGCAACGGCCGCAGCGTCGTCGTGCGCGTCAACGACCGCGGCCCGTTCCTGCACCGGCGCGTGATCGACCTCAGCTACGCGGCCGCGTGGAAGCTCGGCTTCGCCGAGGCGGGCAGCGCGCAGGTCGAGGTCGAGCTGGTCGTGGTGCCGGGTCCGCGCGCGCCGGTGCAGACGGCGGTGCGCGCCGACGTCGTCGAGCGCGCCGCGGAGCCGGTGCCTGCGCCGCCCGCGCCCGCCCCGATGCTGGCCGAGGCCGCGGCGGGCCGGCTCGAGATCGAGACCACGATCGTCGACGAGCGCCCGGCGGCGGTCGCCTCGATCGCGTCGCCCGCCGAGGCCGCGCCGCGCGCGCGGAGCGCCGACGACGCGGCCGCCGCGCGCGGCGCGACCTGGCTGCAGCTCGGCGCGTTCGCGTCGCGCGAGAACGCCGAGGCGGCCCGCGTCCGCGCCGCGCGCGAGCTGCCGTGGCTCGCGATGCCGATCGAGGTGGTCGCCGCGGCCGACGGCTGGCGCGTGCAGGTCGGGCCGTGGACGCAGCGCGAGGACGCGCGCGCCGCGGCCGACCGGATCGCCTCGGGCAGCTCGTTCAGGCCGGTCGCCGTCGTGCGCTGAGGGCCGGGCCGCGCGCCGGCGTTCGGCGTGCGCGGCCGTTGGGCGCGCGTCGTCGTTCATGGCACGCCGTCGTTCGGGGCTCGCAGCCGTTCAGGGCGGGTCATCGCTCAGGGCGCGACGTCGTTCGGGGCTGGTCGTCCTTCAGCGCTCGCGGCCGTTCGGCGCTCGGGGCCGTTCAGTGCGCGACGCCGTTCAACGCGTGCCGCCGTCGAGCGCTCGCCGCCGTTCAGCGCGCGACGTCCGGTGGCGCGTTCCCGTCGGGTGGCGCGTCCCCGTCGGCGCGATCGGCGTCCTCGTCGGACGCGCGCGCCCCGTCCGCCGTCCCGTCCGCGTCCGGGCCCGCGCCATCGTCCGCGCCCTCCGCATCGTCCGCGCCGCGCGGCCGCAGCGCGAGCGCGCGCCGGTACAGGTCGTTCGCGCGCCGGCCGGTCGCCTTCGCGGCGATCCGCGCGGCCTGCCGCACCGGCAGCTCCTCGCACAGCGCCGCGAGCAGCGCGTCGGCCTCGTCCTCGCCCGACGTCTCGGGCGGCGCGGCGTCGAACGCGATCACGAACTCGCCCCGCCGGCGGTCCGGATCGCCGCGCAGCCACCCGGGCAGCTCGCCGGCCGTGCCGCGGTGCAGCTGCTCGAAGCGCTTGGTGAGCTCGCGCCCGATCACCACCGCGCGTCCCGGCTCGAGCGCCGCGCACAGGTCGTCGACCGTCTCCTCGATCCGGTGCGGCGACTCGTAGAGCACGACGACCGCGTCGCTGCGCGCGAGCCGCGCGAGCCGCTCGCGGCGCGCCTTCGGGCGGGTCGGCAGGAAGCCCTCGAAGCGGAAGCGCGGCTCGAGGAAGCCGGCCGCCGACAGCAGCGCGGTGACCGCCGCGGGCCCGGGCACCGGCACGACCGGCAGGCCCGCGGCGTGCATCGCGGCGACCACGCGCGCGCCCGGGTCGCTGATGCCGGGCGTGCCGGCGTCGCTGACCAGCGCGACGCTGCGCCCCGCGCGCACGTGCGCGACGAGGCTCGGCGCGACGCTCGCCTCGTTGTGCTCGTGGCTCGCCACGAGCGTCGGTCGCGCGCCGACGTGATCGAGCAGCACGCGCGAGGTGCGCGTGTCCTCGGCGGCGACCACGTCGACGCGACGGAGCACGTCCTCCGCCCGACGGCCTAGGTCGGACAGCCGGCCGATCGGCGTGGCCACCACGTACAATCCGGGGGTCAGGCCGTCCTTTCCGGGGCCGGCGTCATCGGGGTCGGAAAAGCTCATGCGGTCTCGTCGTGCCGTCGTTCGTGCCGTCGCCCTGGCCCTGTGCGGGTCGCCATTGTCGGCGCTGGCGCAGGGCGCGGCAAACGAGCCGGCCGCCGCACCCCCGGCCTCGCCGCCGCCCGACCCGGCGTCGCCGCGTCCGCGGGTGCGCTTCGGTCGCGGCGATCTCCGCATCGCCCTGCTGCTGCCGCGCCAGGACGGCCCGTTCGAGCGCGCGTCGACGTCCCTGCTCGCCGGCGTGCGCGCCGCGCATGGCGTCGACGGCGAGGGCGTGCAGGTCGAGGCGATCGAGCTCGACGACCAGGCCGACCTGCTCGCCGGCACGATCGCCGAGCTCCACGAGCGCGGCTTCGCGTTCGTGCTCGGCCCGGTCACCCGCAACGGCGCGACCGCGCTGCTCGAGCTCGGCTCGGTCGGCATCCCGACGCTCGCGCTGAACCTGCCCGACGGCGACGCGCCCGTCTCCTCGAAGCTCGCGTTCTTCGGGCTCGCCACCGAGTCCGAGGCGCGGCAGGTCGCCGCGCAGGCCTACGCGCAGGTCCTCGAGCGCGCCGGCTCGCGCGCGCCGCGCGCGGTCGCGGTGGTGTCCGCGGTCTCGCCGCTCGCGCGTCGCAGCGGGCTCGCGTTCCGCGACGCGTGGCGCGGGCTCGGCGGCGAGATCCGCGAGCCGATCGAGTTCGCCGGCGCGCGTCCGCCGCGCGACCTGCGCGCGCGGCTCGGCACGCCCGCGCCCGACGTCGCGTTCCTGTCGATGGGGCCCGAGCAGGCGCGCGTGCTGCGCAGCGCGCTCGGCACCGACGTCGCCGCGTGGAGCACCTCGCTCGCGAGCGTCGGCGGCACCGGCACGCTGCGGCTGCCCGAGCTCGACGGCCTGCGCGTGCTCGAGATGCCCTGGCAGGTCGAGCCCGACCATCCGGCGGTGATGGCCTACCCGAAGCCCGCGAGCGGCTTCAACCTCGAGATGCAGCGCCTCTACGCGCTCGGCATCGACGGCTTCCGCCTCGCGCGCCAGATGCTCGCGGCCGACGCCGCCTTCGAGCTCGACGGCGTGACCGGCCGGCTCGCGTTCGATCGCGCGGCCTCGCCGCGCGTCGAGCGCATCGCGCGCGTCGCCGAGTACCGCAACGGCGTGCCCGTGCAGCTCGGCGCGCGCTGAGGCCGGCGCGTGGACGCGCCGCGCGTGCCGACCGCGCCGACGTCGCGGGCGCCGGCACCGCGGGCGCGCGTCGCGCGCGTACCCGCACGCGCATCCGCATCCGCACACGCACACGCACACGGGTCCGCACCGGCACCCGCACCCGCATCCGTGGTACCCGCACCCGCACCCCCGCCCCCGCCGCGCGCCGACGACGCCCGGGAGCGCACCGGACGCGAGGCCGAGGCGCGCGCCGAGGCCTGGCTCGCGGCCCGCGGCCTCGTGCGCGTCGCGCGCAACGTGCGCTGCCGCGGCGGCGAGATCGACCTCGTGATGCGCGACGGCGCGCACTGGGTGTTCGTCGAGGTCCGCGCGCGCGCCGACGCGCGCTTCGGCGGCGCCGCGGCCAGCGTCGGCGCGCGCAAGCAGCGGCGCGTCGCGATCGCCGCGCAGGTGTTCCTGCTCGCGCGCTTCGGCCAGCGCCCGTGGCCGCCGTGCCGGTTCGACGTGGTCGCGTTCGAGGGCGGCGAGCCGCACTGGATCCGCGACGCGTTCGCGCCCGGTTGAGCGGGCCACTGCGCGAATCCGAGGGCGGGCGGGCTCGGCCGCGCGCCTATAATCGCGGCGGACCGCGCTCCCCGCACCGGGCGGAGGCGCGCGGCGCATCGCCAGGAGGTTCCATGCATCCGACCCGCAGGCTCGTCGTCGTCTCGACCCTGCTCGGCGCCGCGCTCGGCGCGAGCGGCTGCCTGCCGCTCGCGGCCACCGGCGTCGCGGTCGCCTCGATCGCGGCGCTCGACCGCCGCACGCTCGGCGCGCAGACCGAGGACACCGAGATCGAGCTGCGCGGCGCGAACCGGATGCCCGATTCGGTCAAGGGCGCGCGCGGCGTCACCGTCACCAGCTACAACCGGCGCGTGCTGCTGACCGGGCAGGTCCCGGACGACGCCGCGAAGGCCGACGCCGAGCGCACGATGCGCAACGTGCAGGGCGTGCGCGAGGTCTTCAACGAGCTCGAGACCGCGAGTCGCGTGACCTTCTCCACGGTCGCGGCCGACACCTCGATCACGACGCGCGTGATGGCGGGCTTCGTCGAGCAGAAGGTGCTGAGCGTCAACGCGGTGAAGGCCGTCACCGAGAACGGCGTCGTGTACCTGATGGGCCTGGTCACGCAGCGCGAGGGCCCGGCGTACGCGACCGTCGCGAGCCGGGTGACCGGCGTGCGCCGCGTCGTCACGCTGTTCGAGTACATCACCGAGGACGAGCTCGCGAAGATCGGCGCGCGTCGCTGACCGCGGCGCGCGGCGTCGATCGGCCCGCCCGCGGGGCCGGTGCCTCGCTTCGGTCGCGTCCGACCGTCAATCGGTCGAACCGGGCGCCCCCCCGCGGAGCCTTTAGTCTTGGAACGCGTCGCGCACTCGAGCGCACGCGACTCCAACACATGTCCGCCGGTCTCCTGCTCTTCCTGCTGGTCTGCGCCGTGCCCATGGCATGGAGCGCGCTGGTCTACAACCGGCTGGTCGGGCTGCGCAACGCGCTGCGCAACGCGTTCGCGCAGATCGACGTGCAGCTCAAGCGCCGGCACGACCTCGTGCCGGGCCTCGTCGAGGTCGCGGCCGCCTACCTGCGCCACGAGCGTCGCACGCTCGAGGCGGTGGTCGCCGCGCGCCAGGGCGCGGCCTCGGCCCGCGCGTCGGCCGCCGCCCGGCCGGTCGACCCCCGCGCGATCGCGAAGCTCGACGCCGCCGAGGCGCTGCTGTCGGGCGCGGTGGGCCGGCTGTTCGCGGTGGTCGAGGCGCATCCGGAGCTGAAGGCCGACGAGACGCTGTCGCGTCTCACCGAGGAGCTCGTCTCGACCGAGAACCGCATCGCGTTCGCGCGGCAGGCGTACAACGACACCGTCACCGACCACAACGTCGGCATCGAGCGCTTCCCCAACAACCTGGTCGCTGCCGGGCTCGGATTCCGGCCGATCGCGCTGCTGCGGGCGACCCGCGCGCAGTCCGAGCGCGAGCCCGTCGCGGTGACCCTGGAGTGAACGTCGACGCGGGCACGGCGGGCCGTCCGTCGCGGACGCCCGGCTCGACCCGCGCGCGGACGCCGAGCGCCGGATGAACGTCTCCCGCCACCAGGCCCAGGCCGAACGCGCCGTCGCGCGGCTGCTGTGGCTGCACGGCTTCGCGAGCGTCGCCGTGGTGCTGTCGGTCGACCTCGCGGCGCTGCTCGCGTGGCAGCTCGTCTTCGGTGCGGACGTCGAGCCGCCGCGCGGCTTCCACGCGACGAACGCGCTCGTCGTGCTGGCGCTGATCGTGGGCGGCGCGTGGATCGAGACCGCGCGGCTGCGCGAGGACGGCGGCCGCATCGCGCGACGGCTCGGCGCGGTGCCGGTCGACGCGGTGTCCGACCCGCTGCACCGCCGGCTGCAGAACCTGCTCGAGGAGCTCGCGATCGCCGCACGGATCGGCGTGCCGCGCGCCTACGTGCTCGAGGACGAGCCGACGATCAACGCGCTGACCGCGGGCATGGACCGCAACGAGGCGGTCGTGATCGTCACGCGCGGCGCGCTCGTGCGGCTCACGCGCGACGAGCTGCAGGGCGTGCTCGCGCACGAGGTCGCGCACGTGGTCAGCGGCGACGTGCGGCTCAACACGCGGCTCGTCGGCCTGAACCACGGGCTGCAGTGGGTGGCGCTCGCCGGCCGCTCGCTGCTCTCGCGAGCCGGCGCGTGCCTGCGCTCGGCCGGCCCCGGCGGGCTCGCGGCGCTCGCGGCGCTGCCGCTCGGCGTGGTCGGCGCGATCCTCGCGGCCGCCGGCTCGATCGGCGAGCTCGCCGCCCGCGCGATCCAGGCCGGCGTCGGCCGGCAGCGCGAGTTCCACGCCGACGCGCAGGCGGTCGCGATCACGCGGCAGGTCGACGGCATCGGCGGCGCGCTGCGCAAGGTCGCCGGGCAGGCGAGGGCGCTCGAGCGCGAGGCGGGACGCGATCCGCGCCGCGACGCCGCCCGGCGCCACCCGTACTGGAGCAACGTCGCGCACCTGCTGCTCGCCGGCCACTCGACGGCCGACCACTGGCTCGCCACGCATCCGTCGCTGCGCGAGCGGGTGAAGCGGCTCTACGGCCGGACGCTCGAGGTGGTCGAGCCGCGCGAGCTCGTCGAGGCCGAGCGGCGCGAGCCGGAGCTGCCGGTGCTCGACTTCGCGCTCGGCGCCGTGCCCGGCGACGGCGCCGCGCCCGGCGACGGCGCGGGCGCGGCCGCCGACGCGTCCGGGCGGGCCGGCGCCGTCGGGGACACGCGGCCGTGGCCCGAGGCGACGCGGACGCTCGAGCTCCTCGACGAGGTCGCGCCGCCGCGGCCCTCGGCGCGGGCGTGGCTGCACGCCTCGCACGTGCCGGCGGCGCCGGCCGGGCACGATCCGGTCGCGCCGACCGCGTCGATCCGCCTGGTGCAGGCCACGCGCGAGGCGGCCGGCGCCGCGGCGCTGGTCGTCGCGCTGGTCGAGGACGCGGGCGCGCCGCCGCCGCGATGGGACGCGGGCTGGGCGAGCGCCGCGGCGCGCTGGCCGGCGGTGCGCGCGGCCGTCGACGGACTGCCGGAGCCGGCGCTGCGCCCGCTGCGCTGGCCGCTGATGGAGCTCGCGGTCGCGCGGCTGAGGCCGCTGTCGCGCGGCTCGCGCGAGACGCTGCTCGCCACGGTGCGCGAGCGCGTCGTCGCCGACGGCCGGGTGAGCCTGCGCGAGTGGATCCACTTCAGCCTGCTGCGGCTGCGCCTCGCGCCCGGCGCCGACGCGGCCCGCGTGCCGGTGCTCGCCGAGCCGATCGACGCGCGCAGCGTGCGCGTGCTGTTCGCGCTGGTCGCGCGCTGCGCGCAGGTCAACGAGGTGCGGGCCGAGCGCGCGGCCAACGCCGCGATCCGCTCGCTCGACCTGGTGCCGGTGGGCGGCGCACCGGACGCGCTGACGCTCGAGCTGCTCGAGCGCGCGGTCGGCCGCGCGTCGCGGCTGCCGCCGCTCGCCAAGCCGCTGCTGGTGCGCCAGCTGATCGCGCTGCTGCCGCCGGACGCCGACGCCGAGGTCCGCGACGTGCTGCGGGTGCTGTGCGTGGCGATCGACTGCCCGCCGCCGGCCTGGCCGCCGCGGCGCGCCGCGCGCGATCCCGCGCAGGAGCTGGCCGACGCCTGAGCGGCGCCGGCCCGCCTCAGGCCACGCCCGCCGCGTGCGCCTGCCGGTCGGCGTGGTACGACGAGCGCACCAGCGCGCCGACCGCCGCGTGCGAGAAGCCCATCGCGACCGCCTCGGCCTCGAGGCGCGCGAAGGCGTCGGGGTGCACGTAGCGGCGCACCGGCAGGTGGTGGTTCGTCGGCGCGAGGTACTGCCCGACGGTGAGCATGTCGACGTCGTGCGCGCGCAGGTCGCGCATCGTCCGCAGGATCTCGTCGTCGGTCTCGCCGAGCCCCACCATGATCCCGGACTTGGTCGGCACGCCCGGCACGCGCCGCTTGAACTCGGCGAGCAGCTTCAGCGAGTGCGCGTAGTCGGAGCCCGGGCGCGCCTCGCGGTACAGGCGCGGCACCGTCTCGAGGTTGTGGTTCATCACGTCGGGCGGAGCCGCCTCGAGGATCGCGAGCGCGCGGTCGAGCCGGCCGCGGAAGTCGGGCACCAGCACCTCGATGCGCGTGGCCGGCGAGCGCTCGCGGACCTCGCGGATGCAGTCGACGAAGTGCTGCGCGCCGCCGTCGCGCAGGTCGTCGCGATCGACCGAGGTGATGACGACGTACGACAGCCCGAGCGCGGCGATCGTCTTCGCGAGGTTCGCCGGCTCGTCCGCGTCGAGCGGGTCGGGCCGGCCGTGGCCGACGTCGCAGAACGGGCAGCGCCGCGTGCACTTGTCGCCCATGATCATGAACGTCGCGGTGCCCTTGCCGAAGCACTCGCCGATGTTCGGGCACGAGGCCTCCTCGCACACCGTGTGCAGCCGGTGCTCGCGCAGGATCCGCTTGATGTCGTGGAAGCGGCTGCCGGGGGCGGCGGCCCGCACGCGGATCCAGTCGGGCTTGCGCAGCACCTCGCCGGCCGGCACGACCTTGATCGGGATCCGGGCGGTCTTGCCGAGGCCCTTCTGCTTGACGGTGGGGTCGTACGTCGCGGGCGCGGAGGCGGGCGCCGCGGGGGAGGCGGGGTCGGTCATGGTCGTTCGATGTGGGCGGCGAGGGTATCGCCGAAGTGCCGGGCGACCGCCGCCGGGTCGGGCGGCGGCCCGTCGCCGGCGCGGGCCAGGTCGGTCACCTGCAGGCCAGCATACCCGCAGGGGTTGATCCGTTCAAACGGCTCCAGGTCCATCGCGACGTTGAGCGCGATGCCGTGGTAGCAGCAGCCGCGGCTCACCTTGAGCCCGAGCGAGGCGATCTTCGCGCCGGGCCCGCCGTCGACGCCGCGCAGGTACAGCCCCGGCGCGCCCGGACGACGGACCGCCTCGACGCCCCGCGCCGCGCAGGTCTCGATCGCGGCGGCCTCGAGCCGGCACACCAGGTCGCGGATCGCGAGGCCCCGCCGGCGCAGGTCGACGAGCACGTACGCGACCACCTGCCCGGGCCCGTGGTAGGTGACCTGGCCGCCGCGCTCGGTCCTCACCACGGGGATGTCGCCGGGAGTGAGCACGTGCTCCGGCTTGCCGGCCAGCCCCTGCGTGAAGACCGGCGGATGCTCGACGAGCCAGATCTCGTCGCGGTCGTCGGGCGTGCGCACCGCGGTGTACGCGCGCATTGCCTCGAGCGTGGGCAGGTAGTCCGCGGGAGCGAAGGGTCGGACGTGGATCACGGCGCGGCGGGCCCGCTGGGCGCAGGATCGGCGATGGTACCCCCGGCCGCGCCCGGGCCCGCGGCCGGCCGCGCCGCCGGGCGGGCTTCTTGCGACGCTCGCGGGCCGCGGGACGACGATGGGGCCCGCGCGAGCCGCGGACCGGGCCCCGGGCGGGCGTCGGTCCGGCACCGCGCGGCGAACGAGGGAGGAACGATGGGACATGCGACGCAGCGGATCGAGCTGATCGGCGCGGCGATCGGCGAGGGCGCGCCCGACGGGCGCACGCGCAACGGGCCGGGCTCGCTGCGGCGCTGGGGGCTGGGCCGCCGGCTGACCGTGCGCGGCCGGGTGGTCGGCTGGGGGCCGCAGGTCGCCTCGGACCCCGACCTGCGCCCGCGGGGTCCGATGGCCGTGGTGGCCGAGTTCTCGCCGCGGCTCGCGGCCGCGGTCGGCACCGCGCTGCGCGCCGGGCGGATGCCGGTCGTGGTCGGCGGCGACCACTCGTGCGCGGTCGGCACCTGGAGCGCCGCGGCGGCCTCGCTGCGCGAGGCGGACCCCGAGGCGCGGCTCGGCCTCGTCTGGATCGACGCGCACCTCGACGCGCACACGCCCGAGACCTCCGAGTCCCAGATGCCGCACGGCATGGCGCTCGCCGCGCTGCTCGGCCACGGCGTGCCGGAGCTGACGGGCGTCGCCGGGCCCGCGCCGAAGCTGCGGCCCGAGGACGTGGTGCTGATCGGCCCGCGCAGCTGGGAGACCGGCGAGGCGGCGCTGCTCGCGCGGCTCGGCGTCCGGGTGCTGACCGCCGACGAGGTCGTGCGCCGCGGCTTCGCCGACTGCATGCGCGAGGCGGTGGAGCGCGTGTGCGAGCGCACCACCGGCTGGGGCGTGAGCTTCGACCTGGACGCGCTCGATCCGCGCGACGCGCCCGGCACCGGCGTGACGGTCGCCGAGGGCCTGCGGCTCGAGGAGGTGACGCTGGCGCTGCACGGGCTCGGCTGCCGCTCGCGCTTCGTGGCGGCCGAGCTCGTCGAGTACAACCCGTCGCTCGACACCGACCGCATCACCGCCGGGGCGGCCGAGCGCGTGCTCGGCGCGCTGCTCGACCGGCGCGACCGGCAGGCGCCGGCCTCGGGGCCCGGTCTCGAGCGGCGCGACGCGGCCGCTAGAGGACGACCTTCACCAGCGGATGCGACGTGAGCTCGCGATAGAGCGCGTCGAGCTGATCGCGCGAGGTCGCGCGGATGGTCGCGGTCAGCCCGAGGTAGTTGCCGGCGCGCGAGGGCCGCATCTCGAGCGTCGAGGCGTCGAAGTCGGGCGCGTGCCGCCGCAGCACGACGACGATCTCGTCGGCGAAGCCGTCGACCCGGCGGCCCATGATCTTGATCGGGAAGTCGGTGGGGAACTGCAGCAGCTCGGCGGGCCGCCCCGAGTCGGGCGTGCCGCCGTCCTGTCCGTCGGATGCGCTCATCGCGGGGGCCTCGTCGCGGCTGTCGGGACGTCCGCGTGCGTCAGCGCGGCGCGTGCCCGGCGCCGGCCGCCGAGCCGGCCTTCGCGCGGCCGTAGGCCGCGTGCAGCCGGCGGAACACCGGCCCCGGCACGCCGGCGCCGACCGGTCGGCCGTCGAGCCGGGTGATCGGCAGCACCTCCTTGGTGGCCGACGACAGCATCAGCTCGTCGGCCGAGGCGACCTCCTCGCGCGACAGCTCGCGCACCTCGAACGGCAGCCCCTCCTCGCGGCACAGCTGCTCGACGAGGCCGTAGCGGATGCCCTCGAGGATCAGCCGGTCGCGCGGCGGACCGATCACGCGGCCGTCGCGCACCACCCAGATGTTCGAGGCCGAGCCCTCGGTGAGCCGGCCGTCGCGGAACATCACGCACTCGGCCGCGCCCGCCTCGACCGCGGCCTGGCGCGCGAGCACGTTGCCGAGCAGCGAGGTCGACTTCACGTCGCAGTGCAGCCAGCGCTCGTCGGGCAGCGTGATCGCTGCCACGCCCCGCTCGAGCTGCTCGGCCGGGATCGGCGGCAGCGGGCTCGTCATCGCGAAGACGGTGGGCGCGACGCCCTTCGGGAACGCGTGGTCGCGCCTGGCGACGCCGCGGGTCACCTGCAGGTAGACGAACTGGTCGTCCCACGGGTGCCGCGCGACGAGCCCGTCGACGAGCGCGCGCCAGCCGGCGGCGTCCGACGGGTCGTCGATGCGGATCTTCGCGAGGCTGCGCACGAGCCGCGCGTGATGGCTCTCCCAGCGGAACGGCACGCGGCCGTACACCGGCACGACCTCGTAGACCCCGTCGCCGAAGATGAAGCCGCGATCGAGCACCGGCACGCGCGCCTCGGCCGCGGGCAGCCACTCGCCGTTCAGGTAGACGATCGGGGACTCGGCCGTGCCCTGCGCGTCGCTCATCCGCACCTCACTTGAACCACAGGCGCATCGTATCCCAGCCCCTCGACAGCCATCCGCCCTGGGCGACCGGCTCGAGCGCGATCAGCGGCTGCTCGGCGATCACCTTGTCCTCGAGGCGCACGCGCAGCGTGCCGATGCGCTGGCCCTTCTCGATCGGCGCCACCAGCGGCTGCTGGCGCTCGATCTCGCCCTTGACGCGCTCGCCCTGGCCGCGCACGACCGTCACCAGCACGTTGCTCGAGAAGCCGGCCTTCACCTGGTCGGCGGCGCCCTTCCACACCTCGTAGCTGGCCGCCGGCTGGTCCTTCTGGTACAGGCGCACCACGTCGAAGTTCGCGAAGCCCCAGTTGAGCAGCTTCTGCGACTCGATCGCGCGGGCCGATTCCGAGGCCGTGCCGAGCACCACCGACAGCAGCCGGCGGCTCACGCCCGAGCCCGGCTGGTCGCGCCGCGCCGACGCGATCAGGCAGTAGCCGGCGGCGTCGGTGTGGCCGGTCTTCACGCCGTCGACGGTCGGGTCGATGAACAGCAGCCGGTTGCGGTTGGCCTGCTTGATGTTGTTGTACGTGTACTCGCGCTGCGAGTAGATCTTGTAGAACTCCGGATGCTCTTCGATCAGCCGCGAGGCGAGGATCGCGAGGTCGCGCGCGGTCGAGTAGTGCTGCGCGTCGGGCAGGCCCGACGCGTTGGTGAAGCTCGTGTTGCGCATCGCGAGGCGCTGGGCCTCGCGGTTCATCTGCTGCGCGAACGCCTGCTCGCTGCCGCCGAGCGCCTCGGCGAGGATGACCGCGGCGTCGTTGCCCGACTGCACGATCAGCCCGTGCAGCAGCTCCTCGACCGTCGCGGGCTTGGCCGGATCGACGAACATCCGCGAGCCGATCGCCTTGTGCGCGGCCGGCGACACCGGCGGGCGGAAGTCGAGCGCGAGCTTCTTCTCGCGGATCGCGTTGAACGCGAGGTACGCGGTCATCAGCTTGGTGAGCGACGCCGGCTCGACGCGCATGTCCGGATCGCTCGCCGCGAGCAGCTGGCCGGTGGTGACGTCGACGAGCAGCCACGAGCGCGCGGCGATCTGCGGCGCGCCCTGGACCATCAGGCCCTGGGTCGCGGGGGTGCCGGGCGCGGCGGCCGGCGCGGCCGGCTGGGCCTGCGGCGCGGGCTTGCCCTTGGGCTGCGCGAGGAGGGACGGGGAGACCGACGCGATCGCGAGCGCGACCCCGGCGGCGACCGTGGCGAGGGAGCGGGTGCCCATGAGTCGTGGATCCTTCCCGCCAGGTGCGGGACGTTGAAGAGAGGTCGGAAAAGGCGGCGGATTATACGTTCCGACCGCTTCAGGTCCGCCCGTCTCCACGGGTGCCGACCGGCCGGGCGGCGGCCCCCGGCGGCGGATCGGCGGCCCGGGCGCCCCGGCCGTGCCCGTCGGCGTCGCGGGCGGCGTCCTGCGCGCGCGCGGCGACCCGCGCGGCCGCCTCGTCCGACGCGCGCCGGCGCACGAGATCGACGACCTCGCGCATCACCGAGCGCATCACCGACATGTTCACGCAGTCCTGCAGGCGCGCCTCGAGCACGCGGCCGGCCGGACCGAGCTCGGCCTCGACCGCGCCCTCGACGCGCCGCTTGAACGCGTCGAGACGCGGGTCGCGCGCGTCGCCGTCGTCGTCGGACGGCTCGTCGGCGATGCCGGCGAGCTCGATCAGGGCGGCGCCCTGCAGCCCGTCGATCAGGCCCGGGAGCTCGCCCGGACGGAAGTGCGCCGGCATCCGCGACAGCGGACGGCGGCCGTCGATCAGCATCAGCAGCCGCAGCGCCGGCGGCGTCAGCAGCCCGCTGCGGTCCGTGGCCTCGGAGATCCCGGCGGCGGTCTTCCGGTAGACCAGCCGGGGATCGAGCGCCGCGGCCACGTCAGAACGGCCCGATCCGCTGCACGAAGGCGGCCGCGGCCGCGCGCCCGCGGACCGCCTCGACCAGCTGCGCGGCCGAGGGCACGAGCTTGCGCAGCTCCTCGAGCGTGCGCGCGCGCTCGATGCGCACGCCGAGCGCGTCGGCGTGCGGGCCGATCGCCTCGACCAGCTGGCGCACGATCGCGCGGCGCAGCGCCTCGAGCTCGCGCGGCGCGGCGGCGCCGGGCGCGGCGGCCTCCGCGGCGCGGGCGGCCGGCGGCTCGGCCGGGGGCGCCGCGACGCGGGCGGGCACCAGCGGCACCGTGCCGGGCAGCGGCTCGCCGGTGCCGCTGCGGGCCGGCGAGGCGGCGAACGGCGGCGGCGCGCAGACCGGGGGCGGCGCGGCGAAGGCGGCGGCCGTCGGGATCGCGGACGGGACGCCCGCGCCGGCCGGCGCGGCGACCCCGGGCGCGGCGACCGCGGGAGCCGCGGACGCGGGATCGGGCGCCGTCGCGTCCGGCGCCGCGACGCCGGGGGCCGCGCCCGCGCGGGCGACGAAGCCGTCGGCCTCGAGCCGCTCGAGCTGCGCCGGCAGGTCGGGCTCGGGCACGAGCCGCGACAGGTCCGCCGCGGTGCGCCGGCCGTCGACGAGGATCAGCAGCCGGCGCATGCGCATCGCCAGGCCGTGCCGCCGGGTGGCGATCTCGTCGCTGCCCTGCGGGGTCTTGACGAAGACGATCTCGGCGGCGAGGTCCACGCGGCGCTCCGTTCCTCAGCGCAGCTCGCGCAGCAGCAGCTGCTTGAGCCCGGTGAGCCTGCGGTGGAAGAAGTGGTCGGCTCCCGGGACCACGATCACCGGCAGCTCCTGCGGGCGGGCCCAGTCGAGCACCGCCGACAGCGGCACGGTGTCGTCCTGCTCGCCGTGGACGACGATCGTGTCGGCGGGCACCGGCTCGACGTCGAAGCGCGAGGCCGCCGTGCCGACGAACACCAGCCGCGACGCGGGCCGGCCCGCCTCGGCCAGGCGGCGCGCGACGCGCGACTGCACGAAGCTGCCGAACGAGAAGCCGGCGAGCACCAGCGGCAGCGCGTCGCCGTCCGGCTCGGCCGCGCGCGCGGCCGCGACCACCGCGAGCAGGTCCTCGGTCTCGCCGCGGCCCTCGTCGTGCGTGCCCGCGGACGCGCCGACGCCGCGGAAGTCGGGCCGCCAGCAGGTCGAGCCGAGCGCGAGCAGCGCGCGCGCGAGCGTCTGCACGACCTTGTTGTCCCGCGTGCCGCCGTACAGCGGATGCGGATGGGCGACGACCGCGATGCCGCGCGGCGGGCCCTCGGGCCGGTCGACGGCGACGTCGATCCGCCCCGCCGGGCCCTCGACGCCGACGATGCGCGTGCCCGGATTCATGTCAGTCGACCCGCAGGCGCTCCACCGGGCGGCCGTCGCGCAGGTGGCTCTCGACGATCTCGTCGATGTCGTGCCGGTCCACGTAGGTGTACCAGACCCCGTCCGGATACACGACCGCGACCGGCCCGAGCTCGCAGCGGTCGAGGCAGCCGGCCTTGTTGACGCGGACCTTGCCCGGCCCGTTCAGGCCGAGCGCCTTCACGCGGTCCTTGCAGTAGGCCTGCATCTCGTCGGCGCGATGCCCGGCGCAGCTGGCGCGGCCGTCGTCGCGGCGATTCAGGCAGAAGAAGATGTGCTTGTCGTAGTGCATCGGCGAAGGATAGGCGGAGACGCGGGCGGAGCGGGCTCCACGCCTTATCCCACATCCGATTTTCGGGTGCAAAGCGATGCCGTGGGCGTCCGTTCGTCGGCGGCCGCGGCACGCCGGCGACCGTGCCCGTGGGGCCGGCGCGACGCCGCGCCGCGCGCGAGGGCCGGATCGCGTCGCCGGCCCCCCGCGGCCGCCCGACCGGGGCGGCGGCGCCGGGCACGCGCCGCGGCCGGTCGACGGATCCTCGCCGCGGCCGGTCGACGGGCCCGCACGGCCCCGCTCGCACTCGCCGCGACCGTCCCCGCAGGAGGCGTGCATGGACCCCCGCATCGTCCCGGCGACCGCGATCGCGCTCCGGTGCGCCCCTCCCGGGGCGCCGGCCGATCCGAAGGGCGCCTCGAAGGCTGGCGCCCGGTCCGACGCGAAGGCCGACGTCGAGGCGATCGCCGACCGGCTCGCCTCGCTCAGGCGACCCACGCGCGGCGCGCCCGCGGCCGCGCCAGCCGCCAGAAGAACGCGATCGCCAGCAGCGGCCACGCGACCGACACGACGCGCAGCGAGCCGTGCAGGTTGGCGAGCCGGCCGGCCTGCACGCCCGCGAGCATGGTCTCGAAGTAGCGGTCGGCGGGCGCGAGGTTGACCAGCGCCAGACCGATCGCGGCCGCGGCCGCGGCGCAGGCGGCGCGGGTGCGCGGGCCGAGCGTGTCGAGCCCGTAGAGCAGCACCGCGCCCACGACCAGGCCGCCCTGCGCGCCCGGCGTCAGCCACGCGAACGGCGCCGACGGCCCGTAGACCATCTGCGTGGCGACGCTGCGCAGCGCGAACGCGACCGCGGCGACGCCGGCGAGCAGCACGAGCCGCGCGCGCGATCCCTGCACGAGCGCCAGCACCAGCGAGCCCACCGCGCAGACCGCGCAGATCACCGCCGCCGCCTCGATCGCGACGCCGGTGCCCGCGGGCGCCGCGCCGCCCCATGCCGCCCAGATCGTCCGCGACAGGTCGGGCGCGTCGCCGGGCAGCAGCGCGTCGAAGGCGCCCCGCAGGTACGGCTCGACGTGACCGGTCGCGAACAGCAGCCGCTGCGGCACGAGCTGCGCGGCGAGCCAGGTCACCAGCAGCACCCAGCCCGCGGGCGGGCCCTGCTCGTACCAGCGGTCGCGCACCGGCACCGCGATCCGGTCGCCGCGCCGCACCGCGCCGTTCAGCGTCGCGCCGAGCCACGCGCCGGCCGCCCCGCCGCCGGCGTTCGACAGCCAGTCGAGCAGCGAGGGCACGCGGTTGGGCAGGAAGGTCTGCGCGGCCTCGAGCGACAGCGACAGCGCGGCGCAGGCCGCGCCGACCGACGCGATCGCGCGCCACGGCGCGAGCCCCGCGCCCCAGCCCAGCGCGAGCAGCAGCCCGAGCACCGCGTACGCGAACGCGTTGCTGAGCACGTCGAACCAGGTCCACCAGCGCGGCAGCCCCGCCGCGAGGAACGCGAGCGGCGACTCGACGCCCGCGCGCCAGCCCGAGGCCGGATACAGCGTGGCGATCGCGACCGCCGCCACGAACAGCAGCCCCAGCGCGCGCATCAGCGCGGTGCCGCGCCGCGGCCGGGGGGGCGCGTCGAACGTGGTAAACATGGGCGATCCGATCACGGGAGCTTACATGATCGATCCGGAGCGCTTCGGGCACGTCGCGCGGATCGACTCCACCAGCAGCGAGCTGATGCGCCGGCCGTTCGGGGACCGGCCCGCGCCGCCGTGCGCGCTGCTGGCCGACGCGCAGGACGGCGGCCGCGGGCGCAACGGCCGGCGCTGGGTGACCGCGCCCGAACGCTCGATCGCGCTGTCGGTCGCCGTCGAGCGCGCGGCCGACGGCGCGTCGCTGCTCGGGCTGCCGCTCGCGGTCGGCGTCGCGGTCGCCGGCGCGCTCGCCGCGCACGGCGCGTCGCCGCGCCTCAAGTGGCCGAACGACCTGCTGGTGCCGCGCGCCGACGGGCTCGCGAAGGCGGGCGGGCTGCTCGTCGAGGTGCGGCAGCAGGGCGCGCTGCAGCGCATCGTCGTCGGCTGCGGCCTGAACCTGGAGCCGGCCGGCGCGCCCGACGACGCGGCGCTCGGCCAGCCCGCGGGCGCGTTCTTCCCGGACGGCGGCGCCCCGCCGCGCGTCGCGCTCGCCCGCGCGCTCGCCGACGCGGTCGCGGCCGCGGTGCTCGCGTTCCCGATCGACGGGCTCGCCGCGAGCCTCGCGCGCTGGCGCGCGCTCGATGCGCTCGCCGACGCGCCGGTCGAGCTGCTCGGGCCCGACGGCGCGCGCACCGAGGGGATCGCGCGCGGCGTCGACGCCGACGGCGCGCTGCGCGTCGAGCGCGCCGACGGTCGGCTCGAGCGCGTGATCGCCGGCGAGGTCAGCGTGCGCCGGCGCGCCTGAGCGCGCGGCGCGCGCCCGCTCACAGCAGCCGGAACGCGAGGATCGCGACCACGGTGGCGGGCAGCGCCGCGGCGAACAGGCCGAGCGGCGAGATCGCCCCGTCCTCGAAGTGGCCCCGCAGGATCGCGAAGCCCGCCGGATTCGGCGCGTTCGCGATCACGGTCAGGCCGCCGCCGGTCACCGCGCCCGCCACCAGCGCCTGCTTGAACGGCTCGGACAGGCCCTCGACCTGCGCCCCGAGATAGGTGAGCGCCGCGTTGTCGGTGATCGCGGTGAGCGCGGTCGCACCGAAGTAGACCGTGGTCTCGTCCATCCCCGCGAGCAGCGGCTCGAGCCACCACTGCTGCTGGCCGCCCAGCACCACCAGCCCGGCGAGGAAGAAGGCCACCAGCAGGCCCTCGCGCAGGATCAGCCGGTCCTGGTGCTGCGGGTACGCGGTCGCGAGCCCCATGAACAGCAGCAGCAGGCCCATGAAGGCGGCCGGGTGGTGGGCGAACACGACGACGCCCGCGAGCAGCAGCACGTGCACGAGGCCGACCCAGACCGGCACCGACGCCCCGACCTGCTCGACGCGGCCCGGCAGCCTCGCGAGCTCCGAGCGGAACAGCAGCGTGACGCCCAGCGCGTTGACGAGGACGGCGATCGCCGCCTTCCAGCCGAAGTTCGCGAGCATGTACGGCGTGTCCCAGTTCCACACCGAGGCCACCATCAGCACCGGCGGCGCGGCGAACGAGGTCAGCGTGCCGCCGATCGAGACGTTGACGAACAGCACGCCGATCATCGCGTACTTGAGCCTCTGCGAGACGCCCCCCGCCGAGAAGATCCGGTCGCGCAGCATCAGCGCGGCGAGCGTCATCGCCGCCGGCTCGGTGATGAAGGAGCCGAGCAGCGGCACCGCCGCCAGCGTGACGAAGGCGAAGCCGATCGCGCCCGGCAGCGGGACGAGGCCGGCGATCGCGACCACCGCGAGGCGCGCCCACTGCAGGATCGCCCGCGTGCCGGCGATGACCATGATCGCGAACACGAACATCGGCTCGGTGAAGTTGCACGAGTCCAGGTAGGCGATCGATTCGCCGGGCGTCGAGGCCAGCGCGAGCGCGACGATCAGCACCATCGCCCAGACGCCGAAGACGATCTCGACCTCGCCCAGCAGGTGCCAGACGCCGGCGTGGTCGGGCTGCCGGTGCGCGAGCTTCTCGAAGATCTTGGTGGAGAACGTGTGGACGAGCGCGATCGCGAAGATCGCGGCGCTCACGAACTGGATGGTCGTCACCTGCGGGCCCCCGTTGTGCGGGGTCGGGGCGCCACCGCCCCGCTTCCCCTCGGCGCGGGAGTCTATCAGCGACCCGCCGCGCGTTCCCGCGACGATCGCGGCGGCTCCGCTAGGCGGCCCGCAGCCCCGCGCCGAACTCGAACCCGCGTCCGGGCGCCGCCTCGAACAGCGCCTTCGTGTAGGCGTGGCTCGGCGCGCCGAACACCTGCGCGGCCGGCCCGTACTCGACGACGCGGCCCTGCGACATCACGACGACGTCGTCGCAGACCTGCGCCGCCACGCGCAGGTCGTGCGTGATGAACAGCATCGCCAGGTTCAGCCGCTCGCGGATGTCGGCGAGCAGCCGCAGCACCTGCGCCTGCACCGACACGTCGAGCGCCGAGACCGCCTCGTCGGCGATCAGCAGCTCGGGCTCCATCGCGAGCGAGCGCGCGATGCAGATCCGCTGGCGCTGCCCGCCCGAGAACTGGTGCGGATAGCGATCGAGCGCGGTGTCGTCCATCCGCACGAGCCCGAGCAGCCCGCGCGCGCGCTCGAGCGCGTCCGCGCGCGACAGCCCGAAGTTCATCGGACCCTCGATCATCGCCTCGGCCACGGTGCGCCGCGGGTTCAGCGAGCGGTACGGGTCCTGGAACACGATCTGCACCCGGTCGCGGACCGAGCGCAGCGCGCGGTGCGGCGTGCGGGCGATGTCGGTGCCCGACAGCAGCACCTCGCCGCCGCTCGGATCGATCAGCCGCACCACGCAGCGCGCCACCGTCGACTTGCCCGAGCCCGACTCGCCCACGATGCCGAGCGTCTGGCCTTTGCGCAGCTCCAGATCCACGTCGATGGCGGCGCGTACCTCGTGCCGGCGTCCGAACCAGCCGCGCGCGCCGTAGGTTTTCGAAAGCCCCTTCGTCTGCAGCACCACCGGCGCCGCGGCATCCACCGGCCGCGAATGCGGCTGCAACGTCGGCACGGAGCGGATCAGCATGCGCGTGTAGTCGTGCCGCGGCCGCTGCAGGACCTCGAGCTTGGTCCCGAGCTCGACCAGCCGTCCCTCGCGCAGCACCGCGACGCGGTGCGCGAGCTCCGCCACGACGCCGAAGTCGTGCGTGATGAAGAGCACCGCCATGCCGTGGCTCTTCTGCAGCTGGAGCACGAGCTTCAGGATCTGGGCCTGCGTGGTCACGTCGAGCGCCGTGGTGGGCTCGTCCGCGATGAGCAGCGCCGGCTCCAGCGCGAGCGCCATCGCGATCATGATGCGCTGGCGCTGGCCGCCGGAGAGCTGGTGCGGATAGGCGGCGAGCATGCGCTCCGGGTCCGGCAGCGACACTTCCCGCAGCAGATCGAGCGTCTTGCGCCGGCGGGCGTCCGGCGGCTGCTCGGTGTGCTCGCGCAGCACCTCGTCGATCTGGTCGCCGCAGCGCATGACGGGGTTAAGCGCCGTCATCGGCTCCTGGAAGATCATCGACATGCGCGCGCCGCGAAGTCGTCGCAGCCGCGCTTCGCCGGCCGCGAGCAGCTCTTCCCCCTCGAGGCGGATGCTTCCGCCGCACACCGGCAGCGTCTTCGGCAGCAGGCCCATGATCGCCTGCGCGATCACGCTCTTGCCCGAGCCCGACTCGCCCACCAGACAGAGAATCTCCTTCGGCTCCACGGCGAAAGACACGTCGCTTACTGCCTCTGGGCGGTCACCTCCGATCGGCAGCCGGATGCTCAGGTTGCCGACGGCGAGGGTGCTCATACTCTTTTCGCCATCTTCGGATCGAGCGTGTCGCGCAGGCCGTCGCCCAGGGTGTTCACCGCGAGCACCGTGATCGCAAGGAAGATTCCGGGGAAGAAGACATTATGCGGGTAGGCGACGAACTGCACGCGGCCCTCGGCCATGATGTTGCCCCAGGTCGGGATATCGGGCGGCAGGCCGACGCCGAGGAACGAGAGGATCGCCTCCACCAGGATGGAGAAGGCGCAGATGTAGGTACCCTGGACGAGGAGCGGC
>DASPJX010000355.1:0-6280 GCA_035628395.1 Burkholderiaceae bacterium | reverse complement strand
TACGCCGCCGCCGAGACGCTCGGCGTCTCCCGCGAAGAGCTTGTCGACCAGCTCCTCACGGGCAAGGCCAAGTACTCGTCGATCTTCAACTACCCGGCGCTCACCTGGGCCGACATGGGCGCGATCGGCTGGCTGGTCGACGGCGCGGCGATCATGAACCAGATCCCGCTGTGCCGCTGCTCGTACGGCCCCTACGCCCGCGCGATGATCCGCATCTGCAAGGAGGAGTCGTTCCACCAGCGCCAGGGCTTCGACATCATGCTCGCGCTGTCGCGCGGCACGCCCGAGCAGAAGGCGATGGCGCAGGACGCGCTGAACCGCTGGTGGTGGCCGGTCGTGATGATGTTCGGCCCGAGCGACGGCGAGTCGATCCACTCGGCGCAGACGATGCGCTGGGGCATCAAGCGGATCAGCAACGACGAGCTGCGCCAGCGCTTCATCGACGCCACCGTGCCGCAGGCCGAGCTGCTCGGCCTGACGATCCCCGACCCCGAGCTGAAGTGGAACGCCGAGCGCGGCCACTACGACCACGGGCCGATCGACTGGGACGAGTTCTGGCGCACGGTGAACGGCAACGGGCCGTGCAACCGCGAGCGGCTCGCGACGCGCGTCGCGGCCCACGAGAACGGCGCCTGGGTCCGCGAGGCGGCGCTCGCGCACGCCGAGAAGCGGCGCGCGCGCGCCGCGAAGGCCGCGGCCTGAGCCGCACCCGACCGGAGGACACGACGATGGCCGAGAAGGAGCTCCCGCTCTGGGAGGTGTTCGTGCGCAGCAAGCAGGGCCTGGACCACAAGCACTGCGGCAGCCTGCACGCGGCGGACGCGCAGATGGCGCTGCGGATGGCGCGCGACGTCTACACGCGGCGGATGGAGGGCGTGAGCATCTGGGTCGTGCCCTCGGCCGCCATCACCGCGTCGGCGCCCGACGAGCAGGACGTCGACTTCGACCCGATGGCCGACAAGATCTACCGGCACCCGACGTTCTACGAGCTGCCGGACGAAGTGAAGCACATGTGACCGACGCCATGGACCACCACCTCGAGTACGTCCTCCGCCTCGCCGACAACGCGCTGGTGCTCGGCCAGCGGCTGTCCGAGTGGTGCGGCCACGGCCCGATGCTCGAGGAGGACATCGCGATGACGAACATCGCGCTGGACCTGGTCGGCCAGGCCCGGCTGCTGCTGTCGCACGCGGGCCGCCTCGAGGGCCGCGGCCGCGACGAGGACGCGCTGGCGTACTTCCGCGACGAGGCCGACTTCCGCAACTGGACGCTCGCCGAGCTGCCCAACGGCGCCGGCCGGCACGACGACTACGCGACGACGATCGTGCGCAACGTGCTGATGTCGGCGCTCGCGGTGCCGCTGTGGGGCGCGCTCGCGTCGTCGACCGACGCCGAGCTCGCGCAGATCGCCGCGAAGTCGGTCAAGGAGGCGCGCGCCCACCTGCGCCACGGCTCGGAGTGGCTGGTGCGGCTGGGCGACGGCACCGAGGACTCGCACGCGCGCACGCGCGCCGCGCTCGAGCGGCTCTGGCCGTACACCAACGAGCTGTGGGCGACCGACGAGGTCGAGCGCCGCGCCGCGGCCGAGGGCATCGGCCCGACGATCGCGTCGCTGAAGCCCGCCTGGGACGCGACGATCGACGCGGTGCTCGCGCAGGCCACGCTGGCGCGGCCCGCCGACACGCCGTTCGTGTCGACCGGCAAGCTCGGCGTGCACAGCGAGCACATGGGCTACCTGCTCGCCGAGATGCAGAGCCTCGCGCGCAGGCACCCGGGCGCGACGTGGTGAGCGCGCCGGCCGACGCGCTGATCGAGCGGGCCCGCGCGCGCGCCGCGTCGGTGCCCGACCCGGAGATCCCGGTGGTCACGCTCGCCGACCTCGGCATCCTGCGCACCGTGCACGCCGAGGCCGGACGCGTCGTCGTCACGCTGACGCCGACCTACACCGGCTGCCCGGCGACGCAGGTGATCGCCGACGACGTGCGCCGCGCGCTGGCCGAGGAGGGCATCGGCGACGCCGAGGTCCGGCTGACGCTGTCGCCGCCCTGGACCACCGACTGGATCAGCGCCGAGGGCCGCCGCAAGCTGCGCGAGTACGGCATCGCGCCGCCGGGCGCGGCCTGCGGCGAGTCGATCGTGCGCTTCGTGCCGCGCGCGGCGGCGTCCGCCGCGGCGGTCGAGACGATCGAGTGCCCGCGCTGCGGCTCGGCCGACGTCGAGCGGCTCTCCGAGTACGGCTCGACGCCGTGCAAGGCGCTGTACCGCTGCCTCGCCTGCCGCGAGCCGTTCGACTACTTCAAACCCTACTGACCCCCTTCCACGCGAGCCCGCCATGGCCGTCCCGCACTTCAACCGCCTGAGGGTCCGCGACGTCCGCCGCGAGACCGCCGACTCGATCTCGGTGGCCTTCGAGGTGCCGCCCGAGCTGCGCGACGCCTACCGCTTCCGCCAGGGCCAGTTCCTGACGCTGCGCGACACGGTCGACGGCGAGGAGGTGCGCCGCTCGTACTCGGTGTGCGTGGGCGTGCCCGACTACGAGCGGCGCGGCGAGCTGCGCGTCGCGATCAAGCGCGTGGCCGGCGGGCGCTTCTCGAACTGGGCGGCCGAGGCGCTGTGCCCGGGGCGCGAGATCGACGTGATGACGCCCGACGGCCGCTTCTTCGTCGAGCTCGACCCGTCGCGCGCGCGTCACCACGTGGGCTTCGCCGGGGGCTCGGGCATCACGCCGATGCTGTCGCTGATCGCGACCACGCTGGCCGGCGAGCCGCGAAGCACGTTCACGCTCGTCTACGGCAACCGGACGGTGTCGTCGATCATGTTCCTCGAGACGCTCGAGGCGCTGAAGAACCGCTACATCGATCGGCTGCGGCTCGTGCACGTGCTGTCGGACGAGCCCCAGGAGGTGGAGCTGCTGTCGGGCCTGCTCGACCGCGCGCGCTGCGACGAGCTGCTGCGCACGCTGCTGGCCGACGGACCGATCGACGAGGCCTTCGTCTGCGGCCCCGCGCCGATGATGGACGCGGCCGAGGCGGCGCTGCTCGAGGCGGGCGTGCCGCGCGAGCGGATCCACGTCGAGCGCTTCGGCACGCCGGCGCCGGCCTCCGCGCCGCCGGCGGCGGTGGCGGACGACGCGCCCGCCGCGAAGGTGGTGATGATCGTCGACGGCAAGGAGCGCCACCTGCGCGTGCCGTTCGGGGGGCAGGCGATCCTCGACGCCGGCCTGGCCGCGGGCGCGAGCCTGCCGTACGCGTGCAAGGGCGGCGTGTGCTGCACCTGCCGCGCGAAGGTGCTCGAGGGCGAGGTCCGGATGGACAAGAACTACACGCTCGAGGCCGCCGAGGTCGCCCAGGGCTTCGTGCTGACCTGCCAGGCGCATCCGGTCAGCGAGCGGGTGGTGGTCAGCTACGACGAGCGCTGAGGGGACCGCCGCCGTGGCGCGCCCGAAGGCCTCCGACTACGACGCCCAGCGCGACGGCATCCTCGACGCCGCGACCGCGGCGTTCGCCGAGCTCGGCTACGCGAGCGCGTCGATGTCCCAGCTCGCGCAGGCCTGCGGCACCTCGAAGGCGCGGCTGTACCACTACTTCCCGAGCAAGGAGGCGATCCTCTTCGAGTCGCTCGACCGCTACACGCGACGGCTCGTCGCGATCGTCGAGTCGGTGCGCGAGCGCGGGCTCGCGCCGCGCGACGAGCTCGCCGAGCTGGTGCGCTCGCTGCTGGTCGAGTACCGCGACTCGCGCGCCCGCCACGTCTCGCTGCTCAACGACGTGCGGTTCCTCGCGCCGGCGCAGCGCGACCGGATCGAGGCGCAGCAGCGGCGGGTCGTCGACGCGGTCGCCGCCACGCTCGGACGGGTCGCCCCCGGGCGCTTCGCGCCGGGCGAGCGCAAGCCGGCGACGATGGCGCTGTTCGGGATGATCAACTTCACCTTCGCGTGGCTGCGCCCGGACGGCCCGATGAGCTACGAGCGCTACGCCGAGCTGGTCATCGACCTCTGGGAGCGCGGGCTGTGCGAGCCGGCGGGCGAGGCGCGGGCGGTATGATCGCCGGCCGCGGGCGCCGTGCGCCGCGCGCCTACCGGGAGACGCCACGATGAGCACCGCTTTCGCCTCCAAGGCGGACCTGACCGCCAAGACGATCACCTTCGAGCGGCTGTCGCCCAACTGCTGGGCCTACACCGCCGAGGGCGACCCGAACTCGGGCGTGATCGTCGGCGACGACGCCTGCATGGTGATCGACACCACCGCGACGCCGGCGATGGCGCGGGACCTGATCGCGCGGATCCGCGAGGTCACCGACAAGCCGATCAAGTACGTCGTGCTGTCGCACTACCACGCGGTGCGCGTGCTCGGCGCGTCGGCGTACTTCGCCGAGGGCGCGACCGAGGTCGTCGCGTCGCGCGGCACGTACGAGATGATCGTCGAGCGCGGCGCGCAGGACATGAAGAGCGAGATCGAGCGCTTCCCGCGGCTGTTCGCGGGCGTCGAGACCGTCCCGGGCCTGACCTGGCCGACGATGGTGTTCGAGCGCGACCTGACGATCTTCCTGGGCGGGCTCGAGGTGCGGCTCAAGCACATCGGCCCGGGGCACACGAAGGGCGACACGATCGCCTGGGTGCCGTCGCAGGACGTGATCTTCTCGGGCGACCTGGTCGAGTACAACGCCGGCGTCTACACCGGCGACGCGCAGCTCGAGGAATGGCCGGCGACGCTCGAGGCGCTGCGCGCGCTCAAGCCGAAGAAGCTCGTCCCCGGGCGGGGCCCGGCGATGACGACGCCCGAGGACTGCGAGAAGGCGATCGAGTACACGCGCCGGTGGGTGACCGACCTGTACGCGACCGCGCGCCGCGGCGTCGCCGAGGGCAAGGACCTGAAGGCGGTGTTCCGCGACGTCCGCGAGGTCATGGATCCGGTCTTCGGCGGCGTGTTCATCTACGAGCACTGCCTGCCCTTCGACGTCTCGCGCGCGTACGACGAGGCGAGCGGCATCAAGCATCCGCGGATCTGGACGGCCGAGCGCGACATCGAGATGTGGAAGGCGCTGCAGGACTGAGCCGGGGGTTCCGCCGGCCACCGGCCGGCGCCCGGCGAACGACCGGGCCCGCGGCCCGGGCTCGTCCGGCGAGAACGCGAATCCGGCCGGGGGCCGGCACGTCTCACCGCAGCGGCAGCGCCGTCGTGTCCTTGATCACGTCGAGCGCGAAGCTCGTGCGCACGTCGATCACGCCCGGGTGGCGCAGCAGGCGCTGCTGCACGAAGCGCGAGAAGTCGTCGAGCGTGCCGACGTGCACGCGCAGCAGGTAGTCGACGTCGCCGGTCGTCGCGTGGCAGGCGACCACCTCGGGCCAGTCGCGCACCGCCTCGCGGAACTCGTCGTACGGGATCCGCCCGCCGCGGACCGGCGCGCGCTTCTCCAGCCGCACGCTCGAGTACGCGACGACGCCGAGCCCGACCGCGCGCGGCTCGACCAGCGCGACGTAGCCCCGGATCACGCCCGCCTCCTCGAGCCGGCGCACGCGCCGCAGGCACGGCGACGGCGACAGCGCGACGCGCTCGGCGAGCGCCTGGTTGGTCAGCCGGCCGTCGCGCTGCAGCTCGGCGAGGATGCGCAGGTCGGTGCGGTCGAGCTCGACGTCGGCCGGCTCGGCGGGCGTCCGGGGCATGTCCTGTCTCCGTTCTCGTTTCGAAGGGCAGGATCTTGCGCCGATCGGCCCCGCCGCGCCATCCGAACGCAATCGGCGGGCGCGTGCGGTCGATAGAATCGTCCGCAGACTTCCATCCGACCGCCCGCGAGCCGGGCCCCGAGGAGACCGACGATGAGCACCGACCCGCTGGCCGACTGGCCGAACCCGATGGGCACCGACGGCTTCGAGTTCATCGAGTACGCCGCGCCCGACCCGACGGCGATGGGCGCGGTGTTCGAGACGATGGGCTTCAAGGCGGTCGCGCGGCACCGGCACAAGCGCGTGACGCTGTACCGGCAGGGCGGCGTCAACTTCATCCTCAACGCCGAGCCCGACTCGTTCGCGCAGCGCTTCGCGCGTCTGCACGGCCCGTCGATCTGCGCGATCGCGTTCCGGGTGCAGGACGCCGCGGCGGCCTACCGGCGCGCGCTCGAGCTGGGCGCCTGGGGCTTCGACTCGCGCTCGGGCCCGATGGAGCTCAACATCCCGGCGATCAAGGGCATCGGCGATTCGCTGATCTACTTCGTCGACCGCTGGCGCGGCAAGGGCGGGGCCACCGGCGAGGCGATCGGCAACATCTCGATCTACGACGTCGAC
>DASPJX010000354.1:0-8884 GCA_035628395.1 Burkholderiaceae bacterium | reverse complement strand
ACCTGCAACCCGTACTTCGCGTTCTCCGCGATGCTGATGGCGGGCCTGGACGGCGTGCAGAACAAGATCCACCCGGGCGAGGCGGCCGACAAGAACCTGTACGACCTGCCGCCGGAAGAGGACGCGAAGATCCCGACCGTGTGCTCGTCGCTCGACATGGCGCTCGACTACCTCGACAAGGACCGCGAGTTCCTGACCCGCGGCGGCGTGTTCAGCGACGCGATGATCGACGCCTACATCGCGCTGAAGATGGAGGAGGTCACCCGCTTCCGGATGACCACGCACCCGATCGAGTTCGACATGTACTACTCGCTCTGATCGCCCCGTGGCGATCGGCGAGGGGCCCGGATTCCACGAGGATCCGGGCCGACGAAGGGGCGGGGAACCGCCCCTTTTTCGTTCTACACTTGCGCCATGATCCCGGTCCGAGCCTCGCGCCTGCTCGCGGCCGTCGCGCTCGTCGCGGCGGCCCCGGCCTCGTACGCGCAGATCTACCGCTGCGACACCGACTCCGGCGTGCCGCTGTACCAGAACGCGCCCGGCGCGCGCTGCAAGCCGCTCGACCTGCCGTCGATCACCACGATCCCGGCGCCCGCCCGCCCGCCGGGCGCCGCGGCGCGCCCGCCGCAGAACGGCGCCGCCCCCGCGCCGGGGGCCGCCGCGCCCGGGGGCCCATCGGTCCCGGGCGCCTCGCCGGCGTCGTTCCCGCGCGTCGAGGCCGGCACCCAGCGCAGTCGCGACCAGGAGCGGCGGCGCATCCTCGAGGACGAGCTGCGCAAGGAGGAGTCGCGCCTCGCGCAGCTGCGCACCGACTTCAACGGCGGCGAGCCGGAGCGCCGGGGCGAGGAACGCACGATGTACTGGAAGTACCTCGAGCGCGTGCAGCAGATGAAGGACGACATCGCGCGCTCCGAGGGCGCGGTCGCCTCGCTGAAGCGCGAGCTGTCGACGCTGCGCGACTGAGCCCCGAGGCCGGCCGCCGCGCCCGCCCGCAGGAAGCATGCCGATGACGTCCACCCCGCGACTGCCCGCCGGCGTCGAGCGCCGGCGCGAGCCCGCCTCGCGCCTGGCCGGGCTCGACCTGCTCGCCTGCGCGGTCGTGCTGCTCGACGAGCAGGGGCGCACCCGCTTCATGAACCTCGCCGCCGAGCAGCTGTTCGAGCTCGCGCAGCGCAGCGTCGAGGGCACGGTGTTCGCGCGCCAGTTCGGCAACGGCGGCATCATCGACGGGCTGCTCGAGGAGGCCTGCAACAACGCCTTCGGCCAGAAGCGCCAGGACGTGGTGCTCGAGCGCATCGGGCGCGACCCGCTCGCGGTGCACTGCGTCGCGGTGGTGCTCGAGAGCGATCTCGGTGCGCTGCTGCTCGAGTTCCGGGAGATCGACCAGCGGATCCGGATGGACCGCGAGGCGCGGATGCTCGAGTCGGTGCGCGTGAACCGCGAGCTGGTGCGCAACCTCGCGCACGAGATCAAGAACCCGCTGGGCGGCATCCGGGGGGCGGCGCAGCTCCTCGAGACCGAGGTGTCGGGCTCGAGCCTGCGCGAGTACACGCAGGTCATCATCAAGGAGGCCGACCGGCTGCAGACGCTGGTCGACCGGCTGCTCGCGCCGCACCGCCACCCGCGGCTGGTCGGCGACGTCAACATCCACGAGGTGCTCGAGCGGGTGCGCTCGGTCGTGACCGCCGAGTACCCGCAGGGCCTCGAGATCGAGCGCGACTACGACGCGAGCCTGCCCGACTTCCGCGGCGACAAGGAGCAGCTGATCCAGGCGGCGCTCAATCTCGTGCGCAACGCCGCGCAGGCGATGCACGGTCGCGGACGGATCCGGCTGGTCACCCGGATCGCCCGCCAGGTGACGATCGACAAGGTGCGCTATCGCCTGGCACTGGACTTGCATGTGATCGACGACGGCCCGGGCATCCCGGAGGAGATCCGCGACCGGATCTTCTTTCCGCTGGTGTCCGGACGCGAGGGGGGGAGCGGCCTGGGGCTGACCCTCGCCCAGACGTTCGTGCAGCAGCACGGGGGGCTGATCGAATGCGAGAGTCGACCGGGCCGGACCGATTTCCGGATACTGCTGCCGTTGCCCTGAGGCGTCGCTCCCCCGCGGCCGCGTCGGGGCCGGCGGCCAGGGGAAGCCAGCACGCATGAACGCAGTGTGGATCGTCGACGATGACCAGTCGATTCGGTGGGTGCTCGAGCGGGCGCTGACCCGCGAGGGCTTCGAGGTCCGGGCCTTCGGCAGCGCGCGCGACTGCCTGGGCGCGCTCGACGTCGACGTGCCGCGCGTGCTCGTCTCCGACATCCGGATGCCGGGCGAGTCGGGCATCGAGCTGCTGCAGCGGGTGAAGGCGCGTCGCCCGGGGATGCCGGTCATCATCATGACCGCGTTCTCCGACCTCGACAGCGCGGTGTCGGCCTTCCAGGGCGGCGCGTTCGAGTACCTGCCCAAGCCCTTCGACCTGAACAAGGCGATCGAGCTGATCCGCCGCGCGATGGAGGAGAGCGAGCGCGAGGCGGCCGCCGAGGAGACGATCGCCGAGACGCCGGAGATGCTAGGGCAGGCGCCGGCGATGCAGGAGGTGTTCCGCGCGATCGGGCGGCTGTCGCAGTCGAACGTCACGGTGATGATCACCGGCGAGTCGGGCAGCGGCAAGGAGCTGATCGCGCGCGCGCTGCACAAGCACAGCCCGCGCGCCGCGCAGCCCTTCGTCGCGCTGAACACCGCGGCGATCCCGCGCGACCTGCTCGAGAGCGAGCTCTTCGGCCACGAGCGCGGCGCGTTCACCGGCGCACAGCAGATGCGCCGCGGCCGCTTCGAGCAGGCCGAGGGCGGCACGCTGTTCCTCGACGAGATCGGCGACATGCCCGCGGAGCTGCAGACGCGGCTGCTGCGCGTGCTGTCCGACGGGCACTTCTATCGCGTGGGCGGGCACCAGCCGCAGAAGGCGAACGTCCGCGTGATCGCCGCCACGCACCAGAACCTCGAGGAGCGGGTGCGCCAGGGCCTGTTCCGCGAGGACCTGTTCCATCGACTGAACGTGATCCGGCTGCGGCTGCCGGCGCTGCGCGAGCGACGCCAGGACGTGCCGCTGCTCGCGCGCCACTTCCTCGCACGCAGCGCGCGCGAGCTCGGCGTCGAGCCGAAGCGGCTGTCCGACGACGCGCTCGCGCGGCTCGCCTCGTTCGCGTGGCCGGGCAACGTGCGACAGCTCGAGAACGTCTGCCACTGGCTGACGGTGATGTCGCCCGCGCAGACCGTCGAGGCGAAGGACCTGCCGCCGGAGGTGCAGGCCGCGCCCTGGCCGGAGCCGGCGGCGGTGCCGCCGGTGACGACGACGCTGCCCGAGTCGGCGGCGATGTCGACCGGCGCGTCGGCGGCGCCGTCGGCCGCGGCGGCGGGCGCAGGCGTCGTGCCGTCGATCCCGGTCGGCGGCGGTCCGGCGTCCGATCCGTGGGCGGGAGCCGCGTCCCCGGGCTCCGGGGCGGTCGCCTTCGGCCCGCCGGGCGGCGCCGAGGCGACGTCGGTGCAGCCCGAGTCGGCGGCCGCGCCGGCCGCGCCGGCGCGGCCGGGTTGGGCGGCGCTGCTCGAGGCCGAGGTCGCGCAGCTGCTGTCCGCGCAGTCGGCGCGCGGCGGCGAGCCGCCCGCGGAGTCCGACGTGATGGACAGCCTCACGCGCACCTTCGAGTCGACGATCATCCGCACGGCGCTGCGCCACACCCGCGGCCGCCGGATCGACGCGGCGCTGCGCCTGGGCATCGGGCGCAACACGATCACGCGCAAGATCCAGGACCTGCGGCTCGAGGAGGACTGAGGGGGCCGCGGCCGGGTGGGGCGGCGCAGCCGGGTCCGCCTGCGCCGGCCGCCCGCGCCGGCCGTTCCGCGACGCGGACGGCCGCCCCGACCCGCGTCAGTCGTCGATCTCGAGCACCACCGGCGCGTGGTCGGACGGCTGCGGCAGCTTGCGCGGCGCGCGATCGACCGCGCAGGCGCGCACGGTGCCCGCGAGCGGCGCGCTCACCAGCAGGTGGTCGATCCGCAGGCCCCGGTTCTTCTGGAATCCGAGCTGGCGGTAGTCCCACCAGCTGAAGGTCTTCGGCGGCTGCTCGAGCAGCCGGAACGCGTCGTGCAGCCCGAGATCGAGCAGGCGGCGGAACCGGTCGCGCTCCGGCTCGGAGCACAGCACCTGACCGGCCCACGCGACCGGGTCGTGCACGTCGCGGTCGTCGGGGGCGATGTTCCAGTCGCCGGCGACCACCAGCCGCGGATGCGCGGCGAGCGTGTCGCCGAGCCAGGCGGACAGCGAGTCGAGCCAGCGCAGCTTGTACTCGTACTTGTCGCTGCCCACCGCCTGGCCGTTCGGCACGTACGCGCTGATCACGCGCAGCCCGCCGAGCGTCGCCGAGATCAGCCGCTTCTGCTCGTCGGGGAACAGCGGGTTGCCGACGACCACGTCCGCCGCGTCCCAGCCGCGGTCCGCGCGCCACAGGATCGCGACGCCGTTGTAGGCCGGCTGGCCGGCGAACACCGAGCGGTAGCCGGCCTCGGCGATCGCGTCGGCCGGGAAGCGCTCGTCGACGAGCTTGGTCTCCTGCAGGCACAGCACGTCGACCGGCGAGGACTGCAGCCAGCCGAGCACCTGCCCGAGGCGCACGTTCAGGGAGTTCACGTTCCAGGTGGCGAGCTTCACGGTCGGGCCGGTCGGGCCGGTCGGGGTCGTCGGAGCCGCCATTATCCGCGGGCCGGGGTCGGCCGGCCTCTCGCGCTCAGGGCTGGATCGCGATGCCCGTGACCGGTCGGCCGCCGCCGATCGGCCCGATCCGGGTCGCTGCGCCGGTGCCGAGGTCGACCCGGTACAGCACGGCGGCCGAGGCGCCGGGCGCGGCGAGCGCGGCGTAGGCGACGTTCCGGACGTCGCCGATGTCGAAGGAGGCTCGCGCGATCGGGCCGGCGCCGAGCGGGCCGACGGTGGACAGCCGGCCGGTGTTCGGCGACACCGCGGGCTGCGCGCCCTCGCGGCTGCCCTGGATCACCAGCGTGCCCTGGCGCGCGTCGATCGCGTAGTTGGTGGTGATCTTCTCGTCGACCTTGTTGTACGTGTAGCCCGCGGCCGTCACCGCCGGCGCGCGCCCGGCGTTGCGGTCGGACGCGTCGTAGGCGAGGGCGCCGTCGGTCTGCAGCCCGGCCGCGTTCGGGTCGCCGTCGACCACCGCGCCGGTGTCCGGGTGCAGGCGCAGGTTGAGCCCCGCGTCCGAGACCACGCGGATGCGGTCGACCGTCGGGTTGAAGTCGAAGCCGAACTCGGTGCCGGCGAGCGGCACCGCGAACGGCGCGCCGACCGGCGAGGCGGCGGCCGAGTCCGGGTCGACGCGATACAGCCGCCCGCTGCTGCCCAGCGCGTAGAGCTCGCCGCGCGCCACGCGGTAGTCGATGCCGAGCACGCGCTCGCCCGGCTGCAGCCCGGCGATCGGGCGGTCGGACAGCAGCGTCCCCGGACGGTGGGCGTCGAACGACACCAGCCGGTCGTCGACGGTGACCGCGTGCAGCGTCTCCGCGGCGGGCGGGGCGGCGCGATCGGTTGGAATCGAGCAGGCGGCGAGGGCGGCCGCGGCGAGGAGGGTGGCGAGACGCGTCGAGTGCATGGAAGATCCGTGGCGGGGCGTCCGCCGGAGGGGCGGCGCGCCGGGCCGACGCTATCGCCGCGCGCGCGGCGCCGGCAAGACCCGCCGCGCGGCGGGCCGACGCACGCGCCGACGGGAGGCACGACCGGAGGGCCGGGTCGCGCCGGAACGACGCCCGCGCCGCGGCCCGACGCGTCTGCCATACTCCGGCGCCTCGATGCCTCCGACCCCGCCGCCGCGCGCCCGCGCGACGCGGCCCGCCGACCGTGAACGCCTCCCCGCGCCTGTTCTCCCCCGTCCGCCTGGGCCCGCTCGAGCTGCCCAACCGCATCATGGTCTCGCCGATGTGCCAGTACTGCGCCGAGGACGGCCTGCCGGTCGGCTGGCACGCGGCGCACCTCGGCGCGCTCGCGATGTCGGGGGCGGGGCTGCTGTGCGTCGAGGCGACCGCGGTGTCGGCCGAGGGCCGGATCACGCCGGGCTGCCTCGGGCTGTGGAGCGACGCGCACCGCGACGCGCTCGCCGGCGTCGTGCGCTCGATCCGCGGCTTCGGCGTCGTGCCGCTCGCGATCCAGCTCGGGCACGCCGGGCGCAAGGCCTCGAGCCGCCGCCCGTGGGAGGGCGGGGCGCTGATCCCGCCGGACGAGGGCGGCTGGGTGCCGGTCGCGCCGTCGGCGGTGCCGCACAAGGACGGCGAGGCGGCGCCGCGCGAGATGGGCCCGGCCGACCTGCGCGCGCTCGTCGACGACTTCGCCGCCGCCGCGCGCCGCGCGCGCGAGATCGGCTTCGACGCGATCGAGCTGCACATGGCGCACGGCTACCTGGTGCACCAGTTCCTGTCCCCGATCGCCAACCGGCGCACCGACGCGTACGGCGGCCCGTTCGAGAACCGGATCCGGATCGCGCTCGAGATCCTCGCCGCGGTGCGCGAGGCGGCGGGCCCGGCGATCCCGGTCGGCGTGCGCGTGTCGGCGACCGACTGGGTCGACGGCGGCTGGGACGTCGACCAGACGGTCGAGCTGGCGCGACGCCTCGAGGCCGCCGGCTGCGCGTTCGTCGACGTGTCCTCGGGCGGCGCGTCGCCGAACCAGCGGATCCCGATCGGCCCCGGCTACCAGGTGCCGTTCGCCGAGGCGGTCCGGCGCGCGGTGTCGATCCCGGTGATCGCGGTCGGCCTGATCACCGAGCCGGCGCAGGCCGAGGCGATCCTCGAGCGCGGGCAGGCCGACGTCGTCGCGCTCGCCCGCGGCTTCCTGTTCGATCCGCGCTGGCCGTGGCGCGCCGCGGCGCAGCTCGGCGGCCGCGTGGCGACCCCGCCGCAGCTGTACCGCTGCCTGCCGCAGGGCCACGCGCCGGTCTTCGGCGACGTGCGGATCGGGCAGCGCTGAGGCCGCGGCCCCGCGCGCGCCGCCCGACGGAGCCCCGCCGGTGAACGTCCGATTCCTCGAGGCCTTCGTCTGGGTCGCCCGGCTCGGCAGCTTCAAGGGCGCCGCCGACGTGCTGTCGACGACGCAGGCGGGCATCTCCAGCCGGATCGCCACGCTCGAGGAGCAGTTCGGCGTGCGGCTCTTCGAGCGCGATCGCCGCACCGTCGCGCTGACCTACCAGGGCACGCAGCTGCTGCCGTTCGCCGAGCGGATGATCGAGCTGCAGGCCCGGATGACGGCGGCGATCGGCGAGAAGGCGGCCTTCACCGGGATGCTGCGCGTGGGCGCGATCGAGACGGTCGTCCACACCTGGCTGCCCGAGCTGCTGCGCCGCTTCGGCTCGAGCTATCCGAACGTCACGCTCGAGATCAGCTCGGACATCACGCCCCGGCTGCGCGACGACCTGCTGCGCGGGGCGCTCGACTGCATCTTCCTCGCCGAGGAGGTCACCGCCGGCTTCGTCGAGAACCGGCGGATCGCCGACTACGCGATGCGCTGGGCGATCGGCCCGCGGCTCGCGGCGCAGCTGCCCTCCGGGCCCCTGCGGTTCGCCGACATCTCGCGCTTCCCGATCCTCTCGTTCCACCGCGAGTCGAGCGTCTACCGCAACGTCGCGCAGAGCGCCGGCGACTGCGCCGACCTGCGGGTGAGCTTCTCGTCCTCGCTCTCGGCGATGATCGAGCTCGTGCGCTCGGGGTTCGGCATCGCGCCGCTGCCGGTCGCGGTGATCCACCAGGACGTGGTCGCCGGGCGGCTGACGCTGCTGGACATCGATCCGCCGCCGGCGCCGCTGCCGCTGGTGGCGAGCGTGCGCATGGAGCCCTCGTCGCCGCTGGCCGACGCGATGGTGGCGATGGCGCGCGAGGTCAGCGCCGGGTTCGCGGCCGGCGCGACGCTCGACGTGCTCGCCCGCTGACCGGCCCCCGGGCGGGGCGCCCGCGGATTTTCTGATCGAGCGCGACAAGAAAATCCCGTTCGACCGGTCAGGGCGGGCATGGCACCATCGATCGATGGCCCCGCTCCCGATCCCGACCGCGCATCCCGCGCCGCCCGACTTCGGGACCGGCCCGGCCCCGGCGCTCGGCGCCGAGGCCCGTCGCCGGATCCGCTCGGGCGAGCACCGCGGCCACACGTCGGGGCTCGCGCCCGGGCACGTGCAGGGCAACCTGGTGATCCTGCCGGCGGCGCTCGCCGGCGAGTTCCTGCTCTTCTGCCAGCGCAACCCGCGCCCGTGCCCGCTGCTCGCGGTCTCGGAGCCCGGCGAGTCCGCGCTGCCCTCGCTCGGCGCCGACCTCGACGTCCGCACCGACGTGCCCCGCTACCGGGTGTGGCGCGACGGCGAGCTCGTCGAGGAGCGCGACGACGTGTCGGCGCTCTGGAGCGACGACCTGGTGACCTTCGTGATCGGCTGCTCGTTCTCGTTCGAGCAGGCGCTGCTCGAGGCGGGGGTGCCGCTGCGCCACGTGGCCGAGGGCCGCAACGTCGCGATGTACCGCACGTCGGTGCCCTGCGCGCCGGCGGGCCGATTCCACGGGCCGCTGGTGGTGTCGATGCGCCCGATGCGCCCGGCCGACGCGATCCTCGCCGTGCAGGTGACCTCGCGCTTCCCGACGGTGCACGGCGCGCCGGTGCACATCGGGCTGCCCTCGGCGATCGGCATCGCCGACCTCGCGCGGCCCGACTACGGCGACCCGGTCGAGGTGCGCGACGACGAGCTGCCGGTGTTCTGGGCCTGCGGCGTGACGCCCCAGGCGGTCGTCACCGCGGCGCGCCCGCCGCTGTGCATCACCCACGCGCCGGGCTGCATGCTCGTCACCGACCTGCTCAACCAC
>DASPJX010000353.1:0-5939 GCA_035628395.1 Burkholderiaceae bacterium | reverse complement strand
GATTTTGGCTGCAATGGGCCGCGATGGGCCGCGGCGAGTGGCGGCGGGTGGCGGGGGCTCGACGGGGCTCGACGGGGCTCGGCGGGGCTCGGCGGGGCTCGGCGGGGCTCGGCGGCGCTCGGGGGGGAAGCAGCCCGCCGGCGCGGGACCGTGGCGCCCGACCTCGGGCCGAGACGTTCAGCGGCGGGCGGCGGCCGCCCGCAGCGCCTCGTTCGCGAGCGCGTCGGCGCGCTCGTTGTGGGTGTCGCCGGCGTGACCCCGGACCCAGCGCACGCCGACCCGGCGCGCGTCGGCCACCGCGAACAGCCGCTCCCAGAGCTCCCGGTTCGCGACCGGCTCGTTCTTCGAGTTGCGCCAGTTGCGCCGCAGCCATCCGGCGCGCCACTCGCTCAGCCCCTTCAGCACGTACTGGCTGTCGGAGACCAGCTCGACCTGGGCGCCCTCGGGCGTGCGGGCCAGCCCCTCGATCGCGGCGGTGATCTCGGCGATCTGGTTGGTGCCGCGACCGATGAAGCCGCGCGCCTGTTCGACGACCTGTCCGTCGGGCCCGAGGATCACCGCGCCCCAGGCGGCGGGGCCCGGGTTGCTCGGCGCACAGGCGCCGTCGGTGTAGGCGGTCCAGCGGACGGCGGCGGGCGTGCGGATCGGGGCGGAGGTCGACATCGGGTGCGGCGGAGGAAAGGCGGGAGACGGGAGGCGCGGGGCGGCGGACGGCGGGGGGTCGGGAGCGGTCGGCGGGCGGGGGATCGGGAGCGGGCGGCGAGCACCGGCGCCGGAGCGCGAGCGCCCGGCGGTGTCTTGATCGCCGGCCGGAGCTGGATTGTAATCGGCCAAGCCCGCTCCCCTCCTGTGGAGATCCGACGATGCTCGAACAGCAGGTGGTGAAGTACCTGGAGTCGCTGCGCCGCCGGCGCCCCCTGCCGGTGCAGGTGGACCTGTGGACCGGACGGCAGGTGCCGCTCGGCAGCGATCCGCGCGTCGGGATCCGGCTGAAGTCGACGAGCGCCGCGCGCTACCTGATGAAGCCCTCGCTCGACGCGCTCGGCGAGGCCTACGTCGAGGGGCACCTCGACGTCGACGGCCGGATCCTCGACATCATCGACGTCGCCGAGGCGCTCGCCCGCGAGGGCGACGAGCGCGGCGGGCTCGGGAGGCTGCCGTCGTGGATCGGGCGGCACAGCCGCCGTTCCGACCGCAAGGCGATCGAGTACCACTACGACGTGTCGAACGCGTTCTACGCGACCTGGCTCGACCCTCGGATGGTCTACTCGTGCGCGTACTTCGACTCGCCCGATCGCGACCTCGCCTCGGCGCAGGTCGCGAAGCTCGATCACGTGTGCCGCAAGCTGCGGCTCGCGCCCGGCGAACGGCTGCTCGACATCGGCTGCGGCTGGGGCGCGATGGCGATCCACGCGGCGACGCACTACGGCGCGAAGGTGCTCGGCGTCACGCTGTCGCGCAACCAGTTCGAGCTCGCCACGCAGCGCGTGCGCGAGGCCGGGCTCGCCGACCGCGTGGAGATCCGGCTGCAGGACTACCGCGACGTGCCCGGCGAGGCGACGTTCGACAAGATCTCGTCGATCGGGATGTTCGAGCACGTGGGCCTGAAGAACCTGCGCGCCTACTTCGACGTCGTGCACCGGCTGCTGGTGCCCGGCGGCGTCGCGATGAACCACGGCATCACGTCGAGCGACGTCGACAGCCGCGAGGTCGGGCTGGGCGCCGGCGAGTTCATCGACCGTTACGTGTTCCCCGACGGCGAGCTGCCGCACGTCTCGCTCGCGGTCCGCGAGCTGTCGGCGGCCGGGCTCGAGCTGGTCGACGCCGAGTCGCTGCGCCGCCACTACGCGATCACGCTGCAGCACTGGTCCGACGCGTTCGAGGCGAACATCGCCGAGCTCGAGCGGATGGCGGGCGAGCAGCGCGCCCGGATCTGGCGCGTCTACCTCGCGGGCTGCTCGCACGCGTTCCGCAAGGGCTGGATCAACATCTACCAGCTGCTGGCGGTCAAGGGCGCCGACGGGCAGAATCCGCTCCCCCTGACCCGCGACTACATGTACGGAGCACGATGAGCGAGCCGATCCACGCCGGCTGGGACACGCACCGGGTCGAGAACCAGCCGGCGCCGCTGCGCGACCGCAACCTCTGGCGCGACGACGCGCCGCTGCGCGAAGCGCTCGCCCGCACGCCGGCCGGCTGGGCGGTGCCGTGGCTCGACGCCCTCGGCGCGGAGCTCGGCGCCGGCGAATGGATCGACCGGGCCGAGCTCGCCAACCGGCACCCGCCCGAGCTCCGGTCGTTCGACCGCGCGGGCCGGCGCCTCGACCGGGTCGACTTCCATCCCGCGTACCACGAGCTGATGGGACTCGCGATCCGCCACGGCCTGCACGCCTCGCCGTGGGACGAGACCCGCCCCGGCGGCCACGTCGCGCGCGCCGCCGCGTACCTGATGTTCGGCCAGCTCGAGAACGGCGTGCAGTGCCCGGTGACGATGACCTACGCGGTGGTGCCGGCGCTGCGCCGCCATCCCGCGCTGTGGGCCACGCTCGGTCCGCTGCTGCGCTCGCGCGAGTACGACCCGCGCTTCGTGCCGCTGTCGCAGAAGCGCGGAATCACGATGGGCATGGGCATGACCGAGAAGCAGGGCGGCTCGGACGTGCGCACCAACAGCAGCGTCGCGCGCCGCGACGCCGACGGCGCGTGGCGGCTGACCGGGCACAAGTGGTTCTTCTCCGCGCCGATGTGCGACGCCTTCCTGGTGCTGGCGCAGGCGCCGGGCGGCCTCACCTGCTTCTTCCTGCCGCGCTTCGCGCCCGACGGCTCGCCGAACCGGATCCGGATCCAGCGGCTGAAGGACAAGGTCGGCAACCGCTCGAACGCCTCGAGCGAGGTCGAGTTCATGGACGCGTGGGCCGAGCCGGTCGGCGACGAAGGCCGCGGCATCCCGACGATCCTCGAGATGGGCACGATGACGCGGCTCGACTGCGCGATCGGCGCCTCGGGGATCCTGCGGCACGCGGTCGCGCAGGCGGTGCACCACGCGCGCCAGCGCCGCGCGTTCGGCGCGACGCTCGTCGAGCAGCCGCTGATGCGCACGGTGCTCGCCGACCTGGCGCTGGAGTCGGAGGCGGCCACTGCGCTGTCGATGCGGCTCGCCGCCGCCTACGACTCCGACGCGCCGGAGGAGGTCGAGCTGCGCCGGGTGCTGACGCCCGCGGCGAAGTACTGGATCTGCAAGCGGCTGCCGGCGGCCGCGGCCGAGGCGATGGAGGTCGCCGGCGGGATCGGCTACGTCGAGGAGGCGCCGTTCGCGCGGCTGTTCCGCGAGTCGCCGCTCAACTCGATCTGGGAAGGCTCGGGCAACGTGATGGCGCTCGACGTGCTGCGCGCGCTCGGACGCACGTCCGGCACCGTGCCCGCGCTGCTCGCCGAGATCGGCCGCGCGCGCGGCGCCGACCGGCGCTTCGACGCCGCGCACGATCGCCTCGCGGCGATGCTCGAGCCGCCGGCGGACCACGAGCTCGCCCAGGCGCAGGCCCGCGCGACGACCGCGGCGATCGCGACGACGATGCAGGCGAGCCTGCTGCTGCGCCACGCGCCGCCCGAGGTCGCCGACGCGTTCTGCGCGTCGCGGCTCGGCGGTGCCGAGGGCGCCGGCGAGGCGACCGGCGGCGGCACCTTCGGCCTGCTGCGCGCCGGACGTCCGGCGCTCGAGGCGATCGTCGCGCGCGCCCTGCCCGCCTGAGCGGCGCGGCGCGCTGCCCACCCGAGCGGCGCGGCGCGCCGCGTCAGCGCGGGCCGCCGTCGTCGGGCAGCCGCTCGCGCTGCGCGCTCGGCACGCCGATCGCCCGGCCGGCACGCGCGCGCTTCCAGGCCGGCCCGATCAGCCGCATCGCGCGCACGCGCTTGATCGCGACCGACAGGTACACCGCCCCGCAGATCGGCCACCACCGGTCGCCCGCGCGCTCGATGAACCGCGTGCGGTCGAGCCAGAGCTGGGTGCGGCACGGCGGCCGCCAGCAGCCGTAGCGGGCGCGCTCGGCCTCGAAGCTGAGCAGCTTGCACCAGTCGCGCAGCCGCGGCACGCCGATCAGGTGGGCCGCGCGCGGCACGAACGGCCGGACCAGGCCCGCCGGCACCATCTGGCGCACCCCCCACAGGCTGACCGGATTGAAGCCGACGACGATCACGCGGCCCTCCGGGCGCAGCACCCGGTCGACCTCGCGCAGCACCTGGTGCGGATCCTGGGCGAACTCGAGCACGTGAGGCAGCACCACCAGGTCGATCGACTGGCTCTCGAAGGGCAGCTCCTCCGGATGCTCGATCCGCAGCGCCGCCCGGCCCGGCACCGGCGCGGGATCGCCGGGCAGCAGCGCCGAGAAGCGGTGCGGCATCCGGTTCGCGCGCAGCGCGTCGATCGCCGGCTCGCCGACCTGCAGCGCGTGGTAGCCGAACACGTCGGCCACGGCCTCGTCGAGGTGGCGCTGGACCCAGTCGAGCAGGTAGCGACCGGGCGGCGTCGCGAGCCAGCGCTGCCAGTCGGTCTCGGGCGAGGCGACCGGCACCGGCGGCCCCCCGGCGGGACCGGGGACCGGACCCGGGGCGGGACCGCCGGCGGGGCCCGGGGCGAGACCGGGGGCGGACGACGGGGCGCGCTCCGGCCCGACCCCTCTCGCGTCGGCGTCCGTCCGGCGGTCCGCCTCGTCGCGGAACGACGGCCGCGCCTCGACGTCGGACGGCGCCGCCGGCTCCGTCGAGCCGCCCGCCCCGGCGCCGGCGTCGGTCGCGCGGGACACGCCCGCGCCTACAATCGTCGATCCGACCCGCATCCGTGCCAGTCCTCCCACGACGCCACCGACGATGACCGATCCGAACCCGAGCGCCCCGTCCGGACCGTCCCCCGCGCCGCACCCGTCGATCGTCGGGATCCCGGCGTTCTCGGACAACTATATCTGGCTGCTGCGGGACGTCGCGGGCCGGCGCGCGGCCGTGGTCGATCCGGGCGACGCCGCGCCGGTGCTCGCGGCGCTCGCCGAGCGGGGCCTGTCGCTCGCGGCCGTGCTGCTGACCCACCACCATCCCGACCACGTCGGCGGGCTGCCCGCGCTGCGCGCGGCCTTCCCCGAGGCCCGGACGATCGGCCCCGCCGCCGGCACGATCGCCGGGCTCGACCGCGAGGTCCGCGCCGGCGACGTCGTCGAGCTCGACGGCTTCGACGCCCGATTCGAGGTGATCGAGGTGCCCGGCCACACGCTCGACCACATCGCCTTCCGCGCCGCGCGCATCGGCCCGACCGATCCGCGGCCGGTGCTCTTCTGCGGCGACACGCTGTTCGCCGCCGGCTGCGGCCGGCTGTTCGAGGGCACGGCCCTGCAGATGCACGGCTCGCTCGCCCGGCTCGCGCGGGGCCCGGACGAGACGCTCGTCTACTGCGCGCACGAGTACACCGCGTCGAACCTGCGCTTCGCGCGCGCGGTCGAGCCCGACAGCCCGGCGCTGGCCGAGCGCGACGCCGAGACCGCCCGTCGCCGGGCGGCGGGCCTCGCCACCGTGCCGAGCTCGCTCGGCGCCGAGCGCGCGACGAACCCGTTCCTGCGGACCGCGCAGCCCGCCGTGCGGCGGGCCGCCGAGGCGCGACTCGGGCGGGCCCCGGCCGACGAGGTCGAGGTGCTCGCCGCGATCCGCGAGTGGAAGGACCGGTTCCGGTGACCGGATCGTCCGCCCGTCGGGCACCGGTCATCGGTCCGGCCCGGCCGTCCGTTCTTCCCTTGACCGGCCGGGACCTCGTCCCTAGCATCCGCGCGACCCTTCTTCCCGCCAGAACCATTCGTCAGGGGTTCCACTTGATCCAGTTTCCGAACGGCGCGATGCGCGCCGCGATGCGCGCGACGCTGCTCGGGGCCGCCGTGGCGGCCGCCGGCTGCGCGGGGCTCTCCGAC
>DASPJX010000352.1:0-4205 GCA_035628395.1 Burkholderiaceae bacterium | reverse complement strand
CATCGCCGCGGCGGTCGGCCTGAAGCAGGTCAGCACCGGCGACACGCTGTGCGACGAGAAGAAGCCGATCATTCTCGAGCGGATGGTCTTCCCGGAACCGGTGATCTCGCTGGCCATCGAGCCGAAGACCAAGGCCGACCAGGAGAAGCTCGGGCAGGGCCTGCAGAAGCTGATGGCCGAGGACCCGACCTTCCGCGTGAACACCGACACGCAGACCGGCCAGACGATCATCCGCGGCATGGGCGAGCTCCACCTCGAGATCATCGTCGACCGGATGAAGCGCGAGTTCGGCGTCGAGGCCTCGGTGGGCAAGCCGCAGGTCGCGTACCGCGAGACCATCCGCAAGGCGGTCGACGAGGTCGAGGGCAAGTTCGTCAAGCAGTCGGGCGGTCGCGGGCAGTACGGTCACGTCGTCATCAAGCTCGAGCCGCTGCCCCCGGGCGGCGCCGGCTTCGAGTTCGTCGACGCGATCAAGGGCGGCGTCGTGCCGCGGGAGTTCATCCCCGCGGTGCAGAAGGGCATCGAGGACTCGCTGCCCGCGGGCGTGCTCGCCGGCTACCCGGTCGTCGACGTGAAGGCCACGCTGTTCTTCGGCTCGTACCACGACGTGGACTCGAACGAGAACGCGTTCAAGATGGCCGGCTCGATGGCGTTCAAGGAAGGCATGCGCCGCGCGAGCCCCGTGCTGCTCGAGCCGATGATGTCGGTCGAGGTCGAGACGCCCGAGGACTACGCCGGCTCGGTGATGGGCGACCTGTCGTCGCGCCGTGGCATGGTCCAGGGCATGGAGGACATGGTCGGCGGCGGCAAGGCGATCCGCGCCGAGGTGCCGCTGTCGGAGATGTTCGGCTACTCCACCTCGCTGCGCTCGCTGACCCAGGGTCGCGCGACGTACACGATGGAGTTCAAGCAGTACGCGGAAGCGCCGAAGAACGTCGCCGAGGCGATCATCGCGGCCCGCACGAAGTAATCGACGCATCATCGTTCAACAATCGTTCTTTTGATTCGAGGGACAGGAAATGGCCAAGGGTAAGTTCGAGCGCACCAAGCCGCACGTGAACGTGGGCACGATCGGTCACGTGGACCATGGCAAGACGACGCTGACGGCGGCGATCACGACGGTGCTGTCGACGAAGTTCGGCGGCGAGGCGAAGGCGTACGACCAGATCGACGCGGCGCCGGAGGAGAAGGCGCGCGGCATCACGATCAACACGGCGCACGTGGAGTACGAGACGGCGAACCGGCACTACGCGCACGTGGACTGCCCGGGGCACGCCGACTACGTGAAGAACATGATCACGGGTGCGGCGCAGATGGACGGCGCGATCCTGGTGGTGTCGGCCGCCGACGGCCCGATGCCGCAGACGCGCGAGCACATCCTGCTGGCGAGGCAGGTGGGCGTGCCGTACATCATCGTGTTCATGAACAAGTGCGACATGGTCGACGATGCGGAGCTGCTCGAGCTCGTCGAGATGGAGGTGCGCGAGCTGCTGTCGAAGTACGAGTTCCCGGGCGACGACGTGCCGATCGTCAAGGGCAGCGCGCTCAAGGCGCTCGAGGGCGACAAGGGCGAGCTCGGCGAGCAGGCGATCCTGGCGCTGGCCGAGGCGCTCGACACCTACATCCCGACGCCGGAGCGCGCGATCGACGGCACGTTCCTGATGCCGATCGAGGACGTGTTCTCGATCTCGGGGCGCGGCACGGTGGTGACGGGGCGCATCGAGCGCGGCATCGTCAAGGTGGGCGAGGAGATCGAGATCGTCGGCATCAAGGCGACGCTCAAGACGACCTGCACGGGCGTGGAGATGTTCCGCAAGCTGCTCGATCAGGGCCAGGCGGGCGACAACGTGGGCGTGCTGCTGCGCGGCACCAAGCGCGAGGAGGTCGAGCGCGGCCAGGTGCTGGCCAAGCCGAACTCGATCAAGCCGCACACGAAGTTCGAGTGCGAGGTGTACGTGCTCTCGAAGGACGAGGGCGGTCGCCACACGCCGTTCTTCAACAACTACCGCCCGCAGTTCTACTTCCGCACCACCGACGTGACGGGGAGCGTCAAGCTGCCCGAGGGCACGGAGATGGTGATGCCGGGCGACAACGTGAAGATGGAAGTCACGCTGATCGCGCCGATCGCGATGGAGCAGGGCCTGCGCTTCGCGATCCGCGAGGGCGGACGCACCGTCGGCGCCGGCGTCGTCGCCAAGATCATCGAGTAACGAAGCCGCGGGCGAGGCTGCCGCGCGTCCCGATTCCGCTCCCGCGATGCTCGCCGTACGCACGTACGGCTGCGCTTCCGGAAGCGGACTCGGGCCTGCTCGCCACGCCTTCCCCCCGACTTCGACGCGGCTGACTCAACCATTCGGAAAGGCCTCCGGCGCTCGGGCCGCTCCACCGCTCTTTTCCCAGGAATCGACATGCAGAACCAGAAGATCCGGATCCGCCTCAAGGCGTTCGACTACAAGCTGATCGACCAGTCGGCCGCCGAGATCGTGGACACCGCCAAGCGCACGGGCGCCGTGGTCCGCGGGCCGGTCCCGCTGCCCACGCGCATCCAGCGCTACGACGTGCTGCGCTCGCCGCACGTCAACAAGACCTCGCGCGACCAGTTCGAGATCCGGACGCACCAGCGGCTGATGGACATCGTCGATCCGACCGACAAGACCGTCGACGCGCTGATGAAGCTCGACCTGCCCGCGGGCGTGGACGTCGAGATCAAGCTGCAGTGACCGCCCTCCGGGCGTGAGCGCAGGAAGGCCGCCGCGAGGCGGCCTTTTCCTTTTCCGGCGCGCCCGGACCGCGCGCGCCCCCGGTCAGCGGGTCGCGGGCGGCACCCCGCACTGGCGCTCGATCATGTCGAGGTGCGCGCGGGCCTGGCGGGGGTCGACGTCGCCGCCGTGCATCGAGCGCATGCGGGCGGTCATCACCGCCTCGCGCTCGGCGGCGCCGCGGCCGGCCAGCATGTCGCGGTACGACGCGCACATCGCGGCCGGATCGGCGCTGCCGCGCCCGGCCTGGGCGGTGGCCGGCCCGGTGGCCGCCCGGCCCGAGCCCGGACCCGCGTCGGGCGCGCCGCCCAGTCCGACCGTGCCGCCGGCACCGGGGAATCCGGTCGAGCCGGACAGCAGCGGCGACGAGCAGGCCGCGCAGGCCAGCGCGAGGGCCGGGATCAGGAAGAGTCGTGTCGGGATCATGGTCGTGCTCCTTGGCGAAATGGGGGGCGGGCCGGCGGACGTCCGACGATACCGTCCGGACGGCCCGGTCGACTGACCGTGCCTCGGGGCCGCGCGGCGATGCGGCGACGCCGATCGCCCCGGCGCACCGGGCCTCGCCCGTCCGTCGTCGATCCCGTCGGCAGCTTGCGCGCCCGGCCGGCGCACCGACGTCCGTACCCCGCCGCCGTACCGACGCGCGCACCCGGCCGCCCTTCCGACGTGCGCACCCGGCCGCCCTTCCGACGTGCGAACCCGGCCGGCGTGCCGACGTGCGCACCCGGCCGGCGTACCGACGGCGGCGTACACACTCGGTTACGCCGGTTCCAGCGCGGCAACCCCTCCCTGCGCGGCGGCCCGATACGCTGCATCGCATCCCGACCTTCGCCGGACACGCCATGCGCCGCCCCCTCCTCCCCGTGATCGCCGCCGTCGCCGCCTGCGCGGCCGCCCCCGTCCTCGCCGACGACGACGACGGCTGGCGTCGGCACGGCCCCCGTCACTGGGGCCACGCCGAGTACCGCGACCGCTACCGCGAGGGCGGCTGCAAGGTCGAGCGCCGCTGGGACCAATGGGGCGGCTACCGCGAGAAGCGCAAGTGCCGCGGCCCGGCCTACGGGGGCTACCCCCCCTATGGCGCGCACTACGCTCCCGCGCCGCACTACGGCTACGGTCCGGTCCACGCGGCGCCCGGCGTCTGGGCAGTGCCGGGCGGCGTCGTGATCCAGCCGCCGGCGATCGTCGTCCGCTGACCGGCCGGGCCCGTCGGCGGCCGGGCCCGAGCCGGCCCCGGTCCGCGCGAGGCCCGACCCGGCCGTGGTCCGCGCGAGGCCCGACCCGGCCATGACCTGCCGGGCCCGATTCGGCCCGTCGCCCGACGGCCCGACGGCCCGACGCGGGCCGCGCGGCGGAACACCGCGCCCGTCCTCCGCCCCGTCCGTCCGCCTCCGGTCGCGACGCGCCGACCGGCGGACCGCGCGGTCGACGGCGCGGCGGGCGGGC
>DASPJX010000351.1:0-5562 GCA_035628395.1 Burkholderiaceae bacterium | reverse complement strand
GCCGCGGCGCTCGCGCTCGCCGCCGCGCTCGCCGTCCCGGCCGGCGTCGCCGCGCAGCCGCGCGCGCTGGAGCTGCGCGTCGACAACGACCAGTTCGCGTTCACCCCGGGACGCGACGAGCGCTGGTACACGAGCGGCGCGTTCCTGCGCGCCGCGTTCGACGCGCCCGCCGGCGCACCCGACGCCCGGCTGCTCTCGGGCTGGTGCGCGCTGTCGTTCGCCTGCGAGCGCGACGCGCGCACGGTGCGCGTCTGGTCGCTCGGGCACCGGATCTTCACGCCCGCCTTCACCGGCACCGAGGGGCCCCAGCCGTTCGACCGTCCGTACGCGGCCGCGCTGCACGCGGGCTGGGCGGTCGCCGCGGTCGGCGAGCGCAGCCGCCGCACGCTCGAGCTGCAGCTCGGCACGATCGGGCCGGGCGCGCTCGGCGAGCCGGTGCAGAACGGCCTGCACCGGCTGATCGGCCAGGAGCGCGCGCGCGGCTGGGACGGGCAGGTGCGCTCGCAGCCGCTGGTGCAGCTCGGCGCGTCGCGGCTCGACGCCTGGGGCGGGCGCGGCGGCGCCGACGTGGTCACCCGGGGCGCGCTGCTGCTCGGCAATCCGCTGACGCAGGCGAGCCTCGGCGCGATCCTGCGCGTCGGCCGGCTGCCCGAGGGGCCCACCTGGCCGGGCGAGCCGGCGCTGGTGCGCGAGACCGGCGCGTGGCTGTTCGCCGGCGCCGAGCTGCGCGCGGTCGCGCGCGACGCGCTCGTCGAGGGCGAGACCGCCGGCTACGCGTCGCGCGTGCGCCGCGAGCCCCGGGCCGGCGAGCTGGTGGCGGGCGCGTCCTTCGGCCTGGTCGCCGACTGGCGCCTCGAGCTCGCGCTGTCGCTGCGCTCGGTCGAGTTCTCGACGCCGGTCGAGACCTATCCGCTGCGACCCCAGCGGATCGGCTCGGTCGTGCTGCGCTGGAGCCCGCCGGCTCGCTGACGGCCGCCCGGCCGTGCGATGCGGCCGCCCGGGTCGGAGCCCACCGTGTCGTCGACGCCACGGCCGCGCTCGGGCCCGGCGATTGCCTGCCACGCCGGATCGAGCTGGACGGCAGGACGACGAGATGGCGGCGACCCAGGTACGGCATTCGGTGCGACGCGCGGCCCGGGCGGTCGCCGCGACGCTGCTGGCGCTCGCCGCGACCGCTGCGGCGGCCGCGGACGGCGAGCCGCCGCTCGTCCCGTCCGCCGGGCCCGGCGTGCGCTCGCTGTCGGTGCGGCTCGACAACGACAGCTTCACGATCCGCCCGCACGACGACCGCTGGTACACCTCCGGCTTCGAGTTGCGCTGGGTGAGCGAGGCCGCCGCGGACTCGGGCGCCGCGCGCGTCGCCGGCCTGTTCTGCGGGCTCGCCGGCTGCGCCCCGGGGGCGCACGCCTACCGGCTCGCCTCGCTCGTGCACCGGATGTACAACCCGTCCGACAGCGACCGGACCGAGCCCGATCCGCTCGACCGTCCGTACGCGGCCTGGCTCGCGCTCGGCCTGGGCGCGCTGGTGCGCGAGCCCGACGCCGCCCACCGGCTCGAGCTGCGGCTCGGCGTCACCGGCCCGGCGGCGCTCGGCGAGCCGGTGCAGAACGCGGTGCACCGCGCGCTCGGCCTCGACGAGACGATGGGCTGGGGCCGGCAGATCCGGCCGCGTCTCGGGCTGCAGCTCGGGTGGGCGAGCCTGGGGCTGCACCGGTGGCTGCCCGGCCGCCTCGACTGGACCCACCGGATCGGCGCCGAGGCCGGCACGCTGCAGGCCGCGGCGCACGCGGGCGCGCTGCTGCGCTGGGGCCGGCCGCCCGAGGGCCCGACCTGGCCGGGCGAGCCGTACGGCGGCCGGTCGGACGCCGAGGCGGGCGGGCGCTGGCACCTGTACGTCGGCGCCGAAGGGCGCGCGATCGGGCGCGACCGCCTGATCGACGGGCCCGCCTACGGCTACGAGCCGCGCGTGCGGCGCGAGCCCTTCGTCGGCGACCTGTTCGCCGGCGCCGCGCTGCGGCTGTCGCCGGCCTGGTGGTTCGAGTTCGCGATGACGATGCGCTCGGTCGACTTCGAGGTGCTCGAGCCGATCGAGGCGGCGCTGCGCCCGCAGCGCTTCGGCTCGGTGCTGCTGCGCTGGACGCCGTGAGCGGCGCTCAGATCCCCGTCGGCTCGTGGCCGCGCAGGCGGCCCATCTCGCGCTTGAAGAACGGGTAGAGCAGCGGCGCGGCGACCAGGCCCTGGACGCCGAACAGCGCCTCGCCGGTCAGCATCGCGGCGAGGATCTCCCACGACGCCACCTGCACCCGCGAGCCCACCGTGCGCGCGTTGATGAAGTACTCGGTCTTGTGGATCAGGATCAGGTACACCAGCGACGCCACCGCGAGCCACGGCGAGATCGCGAGCGAGATCAGGAAGACCAGCGTGTTGGCGAGCAGGTTGCCGAGCACCGGCAGCACGCCGGTCACCAGCGTGAACAGGCACAGCAGCCCGCGGAACGGCAGCACGAACCCGAACGACGGCAGGATCACGAACAGGTAGAGCGCCGTCATCGCCGTGTTGAACAGCGCGATCCGCATCTGCGCGATCACCACCCGCTCGAGCACCACCAGCAGCCGCGCGATGAAGCGGTCGTCCGACTGCAGCGCGCGCGGCTGCCAGGTCGCGGCGGCGGCCATCGCCGCGACCAGGATCGCGAAGATGCCCTGCACCAGCCCGTGCGCGACCTTGCCGCCGAGGTTGCCGAGGCTCGCCGCGTGGTCGCGCAGCCAGCCGAACACGCGCGTGCGCAGCTCGACCAGGTCGGCCGGCAGCGACGCGGCGATCGACTCGGGCAGCGCCTCGCGCAGCGTGTCGAGCGAGTCCTCGATGCGCAGCAGGAAGGTGCGCAGGTCGTCGGCCGACGCCAGCGCGACCGTCCAGGTGACGATGCCGGCGAACGCCGCGAAGACCAGCGACCCGACCACCGCGCCCGAGATGCCGGCGATCGCGCGCGACGCCCCGAAGCGTCCGGCGAGCCGGTCGGCCAGCAGGCAGGTCCACGCGTAGACGAGCAGCCCGAGCAGGACGGGCACCAGCAGCCGCTGCCAGAGCACCAGCAGCGCGACGGCCGCGGTCAGCAGCAGGCGCAGGACTTCGGGGCGGAGGGACAGGGAACCGATGATGGCGCTACTCCGGCGCGCGACGCGGAGCCCGCACTCTATCTCAAGTCGGTTCGCTCCGATCCGGTGCGGCGACGCCGTCCGGGGACCGGCTCCCCGCGGTCGACCGGCGGCCCGCCGGCTCGCGCATCGCGTGCGCGGTCAGCGCGTCGACCATCCAGCGCGCGACCGCCTCGACCTCGGCGTCCGACTCGCCCCAGATGTCCTTCAGCACGACGTAGGGCTCGATGCCGTACACCAGCGACAGCGACTTCCACAGCAGCTCGTGGTTGCGCCGGGTCATCCGCGGACGCAGCGGCGCGATCGCCCGGCCGAGCAGCCCGACCCGGTAGCCGCGACGGTACGGTTCCTCGGACAGCCGCCCGGCGCGGTCGAGCGCCGCGTGCTCGAGCGACAGCTGCAGCGCCGCGCGCATCTGCGGCTCGAACTCCTGGAACCGCCCGAAGGTCGACTCGAACAGCCGCTGCAGACGCCGCAGCCCGGCCTCCGAGTCGTCCCGTTCGTCGAGCGGCGCGCTCGAGCGCACCGGCCCGAGGCTGTGGTCGACGACGCCGGCGACCAGCTTGCTGCGCGACGGGAAGTACCGGTACGCGGTCGCGCGCGAGACGCCGGCGGCCTCGGCGAGCTCGGCGACCGACGGCACCGTGCCGCGATCGCCGATCAGCTCGCTCGCGGTGTCGAGCAGCAGCCGGCGCATCCGCGCGGCCGGCCCGCGCTCGTCGCCGGGCGCCGCGCCGTTCGACGCCGACGGGGCGGGCGACGCGCGACGCCGCGCGGTCGTGCGGGGCATCGTGCGGGCGGGCGCGCGAGCGGCGGGGGGCGTTCTGGAAGGCATCGACGCGTCGGGGGTTGACCGCGATTCTATTCGCTGCGTACGATGAAGACACACAAACGAGACGCATGTCTCGAAACGATCCGAATGTCTTGTGCGACGCACAAGGCGGGGAGGGGACACCGGTGAAGGTCGCGACCTTCCGATGGGGCGGCCGCCGTCAGGCGGGGCTGCTGTCGGACGACGGCACGCGCGTCGTGCCGCTCGCGCTCGGCCCGCGGGCGGAGCGGCGCGGCGCGCTCGCCCTGATCGAGACCCTCGTCGAGGGCGCGTCGATGCCGCGCGCGTCCGGCGCGTCGCTCGCGCTGTCGGCCGTGACCCTCGAGGCGCCGCTGCCCGCGCCGCGCCGCAACCTGTTCTGCGTCGGCCGCAACTACCGCGCGCACGCCGCGGAGCTCGCCGGCTCGGTGTTCGCCGCCGACGCCGCGCGCGACGGCGAGTGGCCGATCGTCTTCACGAAGGTGCCCGAGTCGGTGATCGCCCCCGGCGAGCCGATCGTGCTGCCGCGCGGCGTGTCCGAGCGGATCGACTACGAGGCCGAGCTCGCGGTGGTGATCGGGCGCGGCGGGCGCGACATCCGCGCCTCGCGCGCGATGGAGCACGTCTGGGGCTACACGATCGTCAACGACGTCACCGCCCGCGACGTGCAGATGCGCCACCAGCAGTGGGACCTCGGCAAGTCGTTCGACACCTTCTGCCCGATGGGCCCGTGGCTGGTGTCGGCCGACGAGATCGACGGCACCGACCTGCTGCTCACCTGCACGGTCAACGGCGAGATGCGCCAGCAGGCGCGCACCTCGCAGCTGATCTTCGACATCCCGACGCTGATCGAGACCTGCTCGCGCGGCATCACGCTGTATCCGGGCGACGTGATCGCCACCGGCACGCCCGCCGGCGTCGGGATGGGCATGGACCCGCCGCGCTGGCTGCGCGAGGGCGACGTCGTGCGGATCGAGATCGAGGGCATCGGCGTCCTCGAGAACCCGGTCCGATAGCCGCCACACCGAGGAGACCGCCATGGCCGACACCCTGTTCACCAACGTGCGGATCTTCGACGGCTCGGGCGCGCTGCCCTACACCGGCGAGGTGCTGGTGCGCGGCAACCGCATCCGCGGCGTCGCGCGGGGCGCGCGCGCGCTGCCGGTCGCCGGCGCCACCGTCGTCGACGCCGGCGGCGCGACGCTGATGCCCGGCATGACCGAGGCGCACACGCACTTCGCGTGGAACGACCAGCCGACCCTCGGTGCGATCCAGCGGATGCCGGTCGAGGAGCACATCCTGTGGTGCGCGCACGTGGCCGAGCGCTACCTGTCGCGCGGCTTCACCTCGTGCGTCGGCGCGGCGACCGCGAAGCCGCGGCTCGACGTCGTGATCCGCAACGCGATCGAGTCGGGCCAGATCCCGGGCCCCCGCTACCTGGCGGCCAGCCAGGAGATCACGGTGCCGGGCGGGCTCGGCGACGAGTCGCCGCCGCACCTGCCGTACCCCGAGTTCAGCTTCGGCGCGGTGGTGAGCGGCGCCGACGAGATGCGCCGCTGCGTGCGGATGTTCCTCAAGTACGGCGTCGACACG
>DASPJX010000350.1:0-5308 GCA_035628395.1 Burkholderiaceae bacterium | reverse complement strand
GCGCACGTGGAACGACAGCGTGTCGACCGACTCCCAGCGATCGAGATCTTCGGACAGCGTCGTGATGCCGCGTTTCTTCATCCTCATGAAGGACAGGCAGGGCGACGGGACCGGCACAGTGATGTCGTCGTTCCGCGGCCCGGCGGTGAACGGTTCGAGCGACGCGCGCACGAGGTCGGCGGTGCGCCGGCGCGCCTCGATCGAGTCGGCGCGGCGCGTGAGCCGCTGCCAGCCGCGATCGGGATCGGGCAGCACCCAGGCGAAGAAGTCCGGGTCGGTCGCGCGCGCCACCTCGGCGGCGACCATGCTGGCGGCGAAGGCCTGGGACGACAGGTGCAGGATCTCCTGGCTCGCCTGCAGGATCTCCTTGTAGCCGACCCCCTCGGCGCCGCGCGCCGGGATCTCGAGCTCGGCGGCGATGCGCGCGGACTCGCGCGCCAGCGCGGCCGCCTCGGCGACGCCGGCGAGCGCGGGCCCGACGACCGGCAGGTACGAGCCCACCGCGGCGGCGTTGCGCGTCAGCGTCTCGAAGTACTGCGTCCAGGCGCGCAGCGCGACCGCCTGCGCGATCGCCACCTCGTTGGCGACGATCGCCCGGTTCGAGTACGCGTGGTAGTTCAGCACGCGCGCCCGCCAGGTGGCCGCGCTCCAGGCGGCCGCGTCCGCGGTGTCGGTCAGCCGCTGCTTGGTCGCGACCACCTGCCCGGCCGAGACCATGACCGCCATCATCGCGGCTCCGGCGAGCAGTAGCCCGAGCGCGAGCGGCAGCGCCTGGCCGCGCTGGACGGCCGCGGCCGCGCGGCGGGCACGACGGACGGCGGACGCATGCATCGTCGCGACTCAGCGGTTGTCGGCGTTGTAGTTGTCGAGCCCCTTGCGCACGCCCGCGCCGGTCTGCGCGGCGGAGGCATTGGCGCGCGCCCCGGCGATCGCGCCGGCGGCGTCCTGGCCGGACACCTCGAGCGCGAGACCGGCGGTCTGCTGGCGCAGCGCCTGTCCGAAGAGCGTGAACACGCCGATCGCGGCGACCGCGATCAGCGCGACGACGACGAGGTACTCGGTCATGCCCTGGCCGAGCGCTGCGCGGCGGGACGGGGTCGAGGCGTTCATGGCGGGCTCCGTGACGTGGGTGGGAGCACCGATGATCGCGAGCGGGGCCGTCGCGCACCATTCGACGAACGGCCGAGTCGTGCCCTGCGCGGCCTAGGTCATGCGGCCGATGGCGCGCGCGGCGCGCTGCGTATCATCGATCGCATGGACTCCACCTCCGTCCGTGCCGTCGACCTCTACCGCGCGCTCTGGCGACACGCCGAAGGCGCGCGCGGGACGATGGTCGCGGCCACGCTGCTGCTGCTCGCGTCGCAGTCGATCAAGCTCGCGATCCCGTGGCTCGCCGCGCAGGCGATCGACGCGCTGCAGACCGGCGGGCTCGCCGCGGCGCGCACCGCCGCCGGCTGGGTCGCCGCGATCCTCGGCGCCACCGCCGCGAGCTGGGCGCTGCACGGCCCGGGCCGCATCCTTGAGCGCAACGTCGCGATCCGCGTGCGCGAGCGGCTGCAGGAACGGCTCTTCGCCCGGCTGTTCGGCGCGCCGCTCGCCTGGCACGAGATGCACCACTCGGGCGAGACGATCGACCGCGTGTCGCGCAGCACCGGCGCGCTCTACGACTTCGCCCAGAGCCAGTTCGTCTACCTGCAGAACGCGGTGAGCCTGGTCGGTCCGCTCGCCGCGCTCGCCTGGCTGTCGCCGCGGGTCGGTCTGGCCGCGACCCTCGGCTACGGGCTCGTGCTGCTCGCGGTCGTGCGCTTCGACCGCTCGATGATGCGCCACGCCGCCGAGGAGAACGCCGCGCTGCGGCGGCTGCAGGCGGCGCAGGTCGACGCGCTCGGCAACGTCGTCTCGGTGCTCGCGCTGCGACTGGAGGCGGCCACCGGCGCGCGGTTGCGCGAGCGGCTCGCGGCGGTGTTCGGCCCGCTGCGCCGGATGATCGTCATCAACGAGGCCAAGTGGTGCAGCGTCGACCTGGCGAGCACCGCCGTCTGGGGCGCGGTGCTCGCGCTCTACGTCTGGCTCGCGCGGCTCGACGCCGGACCCGGCGCGCCGCTGCTGCTGGGCGGCGTGTTCATGGTCCACCAGTACGCGATGCAGGCGGGCGGCGTGCTGACCGCCATCGCCAGCCACTACCAGTCGTTCGCCCGCCACCGTGCCGACTTCGCGAGCGCGCAGCCGGTGCTCGACGCGCCCGCCGACGGGCCCCGCGTCGACGCGGGCGCGGCGGCCGGCGGCTGGACGCGGCTCGACGTCGAGTCGCTCAGCTTCTCCCACCCCGCGCGGCGCGACCGGAGCCGCCCCACGCTCGACGCGTTCGCCGCGTCGGTGCGCCGCGGCGAGCGGATCGCGCTGGTCGGCGCGAGCGGCTCGGGCAAGAGCTCGCTGCTGCGGGCGCTCGCCGGCCTCTACCGGGCGGACGAGGTCGTGCTTCGCCTCGACGGGCGCCCGGTGTCGCCGACCGAGGTCGCGGCCCGCGCGACGCTGATCCCGCAGGACGCCGAGGTGTTCGAGGGCACGCTTCGCGAGAACCTGACGATGGCGGGCGAGGCCGACGACGCGACGCTGCTCGAGGCGCTGCGCATCGCGTGCCTCGATCCGTGGATCGCGGCGTCGCCCGACGGGCTCGAGACGCGACTGTCGGAGCGCGGCGGCAACCTGTCGGGCGGCCAGCGCCAGCGGGTGGCGTTCGCACGCGGCTGGATCGCCGCGCGCGCGAGCACGCTGCTGCTGCTCGACGAGCCGACGAGCAGCCTCGATCCGACGACCGAGGCGACCCTGCTCGAGCGCGCGTTCGCCTCGCGTCCCGACGCGGCGGTGCTCGCCTCCGTCCACCGGCTGCACCTGCTCGAGCGCTTCGACACCGTCTGGTGGCTGGAGCACGGCCGCCTCGTCGCGGCCGGCCCGCCGAGGACCGTCGCGGCGGAGCATCCCCAGTTCGCCGCGCTGCTCGAGCGCTCGCGATCGCCGGCGGAAGGCTGAAACGATTCGGGCCACCCGGCGCATCGCACCGGGTGGCCCGCCGACGGGCCGCGCGCGCGGCCCGATCGTCGAAGCGCGACCTCAGGCCGCCTTCTTCCCGTCGAAGAACTGCTCGTCCTCGGTCGAGCCCTTCAGCGCGGCGGTCGAGGCCTCGCGCTCGATCGTGGTGGTCACCGCGTCGAAGTAGCCGGTGCCGACCTCGCGCTGGTGCTTGACCGCGGTGAAGCCCTTCTCGGCGGCGGCGAACTCGGCCTCCTGCAGCTCGACGAACGCGCTCATGTTCTCACGGGCGTAGCCGTACGCCAGGTTGAACATCGAGTAGTTCAGGCTGTGGAAGCCGGCCAGCGTGATGAACTGGAACTTGTAGCCCATCGCGCCCAGCTCGCGCTGGAACTTGGCGATCGTCGACTCGTCGAGGTTGCGCTTCCAGTTGAACGACGGCGAGCAGTTGTACGCGAGCATCTTGCCGGGGAACTGCTTCTGGATCGCCTCGGCGAACTGCTTGGCGAACGCGAGGTCGGGCTTGCCGGTCTCGCACCAGATCAGGTCGGCGTACGGGGCGTACGCGAGGCCGCGCGAGATCGACTGCTCGATGCCCGGGCGGGTCCGGAAGAAGCCCTCGACGGTGCGCTCGCCGGTGACGAACGGCTTGTCGTTCTCGTCGACGTCGGAGGTCACCAGGTCGGCGGCCTCGGCGTCGGTGCGGGCGAGCAGCACGGTCGGCACGCCCATCACGTCGGCGGCGAGACGCGCGGCGACGAGCTTGGCGACGGCCTCGCGGGTCGGCACGAGCACCTTGCCGCCCATGTGGCCGCACTTCTTGACCGCGGCGAGCTGGTCCTCGAAGTGGACGCCCGACGCGCCGGCGTCGATCATCGCCTTCATCAGCTCGAAGGCGTTCAGCACGCCGCCGAAGCCGGCCTCGGCGTCGGCCACGATCGGCGCGAAGTAGTCGGTGTAGCCCGGGTCGCTCGGGTTCTTGCCTTCCATCCACTGGATCTGGTCGCAGCGGGTCAGCGCGTTGTTGATCTTGCGCACGACGGTCGGCACCGAATTGATCGGATACAGCGACTGGTCGGGATACATCTCGCCCGCCAGGTTGGCGTCGCCCGCGACCTGCCAGCCGGACAGGTAGATCGCCTTCAGGCCGGCCTTGACCTGCTGCATCGCCTGGTTGCCGGTCAGGGCACCGAGCGAGTTGACGAAGGGCTCCTCGTTCAGCAGCTTCCAGAGCTTCTCAGAGCCGCGCTTGGCCAGCGTGTGCTCGATCGGGACCGAACCGCGCAGCCGCACGACGTCGTCGGCGGTGTAGCCGCGCTTGATGCCGCGCCAGCGCGGGTTGTCGGCCCATTCCTTCTGGAGTTTCTGAGCTTCGAGTTCGCGGGAAGACATGGGAGAGGGCTCCTCGGTTGACGATCGGGGGCTGCGCGAATGCCGCAGCGATGCAGTCAACCTTACCGGCCGGGATGGTGCGGGGCAACAGCCGCAGACCCCTTTCGGACTGTCGGTTTTCTCCCTTCGACGTCAGTCACTTACGGCTCATGTTTCGTATCGTGCAACGTTCTTTTTCACGATGGGAAAAGAGAATGGTGCGTCGCCACAGCCATATCTCGCATCGTGAAACGAGCTTTTCGCGTCTGCAATCCGTTGTCATCGGGACATCATCTTTGAAAGCTCGGGACCGAAGTATGGAGATCACCCGTACCCGAGCAGTCTGGAGAGCCCGAATCGATGGGCTATCGAATCGAAGACACGAGGTCGTCTCTCGTTCCGATCGGTACGTCACGGTATCGACACGTGCTGCGCGCGGTACGAGCCCGGCTGCGCTTGTGTCCGATCGCGGTGGCGCCCTGCCCCCGGCGACACGCTGCACGAGAAGCCGATGAGGAACCGGCGGGAGGTGCACGCTCGCACCGGACGGCTCGCTTCTGAACAGCCGGCCTCCCCGGATGCTGCTCTCGTGGATTGCATCGAGCTCAGCGACCCTTTATTTTTCATCGAACGGACAGACGCCCGGCGCCCTTTCCCCCAGGCTGCATGATGACTTTGGTCCTCCAGGTCGCGATCGTCGCGCTGCTCGCCTCGTGCTTCTTCAACCTTCTGGTCCGAGTGCCGTACGTCGTAATGCTCGGCGCGATCGGCGCCGTCGTGCTGGCAAGCGTCGGCTTCGGGTACTCGCGGCTGCACACCGAGAATCATGGGATCGGCTTGGCGATTCTCGCTCTCCTCGGTACGGGGCTGCTGCTCGCGATCGTCGACGAGATTCGGGACTTCAGTC
>DASPJX010000349.1:0-10025 GCA_035628395.1 Burkholderiaceae bacterium | reverse complement strand
GCTCGAACGGGTCCAACGGCTCGAACGGGTCCAACGGCTCGAACGGATCGAACGGGTCGAACGGGTCGAACGGTTCTAACGGCTCGAACGGATCGAATGGGTCGAACGGGTCGAACGGTTCCAACGGGTCGAACGGCTCCGGCGGCTCGAACGGCTCCGGCGGCTCGAACGGGTCGAACAGCGCCGGCAGCTCGAACGGCTCCAACGGCGCTCAAGGCGGGCAAGGCACGCAAGGCGCCGCCGCGCAGGACGCGTTCGATCCGCGCAGCGTGGCCGCGGACGAGTCCCAGGTGATCGGCACGATCGTCGAGCGCGACGCGTCGCTGCGGCTCGTGCTGGCCGAGGCCGGCCGGACCTTCCAGGTCGAGGCGGCCGGCGCGCAGGTGATCGGCGGCGGCACGCTCGACGAGCTGCGCCCCGGCGTGCGGATCACGGTGCGCGGAAGTCGCCGCGGCAAGCGGATCGGCGCGCCGCTGAAGCTGCGGTTCGAGCGCTGAGCCGCCGCGCCGCGGTCCGGCTCAGTCGGTCGGCGGCGGCGCCTCGCGCACCGGCGCGGGCGGGCGGCCGGCGAACTGCGCGAGCGCGACGCCGGCGAGCGTGAGCGCCGCGCCGGCGAGCTTGATGCCGGTGAAGCGCTCGTCGGTGATCCACCACGCGACCACGCCCGCCACCGGCGGCATCAGGTACATCAGCGGCGCGGTGCGGCCGACGCCGCGCACGGTGTTGACCCAGCCCCAGACGAGCCAGCCGAGGAAGGCCGAGACGATCGTCGACCACAGCACGCCCGACCACTGCAGCGCCGACACCGCGTCCCAGTCGACGTCGCGCGCGAGCGGCAGCGTCGCGACGACGACCAGCGGGCTCGCCGCGAGCAGCGCGTAGGTCATCACGACCACGCCGCCGTGCCGCTCGATCATCGGCTTGGCCGCGACCGTGTAGTACGAGAACAGGCTGGCCGCGAGCAGCAGGAACAGGTCGCCGGCGCTCGCGCCCCAGCGCCCGGACAGCAGCTTGTCGGACAGGAAGACCAGCACGCCGGCGAGCGCCACCGCGACGCCCGAGACCTGCGCGCCGCCGAGCCGCTCGATGCCGAACCAGCGCAGGATCAGCAGCGTGTAGATCGGGCCGCAGGCGAGGATCAGCGAGCTCGAGAACGCGGTCGACCAGTGGATGCCCGCGGTCACCATGCCGACGTGCACGAAGTGGCCCCAGAAGCCGAGCCACGCGAGCCGCACGAGGTCGGCGCGCGGCAGCCGCGGCCAGCGCGCGCCGTAGCGCCACGCGAGCAGCGCGACCGCGCAGACCGGCATCACCAGGTAGCGCACCAGCAGGAAGCCGGCCGGCGTCACCGCCTCGTAGACGGCCTTCTGGATCGAGAAGTTCGCGCCCCAGACGGCCACCGTCGCGAGCGCCGCCCACAGCGCCCAGCGCTGCCGCCGCGCCGCGCGTCCCGCGTGCGCCGGCGCGATCGCCCCGAGCGCGCTCATCGCGGGCTCCCCGGCACCGGCATCGGGCCGACCAGCTTGGCGAGCAGCGCCATCAGCTGGCGCGCCTCGGCGTCGGTCAGCGGCGCGAGCAGCTCGGCCTGGATCCGGCCGACCAGCGGCTCGGTCCGCGCGAGCGTCTCGGCCCCCGCGGGGGTCAGCCGCAGGCGCCAGGCGCGCCGGTCGGTCTCGTCGGGCCGACGCTCGACCAGACCCTTCGCCTGGAGCCGGTCGAGCACCGCGCCGACGGTGGCCTTGTCGCAGGCGATCGCGCGGCCGATGCCGACCTGGTCGCTGCCGGGCCAGGCGCCGATCGCGTGCAGCGTCGCGTATTGGACCGGCGTCAGCTCGGAGGCGCCCGCGTGCTGGGCGTACAGCGCGACGCCCTGCTGGTGCAGCCGCCGGATCAGGTGCCCGGGCATCCGGTGCAGGTCGGCGGCGGGCGCGTACGTGCCGCCGACCGACGCGGCGGCGCCGTCGCGCGCGGGCGCGACGGGTTCTGGAAGCTCGGGCATCGGGAGGAGTCCGTCAGTCGGTAAGTCGACAGACGGTAAGTGTACCTACTTTATGTCGAGCCCGGGACCGGTCCGCTCGCCGTGCATCGGCACCGGCACGCCCGCGGTCGCCGGCCCCGGAACGAGCGCCATGGTCACCAGCAGCACGGTGTCGGTCAGCGCCTCGAACGAGTGGCGCTCGGCCGCCGCGAGATAGGCGAGCGAGCCCGGCCGCAGCATCCGGTCGCCGTCGGCCAGCCGGAGGATCGCCTCGCCCTCGACGCACTGCACCGTGACCGGACCGTAGGCGAGGTGTTCCGGCACCTGCCGGCCCGCGGGCAGCACCCAGCGCATCACCTCGATCCAGTCGTCGCGCACCAGCGCGACCGAGCCGGCCAGCGGCGTGTCCGCCTTCGGCGGATGCAGATCGACGAGATCGCCGGAGCGCGCGTGTTCGACGGACATGGAACCTCCCTGGGCGGACCCCTCCCCGCGGCCGGCGTGCCGCGGCCGGACGGCTCGCGAGCGTGACGCATGCAGGTTCCGTGCGCGGGACGCCGCCGCGCCGCGCCGAGTCGCCGACGTCGCCGGCGCGGTGTCGCGACGCCTCGCCCCGCTTAAGTGCTTGCCCCAATCGTGGCTTGGCCGTGGGGCGGCCAGAATGACCGCAGACCGTCGGGCCGAGCGGGCGCGGCCCGGATCGCGATGCCGCGACGGTTCCACCGCCGGGATGCGCACCTTGAACCGATCCGCCTTCGCAGACACCGCGGCACCGACCGCCGGACCCGCCCGCGGTCGCGCGGCGGTCGACGCCGACGCCGACGGCGGGTTCCGCGAGTTCGCCTCGGCGAGCCCGCAGTCGGTCTGGGTCGCCGACGCCGCGCTGCGCGTCGTCGACGCGAACGCGAGCTGGCGTCGCTACGTCGGCGAGGCCGCGGCCGGCCGCGTCGCCCGCGGCGACTGGCCGTCGATCGTGCATCCGGACGACACCGGGACGGCGTTCGCCTGCTGGCGCGAGGGGCTGCGCCGGCGCGCGCCGTGGAGCTGCGAGCTGCGGCTGCGCCGGCACGACGGCGCCTGGCGCTGGCACCACGTGACCGCGACGCCGGCGCCCTGCGGGACCGGCGCCGGGATGCGGTGGTACGGCTTCGACACCGACATCCACGACCGCCGGCTCGCCGAGGAGGCGCTGCGGGCGAGCGAGGCGCGGTTCCGCGCGCTGGTCTCGGCGAGCGCGCAGGTCGTCTGGACCGCCGCGCCGGACGGCTCGGTGATCGAGGACTCGCCCTCGTGGTGCGCGTTCGCCGGCGAGCCGCCGACCGGCCGCGGCCGGCCGGAGCGGATCCATCCCGAGGACCGCGCGCGCGTCGACGCGCTGTGGCGCGACTGCATCGCGACGCGCCGCGTCTTCGAGGCCGAGTACCGGATCGCGAGCGCCGACGGACGGTGGGGCTGGGTCCACTCGCGAGGCGTGCCGATGCCGAATCCCGACGGCACGATCCGCGAGTGGGTCGGCATGAACGTCGACGTCACCGAGCGCAAGCGCGCCGAGCGGGCGCTGCAGGACTCCGAGGCGCGGCTGCAGGCGAAGGTGGAGGAGCTCGACTCGATCTACCAGGCCGCCCCGATCGGCATGTCGCTGTGCGACCGCGACTTCCGCTTCCTGCGCGTGAACCGGGCGATGGCCGACATCGACGGCGCGCCGGTGCACGCGCACCTCGGGCGCACGCTGCGCGAGGTGGTGCCGGGCGTGGCCGACGTCGTCGAGCCGCACTTCCGTCGCGTGCTCGAGACCGGAGAGCCCTCGGTCGGGATCGAGGTCGCCGGCCACACCGCGTCGCAGCCCGGCGTCGAGCGCACCTGGCTCGTCAGCTACTACCCGATCTTCGAGGCCGGGGGACGGGTCCGGGCGATCAGCTGCCTGGTCTACGAGATCTCCGAGCTGCGCCGCGCGCAGGCCGCGCTGATCGAGGCCGACCGTCGCAAGGACGAGTTCCTCGCGACGCTCGCGCACGAGCTGCGCAACCCGCTCGCGCCGATCCGCACCGGGCTCGTGCTGCTGCGCCGCGCGCCCGCCGACGGCCGGATGGTCACCGCGACGCACGAGATGATGGAGCGCCAGCTGCTGCAGATGGTGCGCCTCGTCGACGACCTGCTCGACGTCTCGCGGATCAGCCGCGGCCGGATCGAGCTGCGGCCCGGGCGCTTCGCGCTGCAGGACATCGTGGCGAGCGCCGTCGAGGCGAGCCGGCACCACCTCGACGCCGGCCAGCACGTGCTGACGGTCGCCCAGCCGCGCGATCCGCTGCGCGTCGACGTCGACGCGACCCGGATGGCGCAGGTCGTCGGCAACCTGCTGAACAACGCGGCGAAGTTCACGCCGCCGGGCGGGCTCGTCGAGCTCTCGGTCGCCGCCGAGGGCGGCGAGGCGGTGCTGCGCGTGCGCGACTCCGGCGTCGGCATGGCCCCCGATCTGCTGCCGAAGGTCTTCGACCTGTTCATGCAGGCCCGACGGACGATCGACCGCTCGCAGGGCGGGCTCGGCATCGGCCTGTCGCTGGTGCGCCAGCTCGTGGCGATGCACGGCGGCACGGTCGGCGCCGAGAGCGAGGGCCCGGGCCGCGGCAGCTGCTTCACCGTGCGATTGCCCTTGCCGGCCGACCTCGCGTGAGCGCGGCCCCCGTTCCCGGCGCCCCGGCCTCGCCGGCCTTCGGACGCGAGCCGGCGCGCCGCGTCGCCGACGTCGCCGAGCGGCTGGCGGCCGACCTGCTGTCGGACGTGCCGGTCGGCATGACGCTCGCCGACCCGAGCCATCCCGACTGCCCGCTGGTCTGGATCAACGAGGCGCTGACGCGGATGACCGGCTACCGGGCCGCGGAGCTGCTCGGCCGGAACTGCCGGATCCTGCAGCAGCACGAGCACGGCGAGCAGGCGCGCGAGCGCGCGGCGATCCGCGACGCGATCGCGAACCGGACCGAGCTCACGGTGGTGCTGCGCAACTTCCGCAAGGACGGCACGCCGATCTGGATCGAGCTCACGCTGCTGCACCGTCGCGACGCCGCCGGCCACTGGTGGGTCGCCGGCTGCCAGGTCGACGTGACCGCGCGCGAGGACGCGGCGCGCCGCGCGCCGGACGCGGCGGCCGGCACCGCGCTCGAGTTCGACCGCTGCCTGGTGGTCGACGCGCGGCGGCTCGTCGTGCAGCACGCGTCCGAGGCCGCGTCGAAGGCGCTGGGGCTGGCGGGAGGCCCCGAGGCGATGCGCGGGCGGCCGCTGCTCGACCTGGTGGCGCCCTCGGAGCGGGCCCGGGTCGAGGCCGCGCTCGCCGAGCTCGTGGACGGCACCGCCCGGCGGGCCGCGATGACGCTGCGGCTCGACGAGACCTCGCCGCGGGTCGAGGTGCTCGCCCGCGGCGTGCCGGTCGGCGCGGTCCCGCCGTCGCGGCTGCTGCTGCAGGTCGCCGACGTGCGGGAGACGCCCGCGGCGGCGCTGCCCGGCGTGCACGCCGCCCGCGCGCTGCGCCTGTCGACGTCCGGCGCCCGGCTCGAGGTGGTGCTGGCCGAGGTCTGCCGCGGCGTCGAGACGGCACTGCCGGGCGCGCTGTGCTCGGTGCTGCTCGCCTCGGCCGACGGCACGACGCTGACGCTCGCGGCCTCGCCGACGCTGCCGTTCTCGTACGTGCGCCTGCCGCAGGGCCTGCGCGTCGCCGAGGGCAACGGCAGCTGCGGCACCGCCGCCGCGCGCCGCGCGGTCGTCGTCACGACCGACATCGGCACCGATCCGCTGTGGCGGGAGAGCGCGGCCTCCACGCTGTCGCTCGGGCTGCGCGCCTGCTGGTCGACGCCGATGCTCGGCGCGGGCGGCCGGCTGCTCGGCACGCTCGCGGTCTGGCACCGCGGCGTGCACTCGCCGTCGGACGAGGCGGTGCGCACCGTCGACTCGCTGCTGCGGATCGCCGAGCTCGCGATCGAGCACGATCGCGCGCGCCGGGCCCGTCACCAGGCCGAGACCGTCGACGGCGCCACCGGGCTGCCCAACCGGCTCGGGCTCGGCTGCTTCGTCGCGGAGCGCTTCCCGCAGGATCGCGTCCGCTCGACGGTCGCCCTCTTCGTCGTCGACGTCGACGGCTACAAGGAGCTCACCCTGGCCTTCGGCGACGCGCGCGCCGAGCGGCTGCTCGGCGTCGTCGGCCAGCGGGTGCGCGACGTCTTCCCCGCCTTCGCGTACATCGCGCGGCGCGCGGCCGACGGCTTCGTGGTGGTCGCCGAGTACCCGTATCCGCGCGAGGTCGTCGAGCAGCTCGCCGGCGCGCTGTGCGCCGCGGTGTCCGAGCCGATCGAGGACGAGCGCGAGGAGCTGCGGCTGACGGCGAGCGTCGGCGCGACGCTGGTCCGCCCGCCGACCGACTCGCTGTCCGGCGCGATGCGCGATGCCGACGTCGCGCTGCAGACCGCGCGCCGGCTCGGCCCGGGTCGCTTCCGCCTGCACTGCGAGGCCGTGCCGGCGCGCACCGCGAACGTCTTCTCGCTCGACGCGGCGCTGCGCCGCGCGCTGCAGCGCCGGGAGTTCGTGCTCCACTACCAGCCCCGCTTCCGCGCCTCCGACCGGCGACTGACCGCCGTCGAGGCGCTGCTGCGCTGGCGCCATCCGACGCGCGGGCTGCTCGGGGCGGGCGAATTCGTGCCGCAGGCCGAGGAGTCGGGCTTCATCGTCGAGCTCGGGCGCTGGGTGCTCGAGGAGGCGTGCCGTCAGGGGACCGCGTGGCAGGTGCAGGGCTGCCGCCCGGTGTCCGTCGCGGTCAACGTGTCGGCGAAGCAGGTCTCCGAGCGCTTCTTCGGCGAGGAGGTGGGCCCGATCGCCGAGCGCGCCGGCTTCCCGCTCGAGCGCCTCGAGCTCGAGATCACCGAGTCGACGCTCGTCGACGCGAGCCTCGCCGAGGCGTTCGCGGCGCTGCGCGCGCTGCGCGAGCGCGGCGTGCGCGTGCTGCTCGACGACTTCGGCACCGGCTGGTCGTCGCTCGCCTACCTGCACCGGATCCCGCTCGACGGGCTGAAGATCGATCGCAGCTTCGTGCAGGGCATGGCGGGCTCGCGCGAGGCGGCGGCGGTGTCGACGGCGATCGTCGCGCTGGCCCGCGCGCTGAACCTCGGCGTCACCGCCGAGGGCGTCGAGACCGAGGACCAGCTGCGTCGCGTCGTCGAGCTCGGCTGCGACGACCTGCAGGGCTTCCTGCTGTCCAAGCCGCTGTCGGCAGCCGCCCTGGGCGTGCTGCTCGGCACCGCGGCGCTCTAGGAGAACCGCCATGTCCGATCGCGACGCCGTCCTGCGCCGGCACGCCGTCACCGTCCTCGAGGGCGAGGATCCCCGCCCGGTCGTCTTCGTCCACGGATTCGGCTGTCACCAGGGCGTCTGGCGGCGCGTCGTCGGCCCGCTCGAGGGCCGGCGCCGGATCGTGCTCCTCGACCTCGTCGGCGCCGGCGGCTCGGATACGTCCGCCTACGACCCGGTGCGCCACGCGAGCCTCGACGGCTACGCGCAGGACCTCGTCGAGGTGCTCGACGCCTGCGCGCCGCGGGGCGCGACGCTGGTCGGCCATTCGGTGGGCGGCACGATCGCGCTGCTCGCGGCGGCGCGCCGCCCGGAGCTGTTCGAGTCGCTGCTGCTGGTCGCGCCCTCGCCGTGCTACGCCAACGACGGCGACTACGTCGGCGGCTTCGAGCGGGAAGACCTCGAGGACCTGCTCGACGCGATGGACGCGAACTACCGGATGTGGGCGCGCTCGCTCGCGCCGGTGATCATGTCGAACCCCGCGCGCCGGGACCTGTCGGACGAGCTCGCCGAGAACTTCTGCGAGTACGACGAGACGATCGCGCGCTCGTTCGCGCGGGCGACCTTCCTGTCCGACCACCGGCACGTGCTGCCCGAGGTCCGCGTGCCCACCGTCGTCTTCCAGTGCACCCACGACGCGGTCGCCCCCGGCACGGTCGGCGCGTTCCTGCACGCGCGGCTGCCGCGCAGCGAGCTCGTGCAGCTGCAGGCCACCGGACACTGCCCGCACGTGAGCGGCGCCCCCGAGCTGGTCGCGCACCTGGAGCGCCGGCTCGGGCTGACGGCGACCGCGCACTCCTGACGCCGCGCCGGCGGGTCGCGGCGATCGCGCATCGCCGGAGTCGCGTCGGCGGGTCGCGGCGATCATCGCGCCGCCGTGACGCCGTGACGCCCTGACGCCGCACCGGCGAGCCGCGGCGATCGCGCTCCCGAAACCCCGGCGGCGGACCCGCGGCCGGAACGCCCGCCGCGGGCCGGTTCGCGACCCCTCTCCCGTTCCGGCGAGGCCGTCGGTAGGCCCCCGACTTGAAAAGCTCGGCCTGTTCCCCTACCATTAGCACTCGCAAGCGACGAGTGCTAGCAACAACCGGCCCTGCCGGGACGTTGCCGCCGTCGCCTCTCGCGTGCGGCGGGGCGCTGCGTCCCGACCCTCTCCATCCGAAACGAACGACCTCAGGAGCCAACATCCATGAAGCTGCGTCCTTTGCATGATCGCGTGATCATCAAGCGCCTGGACAACGAGCGTAAGACGGCCTCGGGCATCGTCATCCCCGAGAACGCGGCCGAGAAGCCGGACCAGGGTGAGATCCTCGCCGTCGGCAACGGGAAGGTCGGCGACGACGGCAAGGTCCGTCCCCTCGGCGTGAAGCCGGGCGACAAGGTCCTCTTCGGCAAGTACTCGGGCCAGACCGTCAAGGTCGAGGGCGAGGAGCTGCTGGTGATGCGCGAGGAAGACATCATGGCCGTGGTCGAGTGACCCGGACCCGTCTCCCGCATCCGTACCGAATCCAGGCAATCCAGGAGTAACCAGAGATGGCATCGAAACAAGTCTTCTTCCACGACGACGCGCGCTCGCGGATGGTCGAGGGTGTGAACATCCTCGCGAACGCGGTCAAGGTCACGCTGGGCCCGAAGGGCCGCAACGTGGTGCTCGAGCGCTCCTTCGGCGCGCCGACCGTCACCAAGGACGGCGTCTCGGTCGCGAAGGAGATCGAGCTGAAGGACAAGTTCCAGAACATGGGCGCCCAGATGGTCAAGGAAGTCGCTTCCAAGACCTCGGACAACGCCGGTGACGGCACCACCACCGCGACCGTGCTCGCCCAGGCGATCGTGCGCGAGGGCATGAAGTTCGTGGCCGCGGGCATGAACCCGATGGACCTGAAGCGCGGCATCGACCGTGCGGTCGGCGCGCTGACCGAGCAGCTGAAGACGATCAGCAAGCCCTGCACCACGACCAAGGAGATCGCCCAGGTCGGCTCGATCTCGGCCAACTCCGACCAGGAGATCGGCAACATCATCGCCGAGGCGATGGAGAAGGTCGGCAAGGAAGGCGTGATCACCGTCGAGGACGGCAAGTCGCTGAACAACGAGCTCGACGTCGTCGAGGGCATGCAGTTCGACCGCGGCTACCTGTCGCCGTACTTCATCAACAACCCCGACAAGCAGGTCGCGGTCCTCGACGATCCGTTCGTGCTGCTGCACGACAAGAAGATCTCGAACATCCGCGAGCTGCTGCCGGTGCTCGAGCAGGTCGCCAAGGCCGGCCGTCCGCTGCTGATCGTCGCCGAGGAAGTCGAGGGCGAGGCGCTGGCCACCCTGGTGGTCAACAACATCCGCGGCATCCTGAAGACCTGCGCGGTGAAGGCGCCTGGCTTTGGCGACCGCCGCAAAGCGATGCTCGAAGACATCGCAATTCTCACTGGCGGCACGGTTATCGCCGAGGAAGTCGGCCTGTCACTCGAGAAAGCGACGCTCAACGATCTCGGTCAAGCGAAGCGCATCGAGGTGGCAAAGGAAGAAACCACCATCATCGACGGCGCGGGCGATACGGCAGCCATCGAAGGCCGTGTGAAGAACATTCGCAAGCAGATCGAAGAAGCGACCAGTGACTACGATAAGGAGAAGCTGCAGGAGCGGGTCGCCAAGTTGGCCGGCGGTGTTGCGCTCGTGAAAGTCGGCGCAGCGACCGAAGTCGAGATGAAAGAGAAGAAAGCCCGTG
>DASPJX010000348.1:0-5312 GCA_035628395.1 Burkholderiaceae bacterium | reverse complement strand
GGCCCGATGTGTAACGACGGCAACGCGCGGTAAACCGGCTCGCCCCGCCGCGCCGCCGGCGCGACGATCCGATCTCCCCTTCGTCGCTTCTGGAGATCCGGATGAACCCGTCCACCCGCCACCGCTTCCTCGCCGCGAGCGCGATCGCGCTCGCGATCGGCACCGGCGGCGCCTTCGCGCAGTCGGCGTCGACCGACGCGGCCGTCGCGCAGGCCGCCCCGCAGACTCCGCCCCGGGCCGCGCCCCAGGGCCCCGGCGCGGGCGCGCCCGAGGCCGCGCCGGCCACGCCGCACCGCCACGGCCACGCGCACGGCATGCGGCACGGCCCGACCGCCCAGGGGCACGGCGCCCACCACGGCGAGCGGATGCTGCGCCGGCTCGACACCGACCGCGACGGCCGGATCAGCCGCGCCGAGTTCGACGCCGCGCAGCAGCAGGCGATGGCCCGCCGGATGAAGGCGTTCGACACCGCCGACACCGATCGCGACGGGCAGCTGACGCAGGCCGAGATGCTCGCGTTCCGCGACACGATGCGCGCGCGGCACCACGGCGCGCGCGGCCATCGTCACGGCGATCCGGGCGGCACGCGCGGCGGGCAGGAGGCCCCCGGCCTCGCGCCGTCGCCCGGCGAGGGCGCGCCCCGCGGCTGAGCGGCGACCGCCCGGTCGGCGGGCGGGTGCGCCGGGCCGACCGGGGGCCTCGACCCGGGCCCGCCGCGGGTCCGTCGGTTGCGGCCTCGTCCGCTCGGGTCAGGTCCGTCCGCTTGGCCCTCGCCTCATCGTCCATCCAATCGGGCCCGTCCGCCGGGGCCTCGCCAGGTCGGCCCGTCCGGTCGGGCCCGTCCGTCGCGGCTTCGCCCGCTCGGTCCGTCCGGTCGGGTCCGTCCGCGCGGCTTCGTCCGCGCGGCTTCGTCCGCTCGGTCCATCCGGTCGGGCCCGTCCGCCGCGGCCTCGCCCGGTCGATCCATCCGGTCGGGTCGCGGCGGCGTCCGACCGCCGACCGCCGACCGCTCGGGGTCGACCGGCCTCCGCCGGTCGATGGTGCGGCGACGGATCCCCCCTGATCGGGTGATCCCGCCGCACGGCGCCGACCACCATGGCGGCATGACCCCGCTCACCACCCCCGTGCCCCACGACGCGGCGTCCGTCCGGGACGACGCGATGATCGATCTCTACCGCTGGGCCGACCGGCTGCTGCTCGCCGTGCTCGCGGTGTGCACCGCCGCCGCGGTCGTGCTCGGCGTGCACTACGGCCGTCCGTGGCTCGCGCTCGGCGTCGGCCTGCCCGTCCTCGGGCTGGCCGCCGCGCTGGTCGCGATCCGGTCCGGCCGGCTCGTCACGCGCCTGTACATGGGGGTCGCGATGATGGCCGTCACCGCGCTGCAGCTGCAGCTCTCGGGCGGCCTGACGGACCTGCACTTCGGCGTGTTCGTCGGACTCGCGTTCCTGCTCGCCTATCGCGACTGGAAGCCGGTCGTCGCCGCGGCCGGCGCGATCGCCGTCCATCACGCGTCGTTCAACCTGATGCAGCAGCTCGGCTGGGGCGCGGTCTGCTTCACCGAGCCGGGGTGGAGCCGCGTCGCGCTGCACGCGTCCTACGTCGTCGTCCAGGCCGGGCTGCAGGTGGCGATGGCGCTGCGCCTCGAGCAGGACGCCCGCCTGGGCGCCGAGCTCGCCCGCCTGACCCGCGCGATGCAGGGGACCGGCGGCCGCGTGCGGCTCGACGTCGGCGCGGTGCGCGTCGACACGACGCTCGGGCGCGAGCTGCACGGCGCGATCGGGCGCATCGGCGAGGTGCTGCGCGACGTGGCGGCGAGCGCCGAGTCGGTGCGCCTCGCGTCGGTCGAGATCGCGCGGGGCAACGGCGACCTGTCCGAGCGCACCGAGCACGCGGCCGCCAACCTGCGGAACGCCGCGTCGTCGATGGAGGCGCTGTCGGCGACGATCCGGCAGACCGCCGAGAACGCGAGCCGGGCCGAACGGCTGTCGGGCACCGCCTCGGAGGTCGCGGCGCGCGGCGGCGAGTCGGTCCGCCAGGTCGTCGAGACGATGGGCGGCATCAGCGAGAGCTCGCGCCGGATCGCCGACATCATCGGCACGATCGACGGCATCGCGTTCCAGACGAACATCCTCGCGCTGAACGCGGCGGTCGAGGCGGCACGTGCCGGCGAGCAGGGCCGCGGCTTCGCGGTGGTGGCCTCGGAGGTGCGCACGCTCGCGCAGCGCAGCGCCGGGGCGGCGCGCGAGATCAAGGCGCTGATCGGGGAATCGGTCGCGCGGGTCGAGCAGGGCTCGCGGCTGGTCGGCGAGGCGGGCGCCACGATGAGCGGGCTCGTCGGGTCGGTGCGCGAGACCGGCGAGCTGATCGGCGAGATCAGCCGCGCGGCGAACGAGCAGAGCGCGGGCGTCGCGCGGGTCAACCGCTCGGTGGGCGAGCTCGACGCGACCACGCAGCGGAACGCGGCGCTGGTCCAGCAGAGCGCGGCGGCGGCGGCCGGCCTGAAGGACCAGGCCGCGCGGCTCGCCGACGCGGTCGCGCAGTTCGAGCTGCGGACCGCCTGACCGTCAGCGCCGCGGCTCGAGCGCCGCGGCGAGCTCGGCCGGCGAGCAGGGCTTGGGCAGCAGCTCGAAGCCGTCGCCGACCGCGCGGTGGACCTTGTCCACCCGGCCGGTGACCAGCACCACGCGCAGGCCCGGGCGGGTGGTGCGCAGGTGCACGGCGAGCTCCGCGCCGTCGAAGTCGCCGGGCATCGCGATGTCGGTCAGCACGACGTCGACGTCGGCGTCGGTCTCGAGCCGCTCGAGCGCGGACTCCGCGTCGATCGCGTGCAGCACGCGCCAGCCGAGGCTCTCGAGCAGCGCGGACATCGCCTCGGCGCCGAGCGGGTCGTCCTCGACGAGCAGCACGGAGCCGCGCGATCCGCTCGCGGGGCCCGTGCCGTCGCCGTCAGACGGGAGATCGTTCATCGTCGGGAAGGCTCCGTGGCTTGGGTCGGTCGCCGCCGGCGCATGACTCGCCCCGGACCCGATCCATGGTAGGCAGGGCGCGCGCGCCACGGCACTACCGGCTTTCCGCATCCGCGGCCAGTCCGCGACAGGCGCCGCGCGCCGACGCCGCCATGATGCCTCGGCCGTGCGCGGGTCGCGCCGTCGCCCGCACGCGGCGAGGGGCGATCGCGCGACGTCCGCCCCGCGCGGCCGCGCCGCACGCCCCGCATCCGGGTTACGCTGCGCGCCGCACCCGACTCCCTCGCGCCGCCATGAACCGTCCCGTCCGCCTCCCGCGCCGCCGCGTCCTCCGGGCCCTCGGCGGCGCCTGCGCCGCCGTCGCGCTGCCCGTCTCGGCCCAGACCGGCCCGTGGTCGCCGACGCGGCCGCTGACGATCGTCGTGCCCTATCCGGCCGGCGGACCGACCGACGTGCTCGCGCGCGCGGTCGGCGCCGAGCTGGCGCGCTCGCTCGGCCAGCCGGTCGTCGTCGAGAACGTCGCGGGAGCCGCCGGCGCGCTCGGCACGCGGCGCGTCGCGCAGGCCGCGCCGGACGGCCACGCGCTGGTGCTCGGCACGAACCAGACGCACGCGACCAACGTGTCGCTGCTGCCGCAGGGCGGCGGCTACGACCCGATCCGCGACTTCGCGCCGGTGGCGGGGCTCGTCGACCTGCAGCACGTGGTGGTGGTCGGCCCCGACGTGCCGGTGCGCACGGCGGCCGAGCTGGTGGCGCTCGCGAAGCGCGATCCCGGCAAGCTGACCGCGGGCTCGACCGGCCCGGGCTCGGCCTCGCACCTCGCGCTCGAGCTGTTCAAGGCCCGGACCGGGACCGACATCGCGCACGTGCCGTACAAGGGGTCGGCACCGCTGCTGACCGACCTGCTCGGCGGCCACGTGAACCTGAGCTTCGCGACGGTGCCCACCGTGCTCGCGCAACTCCAGGCCGGGCGGCTGCGCGCGATCGCCGTCGCCTCGCCGACGCGCTCGCCCTACCTGCCCGAGGTGCCGACGCTCGCCGAGGCCGGCGTGCGCGGCGTCGAGGCCGACGCCTGGCTCGCGCTGTTCGCGCCGGCCGGCGTGCCGCCCGCGGCGCTCGCGCGGCTGCGCGCCGCGACCCTGGACGCGATGCGCCAGGAGGCCGTGCGCGCGGTCGTGCAGAAGCAGGGGATGACGCCGAACTCGCGCGACGGCGAGGCGTTCGCGACCTTCGTGAAGGAGGACGTCTCGCGCTGGGCGGAGGTGGTGCGGGTGGGGAACGTGAAGGCGGAGTGATCCACGCGGGCGGAGCGGTCCCCGAGGGCGGAGCGATCCCCGAAGGCCGGGCGATCCCCGCGGGCTGAGCGATCTCCGAGGCCCGAGCGAGTCGGGCCGCCTCCCCGCTCCCCGGGCCTCCGCCCGGCCCCGAGGAGGGCCGGTCATTCCGCCGGCCGGACGCTACGCGTCCTGGGTGCCCGGCTCCTCGGCCTTCACCACGCCGCGGCGGATCTGGTCGAGCTCGATCGACTCGAACAGCGCCTTGAAGTTCCCCTCGCCGAAGCCGTCGTCGCCCTTCCTCTGGATGATCTCGAAGAAGATCGGGCCGATCACGGTCTTCGTGAAGATCTGCAGCAGCAGCCCGCCGGTGGGCCCGCCGTCGAGCAGGATCCGGTTGCGCCGCATCCGCTCGACGTCCTGGCCGTGGCCCGGCAGGCGCGCGTCGACCAGCTCGTAGTAGGTCTCGGGCGTGTCGAGGAAGCTCACGCCCGCGGTGCGCAGCCGCTCGACGGTCGCGAAGATGTCGTCGGTGCCGAGCGCGATGTGCTGGATGCCCTCGCCGTGGTACTGGTCGAGGTACTCCTGGATCTGGCCGCCGCCGTTGCCGCCGCCCTCCTCGTTGATCGGGATCCGGATCTTCCCGCAGGGCGAGGTCATCGCCTTCGAGCGCACGCCGGTGACCTTGCCCTCGATGTCGAAGTAGCGGACCTCGCGGAACTCGAAGAGCCGCGAGTAGAAGTCGGCCCACTCGGCCATCCGGCCGCGGTGCACGTTGTGCGTCAGGTGGTCGACCGTCGTCAGGCCCGCGCCCTCGTGCTCGATGTCGGCGTCGCCGATCGGCTCGAAGTCGACGTCGTAGATCGAGATGTCGCCGACGCCGCCGCTGCGGCCGTTCTTGCCGCGCCAGCGGTCGACGAGGTAGATCAGCGAGTCGCCGATGCCCTTGATCGCCGGGATGTTCAGCTCCATCGGGCCGGAGCGCGAGTCGAAGCCCCAGGCGCCGAGCTCCAGCGCGCGCCGGTAGGCGGCGGCCGCGTCCTGCACGCGGAACGCGATCGCGCAGATCGAC
>DASPJX010000347.1:0-2718 GCA_035628395.1 Burkholderiaceae bacterium | reverse complement strand
TCGCGCTCGCGGATCTCGCCGATCATGATCACGTCGGGCGCCTGGCGCAGCGTGTTCTTCAGCGCCACCTCCCAGCTCTCGGTGTCGACCCCGACCTCGCGGTGCGTGACGATGCAGTTGCGGTGCGGGTGCACGAACTCGACCGGATCCTCGATCGTGACGATGTGCCCGTGCGTGGTCTCGTTGCGGTAGCCGATCATCGCCGCGAGCGAGGTCGACTTGCCCGAGCCGGTGGCCCCCACCATGATCATCAGCCCGCGCTTGGTCAGCGACAGGTCGCGCATGACCGGCGGCAGCAGCAGGTCCTCGATCTTCGGGATGTGGCTCTGGATCGTCCGCAGCACGACGCCCACGCGCCCGAGCTGCATGAACGCGTTGACGCGGAAGCGACCGATGCCGGCCGGGCTGATCGCGAAGTTCAGCTCCTTGTGCGCCTCGAACTCGCCGGCCTGGCGGTCGTTCATCAGCGCGCGCGCGAGCTCGGCGGTGTGCTGCGGGGTCAGCGGCACGTTCGACACCGGCGTGACCTTGCCGTCGATCTTGAACGCCGGCGGGAACTCCGCCGTCAGGAACAGGTCGCTCCCCCGCTTGGCGAGCATCAGCCGCAGCAGGTCGTGCAGGAACTTCGAGGCCTGCTCGCGTTCCATCGAGGCGGGGCGGACCCCGGCCGCGATCGGGGGCGCGAGGCCCGTTTCGGCGATCGCCATGTCCGCTCCTTCCCGTCAGCCGGGGAAATTGTCCTTGTTCGCCGCGGCCGCACGGGCCTCGGCCATCGAGATCACGTTGCGCCGGACCAGGTCGGTCAGGCACTGGTCGAGCGTCTGCATCCCCATCGCCGCGCCGGTCTGGATCGTCGCGTTCATCTGCGCGACCTTCGCCTCGCGGATCAGGTTGCGGATGGCCGGGGTGCCGATCATGATCTCGTGCGCCGCGACGCGGCCGTTGCCGTCCTTGGTCTTCAGCAGCGCCTGCGAGATCACCGCCTTCAGCGACTCCGACAGCATCGCCCGCACCATCTCCTTCTCGGCCGCCGGGAACACGTCGATGATCCGGTCGATCGTCTTGGCGGCGCTCGAGGTGTGCAGCGTGCCGAACACCAGGTGGCCGGTCTCGGCGGCGGTCAGCGCGAGCCGGATCGTCTCCAGGTCGCGCAGCTCGCCCACCAGGATGATGTCCGGGTCCTCGCGCAGCGCCGAGCGCAGCGCGTTGCTGAAGGACAGCGTGTGCGGGCCCACCTCGCGCTGGTTCAGCAGGCAGCGCTTGGCGTCGTGCACGAACTCGATCGGATCCTCGACGGTCAGGATGTGGCCGTAGACGTTCTCGTTGACGTGGTTGATCATCCCCGCGAGCGTCGTCGACTTGCCCGAGCCGGTCGGGCCGGTCACGAGGATCAGGCCGCGCGGCTGCAGCGACAGCTCGGCGAAGATCTTCGGCGCGTTCAGCTCCTCGAGCGTCAGGATCTTCGAGGGAATGGTCCGCATCACGGCACCCGCGCCGCGCTGCTGCACGAACGCGTTGACGCGGAAGCGCGCGAGGCCCGGAATCGCGAACGAGAAGTCGCACTCCAGGTTCTCCTCGTAGTCCTTGCGCTGCGCGTCGTTCATGATGTCGTAGATCATCCCGTGCACCGCCTCGTGCTCCATCGGCGGCAGGTTGATCCTCCGAACGTCGCCGTGCACCCGGATCATCGGCGGCAACCCCGCCGACAGGTGCAGGTCCGAGGCCTTGTTCTTGACCGCGAACGCCAGAAGTTCCGCTATGTCCATGACCGTCCCGTCAGTCGATCCACGTCGTTCCGCCGATCCTATCGACGGCCCCCCGTCCTCCGCGGCCCCGGCCGAGCAGCCGTCGCCGGCCGCGACGGACGGTGCCCGCGCGTTGCGGGCCCGCCACGAGGCGCTGCTCGCCCGGATCGCCGCGGCGGCCGCGGCCTGCGGGCGAGCGCCGGAGTCGGTGGCGCTGCTCGCGGTGAGCAAGACCTTCGACGCCGACGCGGTGCTCGCGCTCGCGGCCGGCGGCCAGCGCGCGTTCGGCGAGAACTACCTGCAGGAGGCGCTGGCGAAGATGTCAGCCTGCGAGGCCCGCGCGCACGAGGGAGCGCCCGAGCGGTCGAGCGACGGCGCCGGACGGCCCGCCTCGGCGGGGCCGCTCGAATGGCACTTCATCGGCCCGATCCAGTCGAACAAGACGCGTCCGATCGCCGAGCGCTTCGACTGGGTGCACTCGGTCGATCGCGACAAGGTCGCGCGCCGGCTGTCCGAGCAGCGGCCGGCCGGGCTCGCGCCGCTGCAGGTCTGCCTGCAGGTCGACGTGAGCGGCGAGGCGACCAAGAGCGGCTGCGCGCCCGACGAGGTGCCGGCGCTCGCGCGGCTCGTCGCCTCGCTGCCGGGGCTGCGGCTGCGCGGCCTGATGGCGATCCCGGCTCCGACCGAGGACCCGGCGCGCCAGCGCGCGCAGTTCGCGCGGGTGCGCGAGGCGTTCGAGGCGCTGCGCGCCGACGGCCTTCCGGTCGACACGCTGTCGATGGGGATGTCGGCCGACCTCGAGGCGGCGATCGCCGAGGGCGCGACGATGGTGCGCGTCGGGACCGCGCTGTTCGGCGCGCGGCCGGCGAAGGGCGCGGGCTGAGGGGGTCGCGGGCCGAGACCGCCTCGGACGAGACCGCCTCGGACGAGACCGCCTCGGACGAGACCGCCTCGGACGAGAGCGCCGTGGGCC
>DASPJX010000346.1:0-2851 GCA_035628395.1 Burkholderiaceae bacterium | reverse complement strand
GCCACGCGAAGCTGCGATGCGCGAATCGACGGATGGAGAGCATGTCGTGTCCCTCGTTGAAGCGGTGGATCGTGAGGTCGGTCCCGGAGCCCTCGATCCCGCGAATTGGATTCGGTGCGGATCGACGTCCGGATACCGTGGGTCGAGCGTGCGCCGCGGACCCGGTCGGGACAACGTCAATACTGACCCTCGGGCGCGGCATCCGTCGGTACCGTCGGCCCGAGTAGAGTCGGCACGTGGCCGCCCTGCGGCGATCGAATGAGGGCGACGACGCCGCCGTCGGAGTCCGACGTCACGGGCGAGGACGGCGACGGTGTCGCACGGCTCCATGGATGACGCCTCGTCCCGAAGCGCGATCGGATCGGGCGGCGGCTCGGGGGGCGTGCTCCCGCCCGAGCTGCTGCAGGTCCTCGCGGACCGCGGGCGCGCGGTCGACTTCCCGCGTCATGCGGTGATCGTGAGGGAAGGCGATCCGGCCGACGCGTTCTATCTCGTGCTCGACGGGCGCGTGCGCGTCTACGCCTCGGACGACGACGGGCGCGAGGCGGAGCTCAACGTGCTCGGGCCCGGGGAATACTTCGGCGAGCTGATGCTCGCCAACCGGCGCCGCACCGCCTCGGTCCGCGCGCAGACGCGGGTTCGCGTCGGCGTGGTCGACCGGGCGGAGTTCGAGGCGGTCCTCGCGGCCCGGCCGGACCTGTCGTTCCACGTGATCCAGACGCTCGTCGCGCGCGTGCGCGCGCTCACCGACGGCGTGCGAAGCCTGGCCCTGATGGACGTCTACGGGCGCGTGGCGAGGCTGCTGCTCGACAGCGCGGTCGAGCGGGACGGCCAGCGCGTCGCACCCTACATGAGCCAGCAGCTGATCGCCGAGCGGGTCGGCGCGTCGCGTCCGATGGTCAACCGCATCCTCCGGGACCTGACCGAAGGTCGGTACATCGAGGTGACGCGCGAGCGGATCGTGCTCAGGCGCACGCTCCCGAAGCGATGGTGAGATCGAGCGCGGCGCGGATCCGTCCCGTCGGCCTACGGCGAGCGCTCCGGCCGGTCGATCCCTGACGCGAGCGCCGCGGCGGCCGCGGCCCGCGACGCGGCGTCGTCCCGTCGGCGGTCCCGTTCGTGCAGCGACGACAGCTCCGTCGCGTAGCGGAGCTCGAGCGGGCGCGCCTGCGATCGCCTGCACCGCAGCAGCCCGTCGGTCAGGACGCGGGCGATGTCGCCCATGTCGCCCCCGCCCCGTCGCGCCCGCGCCGCGCAGCGAACGAGCTGCGCGAGACACCGGAAGTTCTCTTCCTTGCGACGGGCGGACGTCTCCATCGCGATCGTGGCCGCACGTTCGGCGTCCTCGTACCGACCGGCCCGTCCCATCGCGTCGGCGAGCAGCGCCAGCGTGAGGCTGTGATGGGCCAGCAGGCCGCTGCGGTCGTGCAGCGACGCCGTCCGCGACAGGGCGTCGATCGCTCGCCGGGGATCGCCGCAGGCGATCAGCGCTTCCCCTTCGAGCGTCTCGAGCGGCACGCGCCACTGGACGAGCCATCGCATCTGGGGAAGCGCGAGGGCCTCCCGGGCGATCGCCAGCGCCTCGGGCCCGTCTCCGCAGCCGAGGCGGGCCCGGCCCCAGCCGAACCGTGCCGCGATCGTCGCCACCGGATCGTGCGCGCTCTCGGCGAGGTCGACCGCTTCCCGGGCGCAGGCGCACGCCGCGACGCCGTCTCCCATGTCCGCCAGCGTCATCGCGAGCCAGCTTCGGGCGACGACGCCGAAGTAGAGGGAGAAGCGCTCGCCCACCGCGCGCCGTCGGGCGCCGTCGATCGTGCGGCGCAGCGCCCGAGCGGCGGCGAGCAGGTCGCCCCGGCTGTGCTCGATCTGTCCGAGGATGAACGAGGTCGCGAGCCAAGGGCGCGCGTCGTCGCCGGCGGCCCGACCCTCGCGCAGGCTCCGGTTCGCGGCCTCGGCGGCGACGTCCACGTCGGACCCCGTGATCCAGAGCCGATGGCTGTGCGAGCCGTGGATGCGCGCCAACGACGCGGAGTCGCCGAGCCGTTCGGCGTGCCGCTCGGCGTCCTCGAGCACCTCCCGCATCCGCTCGTACCTCGCGAGCGGCAGCAGCGAGTCGTGCAGCCGAAGCAGCAGCGCCAGCCGGCACCGCCACGTCGACGGCTCGTCGGGCAGTCGCCGGGACGCGTCGACGGCCCGTTCGAGCATCGCCGCCGCCTCCTCGAACGCCGCGGTGGAGAACGCCTTCGCGCTGCCGCGCGTCAGGTACCGGATCGCGTCGCCCCATTCGCCGGCCTCGAACGCGTGATGCGCGAGCGCGTCCAGGTGCTGCTCGACGCGATCGCGATGGAGCTCGACCAGCGCTCGCGCGGCCGCCCCGTGCCAGCGGACGCGCTGCGTCCGCAGCAGGCTGTCGTAGGCGGCGTCGCGGACCAGCGCGTGCTTGAAGACGTACGTCGTGTCGGTGCGCGCATCGCCGGGCAGCACCAGCCCGGACTCGAGCAGCTCCCCCAGCGCGGTCCTCAACCGGGGGGCGGGCCATTCCGACACGGCCTGCAGCAGCTCGAAGGAGAACTCGCGTCCGAGCACCGCGGCCACCTGCGCGATCTCGCGCGCCGGTCCGAGGCGGTCGATGCGCGCCGTCAGGGTGGCGAGCAGCGATTCGGGGGCGGGGAGCGTCGATCGCAGGGCGTCGACTCGCGCGGCGGACGGATCGAAGAGCGAAGGATGCTCGAGCGCCGACCGGGTGAGCTCCTCGACGAACAACGGGACGCCGTCGGTCTCGGCGACGATGCGATCGACGATCGCCGGCGACAGCGCGTCCTGCGAGAGCCGACGCACCAGGAGCTCGTTG
>DASPJX010000345.1:0-5879 GCA_035628395.1 Burkholderiaceae bacterium | reverse complement strand
CGCGCGGATCAGACCGTCGATTCGGCGCGCAGCGCCGCGATCTCGTCCGCGCCGTAACCGAGCTCGGCGAGCACGTCGTCGGTGTCCTCGCCCGACGGGCCGAGCGCGCGCTCGAGCCGGCCGGGCGTGCGCGACAGCGTCGCGGTCGGCGCGAGCACCCGGATCGGGCCGCGCGTCGGATGCTCGAGCGTCGAGGCCATCCGCCCGTGCACGACCTGCGGGTCGGCGAACACCTCGTCGACCGCGAGGATCGGGCCGCAGGGCACGCCCGCGTCGTTGAGGCGCTCGATCCAGCGCGCCGTGGGCCCGGTGCGGAACACCGCGGCGAGCGTCGCGTTCAGCGCCCGCCGGTTCGCAGCGCGATCGGCGTCGGCCGCGAAGCGCGGATCGCGCGCGAGGTCGGGCGCCTCGGCCTGCAGCTCGGCGCACAGCCTGCGCCAGATCGCGTCGCCGCCGGCGCCGAGATTGAGCCAGCCGTCGGCGGTCGCGTACGCCGAGGTCGGCATGCTGGTGGGATGGTCGTTGCCCATCTGCGCCGGCACCTGTCCGTCGACCAGCCAGCGCGCCGCCTGGAAGTCCATCAGCCCGAGCCCGGACTGCAGCAGCGACGCCTGCACCCACTGGCCGCGGCCGCTGCGCTGGCGCTCGTGCAGCGCGGTCATCACGCCGAGCGCGGCGTAGAGCCCGGTGGCGACGTCGACGACCGCGGCGCCGGCGCGCATCGGACCCTCGCCGGGACGGCCGGTGACCGACATCAGCCCGCACAGGCCCTGCGCGATCTGGTCGAAGCCCGGTCGGTCGCGGTACGGGCCGTCCTGGCCGAAGCCCGAGATGCTCGCCAGCACGATGCGCGGATTGATCGCCGACAGCGTCGCCCAGTCGATGCCCAGCCGCTCCTTGACGTCGGGCCGGTAGTTCTCGACCAGCACGTCGGCGGTGCGCACCAGGCGGTTCAGCACCTCGCGCCCGCGCGGCGCCTTCAGGTCGAGCGTCAGCAGCCGCTTGTTGCGATGCAGGTTCTGCATGTCGGCGCCGTCGCGCGGGCCGGTCGTCAGCTCGGCGCGGCCCGAGCCGGGCGGCGGCTCGATGCGGATCACGTCGGCGCCGAAGTCGGCGAACTGCTTGACGCAGGTGGGTCCGGAGCGGACCTGCGCGAGGTCGATCACGCGCAGCCCCTCGAACGCGCCGCCGGGCGAGGCCCTGTACATCGCGGCCTCAGTTCTCGAGCGTGATGTTCGCGCGGCGGATCACCTCGCCCCACTTCGTCAGGTCGGCGCGCATCGCGTCGGCGACCCGGTCGATGTGCATCGTGCCGATCTCCTCGACGCCCGCCCGGCGCAGCGCGGCCTGCACCTCCGGATCGGCGATCGACTCGCGCAGCGCGCCCCGCAGCCGCTCGAGCGGCCCGGCGGGCACGCCGGCCGGCGCGACGAAGACGTTCCACGGCTTCTCGTCGAAGCCCTCGACGCCCTGCTCGGCGATCGTGGGCACGTCCGGCAGCGCCGACGTGCGCTTCGCCGTCGACACGCCGAGCGCGCGCAGCTTGCCGGTCTGGATGTGCGGCGCGGCCGGCCCGATCGTCGAGACCGCGAGATCGACCTGCCCGCCGACCAGGTCCGCGACGTACTGCGCCGCGCCCTTGTACGGCACGTGGTTCATCGCGATGCCGTTGCGCATCTTGAAGAGCTCGGCGATCAGGTGGTGCGGCGAGCCGACCCCCGCGCTCGCGCAGTTGAGCTTGCCCGGGTTCGCCTTCGCGTGGGCGATCAGCTCCGGCACGTCGCGCACCGGCAGCGACGGATGCGCGACCAGCACGAACGGCAGCACGCCGAGGTACGCAAGCGGCACGAACGAGCCGATCGGGTCGTAGGGCACGCGGCGCATGTTCGGCACGTACGCGAACGCGGTGCTGTCGTACAGGTGGAACGTGTAGCCGTCGGCCGGCGCGCGCGCGGCCGCCTCGGCGCCGATCGTCGTGCTGCCGCCCGGCCGGTACTCGAACACCACCTGCGTGCCGAGCGCCTTCTCGAGCCGCGCGGCGACGATCCGCGCCCACGAGTCGGCGCCTCCGCCGGCGGGGTAGGGCACGATCAGCCGCAGCGGCTTCTCCGGCCAGCCCGGCTGCGCGAGCGCGCGGCCCGCCGTGCACGCGGCCAGGCCGGCCGCGAGGGTGTGCAGTGCCCGTCTGCGCGTCGTCATCGTCGTCTCCTTCCGTGTCGCGGCGCTCACCGTCCGGCGAACCGCGGCGCGCGCTTCTCCATGAACGCCCGTCGGCCCTCGACGAAATCCTCGCTCGCGAACACGCCGCGCACGGCGGCCTCCATCCGCTCGACGTCGAGGTGGGGCCCGGGACGCAGCATCTCGTCGATCGCGAGCTTGACCGCCGCCATCGTCAGCGGCGCGTTGGCGGCGAGCCGCGCGCACTCCTCGCGCACCGTCGCCTCGAGCTCGCCGCGCGCCGCCACGCGTCCGACGAAGCCCATGCGCAGCGCGTCCTGCGCGTCGTAGCGGCGCGCGGTGAGGAAGATCTCGCGCGCGTGGGCCGCGCCGACGACGTCGACGAGCTTGCGGATGCCGCCCCAGCGGTAGCCGATGCCGAGCCGGGCGGCGGGGATGCCGAAGCGCAGCGACGCGTCGGCGATCCGCAGGTCGCAGGCGAGCGCGATCGCGACGCCGCCGCCCAGGCACCAGCCCTGCAGCATCGCGATCGTCGGCCGTGTGCAGGCGGCGAGGCGCGCCATGCCGGCCTCGCCGATCGACTCGTAGCGCTCGTTCGCCTCGACCGAGTCGCGGACCGCGTCGAACTGCGAGATGTCGGCGCCCGAGACGAAGGCCGCGTCGCCCGCGCCGCGCAGCACGATCACGCGGACCGCCGGGTCGGACTCGAGCGCGTCGACCGCCGCCGGCAGCGCCTCCCACATCGCGACCGACATCGCGTTGTGGCGCCCCGGGTTGTCGAACTCGATCCAGCCGATCGGCCCGTCGACGCGGTGGCGGCATCCGGAGGCGGACATGGGGTCTCCCGTGGCGCGATCCGGCGCGGATCGTCGGACGATCATAGCCCCCGGGCGGCGGCCGCGCCGGCGTCCGGGCCTCGGGGAGCGGAACGCCGGATCCGGTGCGGGGCGCGACCGTTCCGCACGCGCCCGTCACGCTCCGACGCGCGACGGGGCGTTCCCGCCCGCGGCGACGGACCGGCCGTCCGACGATCCGCGATAGGATCCGCGCAAAGGGTGTCCGCTCCGATCCGGGCGGGCAGGCATCGCGTCGGTCGGGCCGCCACGCGTCCTTCGACGCGTGCCCCCATGCCCGAGACCCTCGACTCGATCGCCGCCGCGCTCTTCGCCGCGGCGCTGCTCCACACCTTCGCCGCGAAACGGTTCGAGCGGCTGTCGCACCGTTTCCCTCGCCACGCCGGCGCCTTCCATCTGCTCGGCGAGGTCGAGGTGGTCTTCGGCTTCTGGGCGATCGTGCTCGTGCTCTCGATGGCGGCGATCGCGGGCGGCGGCGCGGCGCTCGAGTACGCCGAGTCGCGCAACTACACCGAGCCGCTGTTCGTGTTCGTGGTGATGGTCGTCGCCGCCTCGCGCCCGATCGTCGAGGGCGTGCGCGCCGCGACGACGGCGCTGGCGCGGCGCGCGCCGCTGCCCACGCCGCTCGCGCTCGTCTGGCTCGGTCTCGCCGTGGTGCCGCTGCTCGGCTCGCTGATCACCGAGCCGGCCGCGATGACGATCGCCGCGATCCTGCTGCAGCCGCTCGCCTTCCGCCCCGGCGCGCCCGAGGCGCCCAAGTACTTCGCGCTGGGGGTGCTGTTCGTCAACGTGTCGATCGGCGGCACGCTCACGTCGTATGCCGCCCCGCCGGTGCTGATGGTCGCCTCCACCTGGGGCTGGGACACCGCGTTCATGGCCTCGCGGTTCGGCTGGAAGGCCGCGCTGGCGGTGCTGGTCAACGCGACGCTGGCGACGCTCGTCCTCGCCCGTCACGCCCGGCCGGAGGCCGCGCGCATCGACCCCGACGCGCGGCCGGGCGTGCCGGCCGCGATCGTCGCGGTGCACCTCGCGTTCCTGGCCGCGGTGGTCGTCCTCGCCCACCACCCGGTCGCGTTCGGCGGCGTCTTCCTGCTGTTCCTGGGCTTCACGCAGGCCTACGAGCGTCACCAGAGCCCGCCGATCGTGCGCGAGGCGCTGCTGGTCGCATTCTTCCTCGCGGGGCTGGTGGTGCTCGGCGGCATGCAGGCCTGGTGGCTCGCGCCGATCGTCTCGGGGCTGGAGCCGACCGCGCTCTTCTTCGGCGCGATGGCGCTGACCGCGATCACCGACAACGCCGCGCTCACCTACCACGGCTCGCAGATTCCGGATCTGGGCGAGGCCGCACGCTACATGCTCGTGGCCGGGGCCGTGGCGGGCGGCGGCCTCACCGTCATCGCCAACGCGCCCAACCCGGCCGGCGTCGCGCTGCTGAAGGGCGGCTTCGCCGACGAGTCGATCGGCGCGGGCGGGCTGCTGCTGGGGGCGCTGCTGCCCACGGCGATCGCGGGGGCGGCGTTCCTGCTGCCGTGAGGGGCGGAGCGCGTTCACGCGTCGTTCACGCCGATGCCGTCGTCCCATGGAGATCGCGAAGGTCGCGCCAGCGATTCGGATCGCCCTTCCGCCGTAGGGCGGCGGTACCCATACGGCGAATCTGTCGGCGAGCCTTACGCAAGCGGTGCCGCCCGACGCGGATCCGGCCGTCTCGGCCGGGTGCCGACCGACCTCGGCCGACGCGTCACGATCGGCCGGGCTTCAGCTGGAGCGGGCCGTCGCGTCACCGATCCGATGCCCGGACGCGCCCAAGGTCGGGCGGGTTGACAGACGGACAGCGCGGCAGGGCGGGTAACGGCCGTGTTCCTCGTTCCATCCCGTTGAATCGACGACCTCTTTTCGAAGTGGCTCGCCTATTGCTCCTGCAAGACATTCCCACACACCTCCCTTCGGATCCCATCTTGGCCTCGAAACTCACCACCCTCGCCGCCGCGATCGCGACCTGCGCCGTCACGGCGACCGCCCAAGCGTCGCTCGTCTATGTCGGCGTGATCGACATCAGCGGCAGCGGGTTCGGCAACTCCCTGACGATCCTCACGATCCAGGACGGAAACGACGAACTGCTCACGGCCGAAGGCTCCGTGGCTCCCGACGGCCCGGACGCGGGCACCGCCCTCGACACCACCGGAGAGGTCAAGACCGGGAGTTCCCAGCTCGGCACGCCGTCCCTCGCGGACTTCGGCCTGACCGGGGTCGGCGGAACGATCACGTCGACGAGCCAGCTCAGGATCATCTACAACGCCGACCAGCCGGCGGGCGGGACCGTCACCCTCGACAACCTCATCCTGAGCCTGTACACCGGCACTGGGGCGACCCGGACCGAGATCTTCAACTCCGGCGCCTTCGCATCGCAGACGTTCGCCACCACGTTCTCCGGCGTCGGCAACGCGGGCTACGTCTTCAGGCTCGACGCGGAGCAGGCCGCGGCGGCGGATCTCGCCGCGTCGCCTTTCTCGTACAGCAACGTGCTGGTCGGCCTGTCGGCGCGCGTCCTCGGAGACGTCGGCGGTCCCGAAACGCTCGTCGGCTACCAGGGTCCGGGTTTCCTCGGCACCGGAACGCCCGTCCCGCTTCCCGGCACGCTGATGCTGCTCGGTCTCGGTGCGCTCGCGCTCGGCGCATCGATGCGCCGTCGTCAGGGCTGACCGAGGCGTTTCCCGCCCGCGGGCGGCCGGTGTCGGATCGCGGCACCGGCCGCCTCGCCGCGTCCAGGATCGGAGTTCGCGTCACGCACCGTCGCCCGAGGGCGAACCTCGATGCGTCGCACCGCCGGCCTTCGGCGGGCTGTACGCTCGA
>DASPJX010000344.1:0-5049 GCA_035628395.1 Burkholderiaceae bacterium | reverse complement strand
GAGCGCCTCGCTGGTGGCTCTTTCGGTCGACGGTGCCCCCGGTCGCATTCATGCAGTCTATTCGGCAGAGGCGTCGGCCCGCGAGGATCGCATCACGGAAGAGGCCACGGCGCAGTATTTCTCCGCGGACCCGACTGCCGTCCAAGACGCGCGTCCAGTCATCCTTGTCGTCGGCGATTCATATACACCTGCCTGGACAGCCGCGATTGGACGACTCGTCGACGCGAAGCGATACCGTGTCGTTCCGGTCATGTATCGAGGGTGCGACGTTTCCCTCGAGCCGGGGCGCGTGGTAGTTCGTCCGTTAGAGCCGATGTACGAGCAAAACTGCGGCTTCATGAACGCGAGCGTCAACAATCCCGAGTTGATTGCCTCGGCAGAGATCGTGATGCTGACGAGCCATCGACCGTTCGAGTACCTACCGAACCCTTTCCGCTTCGACCTGCTCCGGCACCTACATGAACGTAACCCTGGACTCCGGTTCTACGTCTTCGGGAATTACTTTCAGCTCAAGTATCCCGAACACGTGTCGTGCTTGAACATAATGTTCGTCTCGAAGCGCGGTCCATCGATCTGCCGAGACATGTCTGTGTACCCAGATCCGGATATGGCCGTCGACCGGCAGCCACTCTTCGACAAGATGCGAGTTCCTTTCGAATAAATCGACATCGTCGACCTTCACTGCGGAGGTCGACCGCGATCGGAATGCGCAGTCGAGAGCAACGGGGTGCCGTTCATGACCGATTGGAATCACCTGACAGCGACGTTCTTGAGCTTTCTTCTCGAGGATATCGTTCGACGCAATAGGAGTTACTTTTCCAGGATCGGGCTGGGTGGAATCTGGAAATCGACCGAATGATTCGGCACGAGAAGGGCGAGTCGCATCCGTCGTCCTCCAAGTGATGCCGCTCCGGCTCGGGGCTTGGGAGTGTCCCGGCGCACTCGGATAGGCGAGGGATCGGGAGCCGATGCTCGGCTCCCCGAAGGAAAGGTTGACCACGCCGGTGAGGTGCGAGCGCGGACCGGCGCCGTGCGGCGGGCGCGCCTCTTGCAGGGGGCCCCGGACGACGGATGCGCCGGGAGCGGCCGATGAGCGAGCGTTCCACGCCCAAGGTGGGCGACCGGGTCACGTGGAGATGGTCGGGCGGACGCGCCGAGGGGCGCGTCGTCGAGATCGCCCGCGAGCCCGGCACGATCAAGGGATTCCACTACAAGGCGTCGCAGGACGATCCGCGCTGGATCGTCGAGACCGACGACGGCCGACGCGCGGCCCACAAGGCCGACGCGCTCGAGCCCGACCGCGGAGGGCCCGGCCGTGGCGACCGCGGGTAAGCGCGGCGCCGCCCCGCCGCGCGCGGCCGCGGGCACGCGCAGGCCCGCCGGCGCCCGCCGTCCCGCGGGCGCGCTGAAGGACCCCGACGGCGGCCTCACCGCGGCCGGACGCGAGCACTTCGCGCGCACCGAAGGCGCGCGGCTCAGGCCGGGCGTGGCGAAGCGCGACGCCGACATGGACCCCGAGGACATGAAGCGCAAGGGCTCGTTCCTGCGCCGCCACTTCGCGAACCCGCGCGGGCCGATGCGCGACGAGCGCGGCGAGCCGACCCGGCTCGCGCTGAGCGCGCAGGCCTGGGGCGAGCCCGCGCCGGCCGATGCCGAGGACGCGCGCCGGCTGGCCGACAAGGGCAGCCGCTACCTCGAGCGCTACCGCGAGGAGAAGGCACGGGCCGAGGCCGGCGGCGCGCCGCGGCGCAAGCCGGCGTCGCCCGCGTCGGGAACGGCGCGAAAGGCGGCGACCGGCTCTGGGAGCGAGCGGCCTTCGGCGGCCCGCTCGCAGACGGCGCGAAAAGAGGCGACCGGCTCGGGGAGCGGGCGGCCTTCGGCCGCCGGCTCGGAGACGGTGCGAAAGAAGGCGGTCGGCTCGGGCACGGAGCGGGCCTCGGCGGCCGGCGCGAAGCGGTCGGGCGCGAAGCGGGCCGGGGCCGGGGCCGGGCGATCGGCCGCGGCGAAGCCCGAGCGCACCGGCGCGGGACGCTCACCGTCGGCGACCGGGACGAAGCGCCGCGCGTGACGACCGCGCCGCGCGCCGCCCGTCGCGCGGCGGGGCCGCTCAGCCGCCCTGCACCTTCGCGAGGTCGGCCGCGGTCGTGAACGAGTCCGCGAGGAACTCGTCCTCGGGCAGCCCGCGCTGCGCGACGAAGTCGGCGCGCGTCGAGTCGACGACGACCGGCGCGCCGCAGGCGTAGACCTGGAACGGCGAGAGGTCGGCGAAGTCGTCCATCACCGCGCGGTGCACGAAGCCGGTGCGGCCCGTCCAGCCGTCCTCGGGCAGCGCGTCCGACACCACCGGCACGTAGCGGAAGTGCGGCATCTCGGCCGCCCAGCGCTCGCACAGCGCGTGCATGTACAGGTCGCGCGGGCGCCGCCCGCCCCAGTAGAGCGTCATCGGCCGCGTGATCGACTTGTGGATCGCGTGCTCGACGATCGCCTTGATCGGCGCGAAGCCGGTGCCGCTCGCGACGAACACGATCGGCTTGACGCTGTCCTCGCGCAGGAAGAACGTGCCCAGCGGCCCCTCGAAGCGCAGGATGTCGCGTTCCTTGACCGCCGGCTGGGTCGCGCCGAACAGCGCGTCGGTGAAGCGGCCGCCCGGCATGTGCCGCACGTGCAGCTCGACCTGCTCGGCCGCGTGCGGCGCGCCCGCCATCGAGTAGCTGCGGCGCGTGCCGTCCTTCATGATCAGCTCGACGTACTGGCCGGCGAGGTACTGCAGCCGCTCGTTGGCCGGCAGCTGCAGCCGCATCGCGACCACGTCGGGCGCCAGGCGCTCGATCGAGGCGACGCGGCACGGCATCTTGCGGATCGGGATGTCGCCCGCCGCCGCGACCACCCGGGCCTCGACGACGAGGTCGGAGCGGGGCTTCGCGCAGCACAGCAGCACCGAGCCCTGCGCGCGCTCCTCGGCGCGCATCGCGTTCGCCTGGTGCGCGCCCTGCTCGAACTCGCCCTCGACGACCTTCGCCTTGCACGAGCCGCAGGCGCCGTTCTTGCAGCCGTAGGGCAGCACCACGCCCTGCCGCAGCCCGGCCTCGAGGACCGTCTCGTCGGGCTCGGCGGTGAACCGCTTGCCGCTGGGCATCACGGTGACGGTGAAGCTCATTGCGTACACTTGTCCGATGGCTGCGAAGGGTCGGCATTATCGCTCACTCCCGCGTCGCTTCCGGCGACCGGGGCTCGTGCTGCTCGGATGCGGCGACGTCGGGCTGCGCTTCGTGCGGGCGTTCGGCGAGCGGCTGCGGATCGTCGGCGTGGTTCGCCGCGAGGAGGCGACCGCCGCGGTGCGCGCCGCGGGCGCCCGTGCGCTGCGGGTCGATCTCGACGACGCGCGCGCCGCGCGGCGGCTGGCCGGGCTCGCGACGAGCGTGCTGCACAGCGCGCCGCCGCCGGCCTCGGGCGCCGACGACCCCCGCACGCGGCACGCGCTCGCCGCGCTGCACCGCGCGACGCGATGGGTCTACCTGAGCACCACCGGGGTCTACGGCGACGCGGGCGGCGCACGCTTCGACGAGACCCGCCCGGTGGCGCCGGCGAGCGACCGGGCCGCGCGCCGGGTCGCCGCCGAGCGGCTGCTGCGCCGGCGCGCCGCGCGCGGCGCGATCCGCTCCACCGTGCTGCGCGTGCCGGGCATCTACGCCGCCGACCGCCTGCCCATCGAGCGGCTGCAGCGCGGCACGCCCGCGCTCGTCGAGGCCGACGACGTCTACACCAACCACGTGCAGGCCGACGACCTCGCGCGCATCGCGTTCGTCGCGCTGATGCGCGGCCGCTCGCAGCGCACCGTCCACGCGGTCGACGACGGCGCGATGCGGATGGGCGAGTGGTTCGACGCCGTCGCGCGGGCGACCGGCCTGCCGCCGCCCGCGCGGCTGCCGCGCGAGGCGCTGCGCGCCGCGGTCTCGCCGATGCTCTGGAGCTTCATGTCGGAGTCGCGCCGGCTCGACAACCGGCGGCTGCGCCGCGAGCTGCGGGTGCGCCTGCGCTATCCCACCGTCCACGCGCTGCTGGCGACGCTGCCGCCGCCCGGCTGACCTCCGCCTCCCCGGCCGCGCCGGGCCGTGCTATCCTAGTCGGCTCCGTCGGGCGCGATGCCGGACGGGACGCTGGTGTAGCTCAGTCGGTAGAGCAACTGATTCGTAATCAGTAGGTCGGACGTTCGATTCGTCTCACCAGCACCAAGATCCAGGCGGGTCAGTGGGTTAGCGTCCACTGACCCGTTTTCTTTTCCGGGCCTCGCTGCTGCCTCCGGTAGCCCACCGCCGATCGCTGCGCCCTCACGGCCCTGCGCTCGCCCGAAAACGCAGTCCACGAATCGTGAACCGGGCTCGACGTGGCCGAGGGAAGATCCCGGACACCGTCCGAGGCGTGCGGGCGCCGGAGTTCGGGACCGCGCCACGGCACGCCCTCCGGGTCGATCGTTCAGCCCGCGGACTTCCTGAACGCGTTCTTCTTCGTCACCCTGTCGCCGCGGAATTCCAGCAGGTCGCATCCGGCCACGCTGGCCGACCGGCCGCTCCCGTCCGTCGTCACGAAGTCCCACTCGAACGTGCCGAAATCGCCCAGCACGTTCACCTTCAGGTTCTCGAACCGGCCGTTCGGGAATCGGTCGAAGAAGATCCGCGCGCCGCGCCGGATCGCCTCCTTCCCCACGAACGTGGCGCCCAGGTGCTCGGGCCCCACGGACGCGTGGTAGGCGCCGTCCTCGGTGAAGAAGCTTGCGATCAGATCGGGATCACGGCTGTTCCAGGCGGCGCCGAACTCGGTCGCCCGTTCCAGGGTCATCTTCTCGGCCATCTGCATCTCCTCGGTGTCGGTATCGGTGTCGTGACGTGATCCGGTCTGCCGACGATGCAGTCGGCGCGCAGGCACAGATCGCCGGTCTCGAGTAACGGGCCCGCCGCTCGAGCCGTCGAGCCTCGGGTGGCATGGGCGCCGTCACGGACGAGCGTCCAAGGCCCGTCAGGATTAGACCGCGCCTGCCTCCCGGCTGCAGCG
>DASPJX010000343.1:0-11642 GCA_035628395.1 Burkholderiaceae bacterium | reverse complement strand
TCTCGCCGAAGATCGCGACGAGGACGTTCGCGCCGGTGACCTCCTTCTTGCCGTTGGAGGTCGATTGCACGTGCATGATCGCCCGCTGGATCACCCGCTGGAACCCGAGCGTCGGCTGGGTGTCGATCTCCTCGTTGCCGGGGACGACCGGGGTGTTCTCGCGGATGAAATTGCCGAGGTTCTTGCGCAGGTCGTCGATGTTCGCCGCGCAGGCCCTCAGCACCTCGGCCGCGGACGGGTTGTCGAGGAGCGCCAGCAGCAGGTGCTCGACCGTGATGAATTCATGGCGCTGCTGCCTGGCTTCGACGAACGCCATGTGCAGGCTGACTTCGAGTTCTTGCGCGATCATGCTTCCTCCATCACGCACTGCAACGGGTGCTGATGCTGGCGTGAGTATCCACTGACTTGTTCCACCTTGGTGGCCGCCACGTCGCGGGGAAAGATCCCGCAGACGCCCCGGCCCTCACGGTGGACCTTCAACATCACCTGGGTCGCCTTCTCGCGACCCATCCCAAAGAATTTCTGCAGCACGCTGACCACGAACTCCATCGGTGTGTAATCGTCGTTCAGCAGGGCGACCTCGTACATCGGCGGCGGCTTGAGCCGCGCCTCCTGCTTTTCCAGGATGGTCGGCGGATCGTGCGACGTAGCCATGGCGACGTCCATTCTATCGACTCGCGAACGCCCTGCAAGAACGCCCGGTCTCCCCGTGATGGGGGTTGTGCGGGGTTTCACAAGCCTCGTTCCGAACCGCCCGGACGCGAGCCCGGCCGCAGCGTCGGAGGCACGCCTCGGGCCCGCAAGCTTGACGAATGCATCGCGTATGGCGAAGAATCCGCCGGCGCCAGCGGGAACGGTCCCGGGGCGGACACCTTCGAAACACGCATCAGGGACGGCAGCGCTATGGCAACGGGTACGGTCAAGTGGTTCAACGACGCCAAGGGTTTCGGCTTCATCACGCCCGATGACGGCGGCGAGGACCTGTTCGCGCACTTCAGCGCCATCCAGATGAACGGCTTCAAGTCGCTCAAGGAAGGCCAGAAGGTGCAGTTCGACGTGGTCCAGGGTCCGAAGGGCAAGCAGGCTTCCAACATCCAGCAGGCACAGTAAGCGCAGCCGCCCGCGGCACGCAGACGAAAAACGCCGGGTCACCCCGGCGTTTCTGTTTCGGCGTCCCGGCTGCGTTCCGGAACGTCTCCATCCTACGGGGCGGGCCCCGTCCCGGCAAGTCCGGTACTGCCCGACCGCCGGCAGGAGTCGTCTGCCGCCCCGGGCCGACCCCTCGCCGCCTCCGCGGGCGGGCCGGCGAGCCGGGTCCCCGGGCCCGCGATCCGGGTCCCCGGGCCCGCGACGCGGGCTCCGCGGTGCGCGATCGACGCCCGGCCCGCCGCGCTCATGCGCTGCCCGACCGAGCAGTCTCGAATCCGTTCGTTGTCGGCGCGGGGACGCGCTTCCTAGCATCGGGCTCCCCTCGAGCCAGGGCGCCCCGCGCCGACACCCGATGACCTCCGCCCGATCCGCCCGATCCGCCCCCGCCTCCCCGCGCCGCCGCACCGGTGCGCGCCTGCTGTTCGCCGCCGCGTCCGCGCTCGCGATCGCGGGCGCGGCCCCCGCCCGCGCGCAGCGCACCGTCCAGCTGCTCAACGTCAGCTACGACCCGACCCGGGAGCTCTACGTCGACGTCAACCGGGCCTTCGCCGAGCACTGGAAGGCGAGGACCGGCGAGACGGTCGCGATCCGCCAGAGCCACGGCGGCAGCGGCCGGCAGGCGCGCAGCGTGATCGACGGTCTCGACGCCGACGTCGTCACGCTGGCGCTGGCCTACGACATCGACGAGCTCCACGCGAAGGCCGGCCTGCTGCCGGCCGACTGGCAGAAGCGGCTGCCGCACAACTCGAGCCCCTACACCAGCACGATCGTGTTCGTGGTCCGCAAGGGCAACCCCAAGGGCATCCGCGACTGGGACGACCTGACGAAGCCCGGCATCGGCGTGATCACCCCCAATCCGAAGACGAGCGGGGGCGCGCGCTGGAACTACCTGGCCGCCTGGGGGCACGCGCTGCGCCGACACGGCAACGACCCGGCCCGGGCCGAGCGCTTCGTCGCCGACCTCTACCGCAACGTGCCGGTGCTCGACAGCGGCGCCCGCGGCTCGCTGACCACCTTCGCCGAGCGCGGCGTCGGCGACGTGTTCATCGGGTGGGAGAACGAGGCGTTCCTCGCGGTCAAGGAGCTCGGCCCCGAGCGGTTCGAGATCGTCGTGCCCTCGTCGAGCATCCTCGCCGAGCCGCCGGTGGCGGTGGTCGACCGCAACGTCGACCGCAAGGGCACGCGCGCCGTCGCGCAGGCCTACCTCGAGTTCCTGTACACGCCGCAGGGCCAGGAGATCGCCGCGTCGCACTACTACCGGCCACGCGACCCGAAGGTCGCCGCGAAGCACGCGAGCGTGCTGAACCTCGACGTCAAGCGCTTCACGATCGACGAGGTCTTCGGCGGCTGGACGAAGGCGCAGGCGGCCCACTTCGCCGAAGGCGGCAGCTTCGACCGGATCTTCACCCGTCGGTAGCCCCGCGACGCGGCCGGGGCGCCGTCGCCGGCGCCTCAGTCGGATATCGCATCAGCAGCATCCGTTTCCGTCGTGGCCGCCGCGCGCGGCGGCCCCTACAGTCGCCCTCCTCGAATCCTCCTCCGAACCGTCCCGCCGGCCCGATCGCCGGCGCCTGGAGCGTCGTCCGTGCCCGCCGATCCGTCCCGCCGCCGCCCGCCCGGCCTGCCCGCCCTCGCGGCGGCGGTCCCGTCGCCCGCCCTCGCGGCGGCGATGCCGTCGTCCGCGCTCGCGTCGCTCCCGGTCGACGGCGGCCGGTTCGCCGCGATCGCCGGCGCCCGCGCCGGGGCCCGCGGCGCGCATCGCCCGCGGCCGGCCGGCCGTCCCGACGGCGCGGTCCGCCCGGGCCTCCCGACCGGAGGGCCGCGATGATCCTGTCGCGCACGCTCCTGCGACGCCACAGCGTGCTGCCGGGCTTCGACCTGGCGCTGGGCTTCGTGCTGCTGTACCTCGGGCTGATCGTGCTGATCCCGCTGTCGGCGGCGTTCCTGAAGACCTTCACGCTGACCTGGACGCAGTTCCTCGACGCGACCACGACGCCGCGCGTGCTGGCGAGCTACCGGCTGACCTTCGGCGCGAGCCTGCTCGCCGCGCTGGTCGACACCGCGTTCGGCCTGCTGGTCGCCTGGATGCTCGTGCGCTACCGCTTCCCGGGCCGGCGCGCGGTCGACGCGCTGGTCGACCTGCCGTTCGCGCTGCCGACCGCGGTGGCCGGGATCTCGCTCGCGGCGATCTGGGCCGAGAACGGCGCGCTCGGGCGCTGGCTCCCGTTCAAGGTGAGCTTCACGCCGCTCGGCGTCTGGGTGGCGCTCGTGTTCATCGGCCTGCCCTTCGTGGTGCGCACCGTGCAGCCGGTGCTGGAGGACCTGGATCGCGAGCTCGAGGAGGTCGCGGCCACGCTCGGCGCGACGCGCCGGCAGACCGTCCTGAAGGTCGTGCTGCCGATGCTGACGCCCGCCCTGCTGACCGGCTTCGCGCTCGCCTTCGCGCGCGCGCTCGGCGAGTACGGCAGCGTGATCTTCATCGCCGGCAACATGCCGATGGTCAGCGAGATCACGCCGCTGCTGATCATCACGCGGCTGGAGCAGTACGACTACGCGGGCGCGACCGCGATCGCCGTGGTGATGCTGCTGGCGAGCTTCGCGCTGCTGCTGGCGATCAACCTGCTGCAGGCCTGGGCGCGGCGCCGGCAGGGAGGCCTCGCGTGAGCAGCGTCGCGATCGGCGCGCCGGGCGAGGCGACGGCCGTCGCCCGGCGGCGCGCGACCGGCCGCGACGGGTCCGCGTGGGAGCGCCGGCTCGTCGTCGGCACCGGTCTCGCGTTCCTGACCGTCTTCCTCTTCGTGCCGCTCGCGACGGTGTTCGTCGAGGCGCTCCGCAAGGGCTGGGAGGTCTACGTCGCGGCGATCGTCGAGCCCGACGCGCTCGCGGCGATCCGGCTCACGCTGCTCGCCGCCGCGATCGCCGTGCCGGCGAACCTCGCGTTCGGGCTCGCGGCGGCCTGGGCGATCGCCAAGTTCGAGTTCCGCGGCAAGAACCTGCTGCTCACGCTGATCGACCTGCCGTTCTCGGTGAGCCCGGTCATCGCCGGGCTGATCTACGTGCTGGTGTTCGGGCTGCAGGGCTGGTTCGGCGCCTGGCTGCAGGCGCACGACCTGAAGGTGATCTTCGCGGTGCCCGGCATCGTGCTGGCCACGACGTTCGTCACCGTCCCCTTCGTCGCCCGCGAGCTGATCCCGCTCATGCAGGCCCAGGGCGTCGAGCAGGAGGAGGCGGCGCGCGTGCTGGGGGCGAGCGGCTGGCAGATCCTGCGGCGCGTGACGCTGCCCAACGCGAAGTGGGCGCTGCTCCACGGGGTGATCCTGTGCAACGCGCGCGCGATGGGCGAGTTCGGTGCGGTGAGCGTGGTGAGCGGCCACGTCCGCGGCCACACCAACACGCTGCCGCTGCACATCGAGATCGTCCACGACGAGTACCGGGCCGCCGCGGCGTTCGCGACGGCCTCGCTGCTGGCGCTGCTCGCGCTGGTCACGCTGGTGCTCAAGTACCTCGTCGAGCGCCGGGTGCGCGGCGGCCCGCGGGCCGCGCCGGAGCGCGACGCATGACGCCGGAGGCCCCGTGAGCATCGAAGTCCGCGAGCTGCGCAAGTCGTTCGGCGACGCCGTCGTGTGCGACGACGTCGACCTCGTCGTCCCCTCCGGGGAGCTGGTGGCGCTGCTCGGGCCCTCGGGCTCGGGCAAGACGACGCTGCTGCGCATGATGGCCGGGCTCGAGGTGCCCGACCGGGGACGGGTGCTGCTGCACGGCACGGACGCGACCGGCGTCGACGTGCGCGAGCGCAACGTCGGCTTCGTGTTCCAGCACTACGCGCTGTTCGGCCACATGACGGTCTTCGAGAACGTCGCCTTCGGGCTGCGCGTGAAGCCGCGGGCGACGCGCCCGCCCGAGGCGCGGATCCGCGCGAAGGTGGCGGAGCTGCTGCGCCTGGTGCAGCTCGAGGGGTTCGCCGAGCGCCGCCCGCACCAGCTCTCCGGCGGGCAGCGCCAGCGGATCGCGCTCGCGCGCGCGCTGGCGACCGAGCCGAAGGTGCTGCTGCTCGACGAGCCCTTCGGCGCGCTCGACGCGACGGTGCGCAAGGAGCTGCGCCGCTGGCTGCGCCGGCTGCACGACGAGGTGCACGTGACCAGCGTGTTCGTCACGCACGACCAGGAGGAGGCCCTGGAGGTCGCGGACCGGGTCGTCGTGATGAACCGCGGCCGCATCGAGCAGGCGGGCCCGCCCGACGAGGTGTACGACCGGCCCGCGACGCCCTTCGTGCTGCGGTTCTTGGGCGACGTGAACCGGGTGCAGGGCGACGGCGCCGGGCGTGCGCCCGGCCGCGACGCCGATCCGCGCGACGCCGTGTACGTGCGGCCGCACGAGCTCGAGATCGTCGGCGAGCCGGTCGACGGCGCGTGGCCCGCGACGCTCGCCCGGACGCTGACGGTCGGCGCGCGCACGCGGCTCGAGTTCAGGCGCGACGACGCCGACGGTTGGCTCGACGTCGAGCTGCCGCGCACCGAGTGGGTGGCGCTGCGCGAGCGGCTGGCGCTCGAGCGCGGCGCGCGCGCGTGGCTCAGGCCGCGCCGCACGACGCGCTTCGAGGCGACGCCGGGCTGAGACGCGGCGCTGCTCGACGCGCGTCGAAGGCGCGCTCGGGTCAGGGCGCGACGCGCTGCGAAGCGACGCCCGGCCGGTCGTCCGCCGCCGCGGGTCGGGCGGCTCCGGCCACGGACGCCGACGGCAGGCGCACGGTGAACACCGCGCCCCGGCCTTCGCCGTCGCTGTGCACCTGCACGTCGCCACCGTTCAACCGCGCCAGCCGCTGCACCAGCGAGAGCCCCAGCCCCAGTCCGCCCTGCGGCCGGTGGATCAGCTGGCTCGCCTGGTAGAAGGTGTCGAAGACCTTGGGCAGGTCGTCGGCCTGGATGCCCTGGCCGTGGTCCTTCACCGTCAGCACCGCATGCTCGCCCTGCGTGGACACCTCGACGTCGATGGCGCTGCCGGCGGGCGAGAACTTGAGCGCGTTGTCCAGCAGGTTGCCGAGGATCTGCTCGATGCGCGCGCGATCGAGCAGGGCCCACGCCGGCGCGCCGCCGAAGCGGATCTCCTGCCCCCGGCGGCGCGCGTTCTGCTGCCACGTCGGCAGTGCCTCGGCCACGACGGCGGCCAGGTCGTGCCGCTCGAGCTCGAGGCGCAGCTTGCCGGTGGCGAGCCGGCTGATGTCGAGCAGGTCCTCCACCAGCCGTGTCATCTGCCGCGTCTGGCGCTCGATGACCTCGTGCGCGCGTTCGGCGCCGTCGGCGCCGGGCGGCGCCCGCCGCAGCAGGTGGGCCGAATTGGTGACGGCGCTGAGCGGGTTGCGCAGCTCGTGACCGAGCATCGCGAGGAACTCGTCCTTCGCCCGGTCGGCCTCCCGCAGCGCGCTCTGCTCGCGCTGCAGCAGCGCCTCGCGCTCGCGCATCGACGCCGTCGCCTGCTCGAGTGCGCGGGCCACCTCGCCGGCCTCGGAGAAGCCGGGCCGGCGCAGCACCTCGTGGAGCACGTCGACGTCGGCGCCGCCCATCCCGCGCGCGGCGACGGCCAGGCGGCGCATCGGGTCGGCGATGCGGCGCGACACCCACAGCGCCATGCCGCCGACCACCAGCAGCGAGGCCAGCACGCCCACCGTGAGCCAGCGGCCGGCGCTGCGCACGCCGGCCAGGACATCGTCGCGCGGCACGGCGACCGCCACGCTCCACGGCGCCGTGCGCAGGCGCGCGAACGCCTGGTGGGAATCGGTACCGTCGAGCGTGGGCACGCGTTGCCAGCCGCTGTCGGCCTGCCGCGTCGCCGTCACCAGCCCTTCGGAAGCGGGCTGCCCCGGCGGTCGGTAGGGCAGGCGGGCGACGAACCTGCCGTTGCCGTCGAGGACGGCCGTCGCCCAGTGCCCGGGCAGCCCCTGCGCCGAGAGCACCGACGAGAAGGCCGCCGGGTCGAGGATGAGCTTCAGCACCATCGGCTCGCCGCCCACCTCGACCCGGATCTGCAGCGGGATGGCGACGAACTTGGACAGCGGCCCCGACGCCACGTCGCCGACGTGCGCCCGGCCGGTGGCCAGCACCTGCGCCAGGCTGGCCAGCTGATCGGCACCTTCGCGCGGCAGCGGCTGCGCGTCGTCCAGGCGCACGTTGAGCCGCTGCTGGCCGGTGGCGTCGACGAGCAGCAGGTTGCGCCAGTGCGCCTGGTCGGCCTGGACGCGCAGCGTCGCCCGCCTGAACGCGGCCAGGTCGCCTTCGGCCAGCGTCTCGTGGCTGGCCAGGGCCCGCATCACCGAGAGGTGACCGCTGAGCAGCGCATCGACCGCCGAGGCCGTGACGCGCATGCGCCCGAGCGCGCCGTCGCGCGCCAGGTCGTGCTCGCGCGCGAACAGTACGGTCGCCAGCAGGCCGATCAGCACGACCAGCGGCACCATGCTGCCGAGGGTCAGCAGCAGCAGCCGCGAGCGGACGGTTGGAAGCGCCATGCGGGCGGCAGTATAGGGCGGCCGTCCGCTCGGCGTCGGCGTCGACTCACGGCGCGACCGGGAACGCCATGGCGGTGTCCCGGACGCGCCCGCCCGTGCCGCCGGCGCATTCGCGCACGCCGGAACCGGGAACCGGTCGGGCAGCGCGACGAAGAACGATCCGGAACTCCGGGCGAGCCCGACCGGGACGTCCGGAGACGTCCCGGCACGGCATCACATGTTGTCGATCATCACCTGCCCGAAGCCCGAGCACGACACCTGCGTGGCGCCCGGCATCAGCCGCGCGAAGTCGTAGGTGACCTTCTTCGACAGGATCGACTTCTCCATCGAGGCGATGATCAGGTCGGCGGCCTCGGTCCAGCCCATGTGCCGCAGCATCATCTCGGCCGACAGGATCTCGGAGCCCGGGTTCACGTAGTCCTTGCCGGCGTACTTCGGCGCGGTGCCGTGGGTCGCCTCGAACATCGCGACCGAATCCGACATGTTGGCGCCCGGCGCGATGCCGATGCCGCCGACCTGCGCGGCGAGCGCGTCGGACACGTAGTCGCCGTTCAGGTTCAGCGTCGCGATCACGCTGTACTCGGCGGGGCGCAGCAGGATCTGCTGCAGGAACGCGTCGGCGATCGCGTCCTTGACGACGATCTCCTTGCCGGTCCGCGGGTTCTTGAAGCTGCACCACGGGCCGCCGTCGATCGGCTGCGCGCCGAACTCGCGCTGCGCGAGCGCGTAGCCCCAGTCGCGGAACCCGCCCTCGGTGAACTTCATGATGTTGCCCTTGTGCACCAGCGTCACCGAGGGCTTGTCGTTGTCGACCGCGTACTGGATCGCCTTGCGGACCAGCCGCTCGGTGCCCTCGCGCGAGACCGGCTTCACGCCGATGCCCGAGGTCTCCGGGAAGCGGATCTTCTTGACGCCCATCTCCTTGCGCAGGAACTCGATCAGCTTCTTCGCGCCCTCGGACTCGGCCTGCCACTCGATGCCGGCGTAGATGTCCTCGGAGTTCTCGCGGAAGATGACCATGTTGGTCTTCTCCGGCTCGCGCACCGGCGAGGGCACGCCCTTGAAGTACTGGATCGGGCGCAGGCAGACGTACAGGTCGAGCTCCTGGCGCAGCGCGACGTTCAGCGAGCGGATGCCGCCGCCGACCGGCGTGGTCAGCGGACCCTTGATCGAGACCACGTAGTCCCTGAGGACCTGCAGCGTCTCCTCGGGCAGCCAGACGTCAGGGCCGTAGACCTTGGTCGACTTCTCGCCGGCGTAGATCTCCATCCAGTGGATCTTCTTCCTGCCGCCGTAGGCCTTCTGCACCGCGGCGTCCACCACCTTGATCATCACCGGGGTGATGTCGAACCCGGTGCCGTCGCCCTCGATGTAGGGGATGATCGGCTGATCGGGCACGGAGAGCGAGAAATCGGCGTTGACGGTGATCTTCTCGCCGGCGGCGGGAACCTTGATGTGCTGGTACATGAAGGAAGTCTCCTGGGGACCGGTGCGTAGGAGGCGGTCGGGACGGGGGAAACCCTGCATTATAGTCGGCGACCGGCCGCATTCCGACGGCCGCCCGCCGCCCCGCGCCCGGCCGCCCCGGCCGCCGCGGGCGCGGCGCGCGGGCCCGCCCTCCGGTCGCCCCGCCACTCCGCACCGTCCGCACCGATGACCGACTCGACGTCCGCCCCCGCCCGCCGCGCCCGATCCGACCGCGGCGGCGTCCGTCCGCTCGCCGCCGCGCTCGGGCTCGCGCTCGCCGCCGCGCTCGGCGCCGGCGCGCCCGCCGCGCTCGCGCAGGGCGGCGCCGAGCGCGTCGCCCCGCAGCCGAAGCTGCCGGTGATCGAGCTGCAGGCGGGCATGCACGTGATCAAGGCCGAGGTCGCGGCCGACGGCACCAGCCGCGCGCGCGGGCTGATGATGCGCGAGCGCCTCGGGCCGAACGAGGGGATGCTGTTCGTGTTCGAGCAGAAGGCCGGGCACTGCTTCTGGATGAAGAACACGCTGCTGCCGCTGTCGATCGCGTTCGTCGACGAGGACGGCACGATCGCGAACATCGCGGACATGAAGCCGCAGTCCGAGGAGAGCCACTGCCCGCTGCGGCCGGTGCGCTACGCGCTGGAAATGGAACAGGGCTGGTTCGGCAGGCGCGGCATCGCCGCCGGCACCCGCCTCGTCCAGCCCCGCCTGTTCAGGCCGGCCGGCGGGAGCTGAGCGCCCGCGCGGCCGGAAAGGGGATCAGGCGAAGTTCTTCGCCGCGAAGTCCCAGTTGACGACGTTCCACCACGCGCCGAGGAAGTCCGGACGGCGGTTGCGGTAGTCGATGTAGTACGCGTGCTCCCAGACGTCGCAGGTCAGCAGCGGCCGGTCGGTGCCGGTGATCGGCGTGCCGGCGTTGCTCGTGTTGACGATGTCGATCGAGCCGTCGGCCTTCTTCACCAGCCAGGTCCAGCCCGAGCCGAAGTTGCCGATCGCCGACTTCGTGAACGCCTCCTTGAAGGCGTCGAACGAGCCCCACTTCTTCGCGATCGCGTCGGCGACCGGGCCGGTCGGCTGGCCGCCGCCGTTCGGCTTCATCGAGCTCCAGAAGAACGTGTGGTTCCAGACCTGGGCCGCGTTGTTGAACACGCCGCCGGACGACTTGCGGATGATGTCCTCGAGCGAGGCGTTCTCGAACTCCGTGCCCTTGATCAGGTTGTTCAGGTTCGTGACGTACGCCTGATGGTGCTTGCCGTGGTGGAACTCGAGGGTCTCCTTCGAGATGTGCGGCTGCAGCGCGTCGGGCGCGTACGGCAGCGGCGGCAGGGTGTGTTCCATGGTCGTCGTCCTCGTCGTGGGTGATGGGGGCCGGACGCGCCGGCTCGGGCGCGCCACCGTGGCGAACCGCGGATTCTAGGCCAGCCCGGCGACGGGGCTCAACGCGCCCCCGGGTCGGAATCGGGCTCGTCGACCGCCGCCGCGGACGCCCCGGGCGCGGGCGTGCTCGCCAGCACGCGCGCCTCGAAGCCGCCGGCCGCCAGCGCGACCGACACCGCGTCGCCCGGCGCGAGGGTGCCCGCGTCGCGCACGATGCCGCCGCCGGGTCCGGTCACGATCGCGTAGCCGCGCGCGAGCACGCCGCGCGGGCTCACCAGGTCGAGCCCGGCCGCGGCCGCGTCGAGCCGGCCGCCGATCGAGGCGAGCCGCGCCCGCAGCCCGGCCTGCAGCGCCCGGCCGTCCGCCTCCAGGCGCGCCCGGCGCGCGGCGATCTCGGGGCCGCGCAGCGCGCCGGCCAGCCGCGCGAGCCGCGCCGCGCGCTCGCCGGTCGCGCGCTCGCCGGCGACCGCGATCCGCTGCGCGAGCTGGTCGAGCCGCGCGACCCGCTGCGCCCACTGCAGCGCCGGCGGGCGCAGCAGCCGGATCGCGGTGTCGAGCCGCTGCTCGCGCTGCTCGGAGGACCGGCGCCACGCCTGCACCAGCCGGTGGCGGTCGCGCGCGAGCGCGGCGAGCCGCTCGATCCGGTCGGGCACCGCGCGCGTGGCGGCTCCGGTCGGCGTGGGCGCGCGCACGTCGGCGACGAAGTCGGCGATCGTGAAGTCGACCTCGTGCCCGACGGCGCTCACCACCGGCACCCGGCAGCCCGCGATCGCGCGCGCCACGCGCTCGTCGTTGAACGCGACCAGGTCCTCCGCGGAGCCGCCGCCGCGGCCGACGATGACCACGTCGAGCTCGCGCAGCTTCTGGATGTCCGCGAGCGCGACCTCGATCGAGCGCGGCGCGTCGCGGCCCTGCACGAGGCAGGGCGAGACCACGATCCGCGTCGGGCAGCGCGAGCTCGCGACGCGCACGATGTCGTGCAGCGCCGCGCCGTGCTCGCTCGTGACCACGCCGAGCACGCGCGGCAGCTTGGGCAACTTGCGCTTGCGCTCGGGCGCGAGCAGCCCCTCGGCTTCGAGCTTCTTGCGCACGGCTTCGAACTGCGCATGCAGTTCGCCGAGGCCGTCCGGCAAGGCGATGCGCGCGATCAGCT
>DASPJX010000342.1:0-20562 GCA_035628395.1 Burkholderiaceae bacterium | reverse complement strand
GGGCAGCAGCACGTCCTGCATCAGCGTCGACTTGCCGCTGCCGGACACGCCGGTCAGGCACACCAGCCGCCCGAGGGGCAGCTCGACCGAGACGTCCTTCAGGTTGTGCTCGCGCGCGCCCTCGAGCACGAGCCTCGGCGTGGCCGCGCCGACCGGCGCGAGCTGCGAGGCCGGGATCGTCCGGCGTCCCGACAGGTAGTCGCCGGTCAGCGTGTCGGCGCGGCGCAGGCCCTCGGGCTCGCCCCAGTAGACGATGCGCCCGCCGCGCTCGCCCGGGCCGGGGCCGATGTCGAGCATCCGGTCGGCGGCGAACATCACCTGCGGGTCGTGCTCGACGACGACCAGCGAGTTGCCGGCGTCGCGCAGCCGCTTCATCACGCCGATCACGCGGTTCATGTCGCGCGGATGCAGCCCGATGCTCGGCTCGTCGAGCACGAACAGCGTGTTGACGAGCGAGGTGCCGAGCGCGGTGGTCAGGTTGATCCGCTGGACCTCGCCGCCGGACAGCGTGCGCGACTGCCGGTCGAGCGTCAGGTACGACAGCCCGACGTCCATCAGGTAGCGCAGCCGCGCGCGGACCTCGGTCAGCAGCAGCGTCGTCGCCTCGTCGAGCGGCGCCGGCAGGTGCAGGGCGCCGAACAGCCGCGCCACGCGCTCGATCGGCAGCAGCATCACGTCGTGCACGCACAGCCCCGGCAGCGACTCGAGCTGCGCGCCGCTCCACTCGACGCCGGCCGGCATGAAGCGGCGGTAGCGGCCCGCGCCGCCGTCGTCGACGGCCGCCGCGGCGTCGTCGGCCGAGCCGATCCGCCACAGCAGCGCGTCCGGGCGCAGCCGGGCGCCGCGGCAGGCGGCGCACGGCGTGTACGCGCGATAGCGCGACAGCAGCACCCGGATGTGCATCTTGTACGCCTTCGACTCGAGCCACTCGAAGAAGCGCCGCACGCCGTACCACTGCCGGTTCCAGTTGCCGGCCCAGTCGTCGCCGCCCTCGACGACCCAGCGCCGGTGCTCGGGCGGCAGGTCGCGGTACGGCACGTCGAGCGCCACGCCCGCCAGGCGCGCCTGGCGCTCGAGGTCGGCCTGGCACTCCTTGTAGCTCTCGGTCTGCCACGGCTTGACCGCGCCGCCGCCGAGCGTCTTCGACTCGTCGGGAATCACCAGGCCGAGGTCGATGCCGATCACGCGGCCGAAGCCGCGGCAGGTCTCGCAGGCGCCGATCGGCGAGTTGAACGAGAACAGGCTCGGGCTCGGGTCGGCGTACGACAGGCCGCAGTCGGCGCAGGCGAGCGCGCTCGAGAACCGCCAGGCCTCGGACTCGGTGCCGTCGTCGGCGAGCGCGTGGACGGTCACGCGGCCGGAGCCCCGGTGCATCGCGGCCTCGAAGGCCTCGGCGACGCGGCCGGCGTCGGCGCCGGCCATCCGGAAGCGGTCCTGCACGACGTCGAGCACCGGACCGTGGCCGTCGCGGCCCGGGTGGCGCGCGTGCACGCGGGTGTAGCCCTGGACGAGCAGGTGCTGCTCGATCTCGGCCTCGCCGAAGTTGGCCGGCACCTCGACCGGGAAGGTCACGACGAGCCGCGGGTCGCCGGCCGCGGCCGCGCGCGCGGCGACCGCCTCGCGGATGCTCGCCACCGTGTCCCGGATCACCGGGCGGCTGCAGCGCCGGCAGTGCAGCCGCCCCGCGCGCGCGAACAGCAGCTTCAGGTGGTCGTTGAGCTCGGTCATCGTGCCGACCGTCGAGCGCGAGGTGCGGACCGGGTTGGTCTGGTCGATCGCGATCGCCGGCGGCACGCCCTCGATCCGGTCGACCTGGGGCTTGTCCATCCGGTCGAGGAACTGCCGCGCGTACGCCGAGAAGGTCTCGACGTAGCGACGCTGGCCCTCGGCGTACAGCGTGTCGAACACCAGCGAGGACTTGCCCGAGCCCGAGACGCCGGTCACGACCACCAACTGGCCCGTCGGAATGTCGAGGTCGAGGCCGCGCAGGTTGTTCTGGCGCGCGCCGCGGATGCGAATGGGGGGGCTGTCGGCGGAGCGGCCATCGGGGCTGGACATCGAGGGGGGAATCCGGTGGGGCGGGGAGGGGCCGGGTTATGGTACGGGAATCGGCGTTTCGACCATGGTTGCCAGACGTTCGCTGCGGGTTTCCCGCGAGATCCTCGAAGCGGGGCCGCTCGTGCCGTCGCCGCCGGAGTCCGCCTGCCCGCTGTGCGGCCGGCCGCTGCCCGACGGTCCGAGCGTCGACCTCCACCATCCGCGGCCGCGCTCGCTCGGCGGCACCGCCACGGTCCGCATGCACCGGATCTGCCATCGCAAGCTGCACGCCACGTTCACCGAGCGCGAGCTCGCCGCGTTCGCCGACGACTGGGACGCGCTGCGCGCGCAGCCCGAGATCGCGGCGTTCGTGCGCTGGGTCGGCCGGCGGCCCGGCGACTTCTACGACGGCTCGAGGAAGGCGGCGCGGCTGCGCCGGCGCTGAGCGAGCCGCGGTCGGCCCGTCCGCCGCGCGCGGTCAGGGCGGGACGGCTAGAGTGGCGCCTTCCCCGTCCGAGTCGAGCGCACGATGAGCGAACCCCCGTGGCGGCTGACCGCCGTCGAGCTGGCCGACGCGATCCGGACCCGCCGCGTCTCGGCGCGCGAGGCGGCGGCCGCCTGCCTCGAGCGCATCGCCGACGCGAACCCCGCGGTCAACGCGGTCGTCTCGGTGCAGGCCGACGCCGCGCTCGCCGCCGCCGACGCCGCCGACCGCGCGGTCGCCGCGGGCGCGCCGCTCGGCCCGCTGCACGGCGTGCCGATCACCACCAAGGTCAACGTCGACCAGGCGGGGCTGCCGACGACGAACGGCGTCGAGGCCTTCGCCGGGCTGCTCGCCGCCGAGGACGCGCCGGTGATCGCGAACCTGCGCGCGGCCGGCGCGGTGATCGTCGGGCGGACCAACACGCCCGCGTTCTCGATGCGCTGGTACACCGAGAACGACCTGCACGGCCGCACGCTGAACCCCTGGGACGCGGCGCGCACGCCGGGGGGCTCGAGCGGCGGCGCCGCGGTCGCGGTCGCGGTCGGCATGGGCCCGATCGGACACGGCAACGACGGCGGCGGCTCGATCCGCTATCCGGCGTACTGCACCGGCACGGTCGGGCTGCGGCCGTCCTGGGGCCGGGTGCCCGCCTTCAACGGCACCGCGCCGGGCGAGCGCCAGCTGTCGCTGCAGTGGGTGTCGGTGCAGGGCGCGATCACCCGGACGGTCGCCGACGCGCGGCTCGCGCTCGCCGCGATGATCGCGCCCGATCCGCGCGACCCGTGGCACGTGCCGCTGCCGCTCGAGGGCCCCGAGCCGCCGCGCCCGTGCCGCGTCGCGGTGTCGGTCGACCCGGCCGGCGTCGGCGCGCATCCCGCGGTCGAGGCCGCCGTGCGTCGCGCGGCGCGGATCCTCGCCGACGCGGGCTGGCCCGTCGTCGAGGCCGATCCGCCCGACGTGGCCGCCGCGGCCCTCGCGTGGAACGACCTCGCGCAGGGCGAGTCGCGCCGCACGATCGCCCCGACCGTCGCGCGGCTCGGCGACGCGCCGGCGCGCCGCGCGTTCGAGCTGATGATGCGCCGCACGCCCGAGCTCGACGTCCCGTCGCTGATGCGGCTGACCGCGTCGCGCGCCACGTTCCTGCGGCGCTGGCAGCTGTTCCTGCGCGACGCGCCGCTGGTGCTCTGCCCGGTCGCGATGGAGCCCGCGCTGCCGTACGGCGTCGACACCGAGAGCGACGACAGCGTCGAGCGGCTCTACCGGTCGCACGTGTGGCTGTTCGCCACCTCGTTCCTCGGGCTGCCGTCGATCTCGGTGCCGACCGGCGTCGTCGACGGGCTGCCGACGGGGGTGCAGGTCGTCGGACCGCGCTTCCGCGAGGACCTCGTGCTGGAGGCGGCCGCGGCGATCGAGCGGGCCTGCGGCACCGAGGTGCCGATCGACCCGCGACCGGCCGTCGCGTCCCGCGGCTGACCGCGGGGCGCCGCGGCGACGCGCGCCCGCGCGGCGCGAGGCCCGGTCGCGCCTTCGGCTACCATCCGGCCATCCCCCGCCCGACCGTCGAGCCGCCATGTCGAAGACCATCGTCGCCACCGCCGCCGCCCCCGCGGCCATCGGCCCCTACTCGCAGGCCGTGAGGACCGGGAACACCGTCTGGCTGTCCGGCCAGATCGCCCTCGACCCGGCCACCGGGCAGCTCGTCGACGGCGGCCTGGAGGCGCAGGCCGAGCGCGCGTTCCTCAACATGAAGGCCGTCGCCGAGGCCGCCGGCGGCTCGGTGGCCGACGTCGTCAAGCTGACGCTGTTCCTCACGGACCTCTCGCACTTCCCGAAGGTCAACGAGATCATGCAGCGCCACTTCGTGCAGCCGTATCCCGCCCGGTCCACCGTCGGCGTCGCCAGCCTGCCGCGCGGCGCGCTGTTCGAGGTCGAGGCGGTGATGGTCCTCGGCTGATCCGCGTCGCGCGGTGACCGATCTCGGGCGGTTCAAGAAGCTCGGCATCCGCACCGACGCCGACCTGCTGCTGCACCTGCCGCTGCGCTACGAGGACGAGACCCGCATCGTCCCGATCGCCGAGGCGCGCAGCGGCGAGACCTGCCAGGTGGCCGGCGAGATCGTGCGCAGCGAGGTCGTGCCCCGGCCGCGCCGGATGCTGCAGGTCGAGCTCGACGACGGCACCGGGCGCCTGTCGCTGCGCTTCCTGCACTTCTACGGCTCGCAGGTCGGGCAGCTCGCGGTCGGCCGGCGCGTGCGCGCGCACGGCGAGGTGCGCGGCGGCCTGTTCGGCCTGGAGATGGTCCATCCGCGCTACCGGATGAGCTCGCCCGGCGAGCGGCTGCCGCAGCGGCTCACGCCGGTGTACCCGACGGTGGCCGGCATCGGGCAGGCCGAGCTGCGCCGCACCGTGCTCGACGCGCTGGCGCGCACCGAATGGCCGGACACCGTGCGGCCCGGCGTCGCCGAGCGGCTGGGGCTGCCGCCTCTGATGGCCTCGCTGCGGCTGCTGCACCAGCCGCCCCCCGAGGTGCCGATGTCGGCGCTCGAGGACCGCAGCCATCCCGCGTGGCGGCGGCTCGTCTTCGAGGAGCTGCTCGCGCAGCAGCTGTCGCTCAAGCGCGCCCGCGCGGCGCGCGCCCGCCAGAGCGCGGTGCCGCTGACCGACGCGGCGCAGCCCGCGCGGCTGCTCGCCTCGCTGCCGTTCGCGCTGACCGGCGCGCAGCGCCGCGCGTGGGCGGAGGTCTCGCGCGACCTGACGGGCGGCGAGCCGATGAACCGGCTGCTGCAGGGCGACGTCGGCAGCGGCAAGACCGTGATCGCCGCGCTCGCCGCGATGCAGGCGATCGGCAGCGGGCGGCAGGCCGCGCTGATGGCGCCCACCGAGATCCTCGCCGAGCAGCACTTCCGCAAGCTCGTGCCCTGGCTCGAGCCGCTCGGCGTGCGGGTCGCGTGGCTGTCCGGCTCGCTGTCGCCCGCGCAGAAGCGCAAGGTCCGCGCGGCCGCCGCGGCGCGCGAGGTCGACCTGCTGGTCGGCACGCACGCGCTCGTCGAGGAGTCGGTCGAGCTGCCGGCGCTCGGGCTCGCGATCGTCGACGAGCAGCACCGGTTCGGCGTCGCGCAGCGGCTCGCGCTGCGCGCCGGACGCGGCGAGGCGCTGCCGCACCAGCTGATGATGAGCGCCACGCCGATCCCGCGCACGCTCGCGATGACGTACTACGCCGACCTCGACGTGTCGGTGATCGACGAGCTGCCGCCGGGCCGCACGCCGGTGATCACCAAGCTCGTGGCCGAGTCGCGTCGCGACGAGGTCGTCGAGCGCGTGCGGATGGCCGTCGCGCAGGGTCGCCAGGCGTACTGGGTGTGCCCGCTGATCGAGGAGTCCGAGGCGCTCGACCTGCAGACGGCGATCGACACGCACCTGCAGCTCGAGGCGGAGCTCGAGGACCTGCGCGTCGGGCTCGTGCACGGCCGCCAGCCGTCGGCGGAGAAGGCCGCGACGATGGCCGCGTTCGCCGCCGGCGAGATCGACCTGCTGGTGTCGACCACCGTCATCGAGGTGGGCGTCGACGTGCCGAACGCGTCGCTGATGGTGATCGAGCACGCCGAGCGCTTCGGGCTCGCGCAGCTGCACCAGCTGCGGGGCCGAGTCGGCCGCGGCACCGCCGAGAGCGTCTGCGTGCTGCTCTACCGCGGGCCGCTGTCGGCGAACGCGCGCGAGCGGCTGCGCACGATGTACGAGACCACCGACGGCTTCGAGATCGCGCGACGCGACCTCGAGCTGCGCGGGCCGGGCGAGTTCCTCGGCGCGAGGCAGTCGGGGATGGCGCTGCTGCGCTTCGCGGACCTCGAGCGCGACGCCGACCTCGTCGACGCCGCCCGCGAGGAGGCGGCGGCGATGCTGCAGGGCCCGCCCGAGGCGATCGACGCGCACCTCGCGCGGTGGCTCGCGGGACGCGAGGACTTCCTGAAGGCCTGAACCGATTCGGGACGTCTCCCGTCGCACCGACAACGCGGTGCCGACCGGCATCGCGGCGCACATGGACATCGCGGCGCCCGCGTCCCTCGTCGGGCCTGCGGACATCCCTGCGTCTGCGGACATCCCTGACGCGAACGGTCTTGCGCCGCGGGCCCGCGGCACGGACGATGGCGCCCCTTCGCGTCACGTCCCGCCCGCCGCCCACGATGCCCGATCGCCTCCGGACCGCCTGCCTCTCCCGCCTCGCCCAGCTCGTCGACCTGCTGAACGCCCAGGGCTTCGGCCTCGAGCCGCCGACGGTGAGCTTCGACCTGAGAGGGCAGGCGGCGGGACGCGCGTGGTCGGCGCGCCACCACATCCAGCTGAACCCGGTGCTGCTCGAGGAGAACCCCGAGGCCTTCGTGCGCGAGGTGGTCGGCCACGAGCTCGCGCACCTCGCCGCCGCGCGGCGGCACGGGCCGCTGATCCGGCCCCACGGCCCGCAGTGGCAGGAGACGATGCGCCTGATCGGGCTCGCGCCGCGGCGCTGCCATCCGTTCGACACGACGCGCGCGTCGGCGGCGCCCCGGCCGTACCGCTGGGACTGCGACTGCCCGACGCCGCACTGGCTGACCGCGCGTCGCCACGCGACCGCGCTGCGGCAGGGCTACCGCTGCCTGCGCTGCCGGGCCTCGATGCGCTTCGAGCGGCTCGCCGCCTGAGCGCGGCGCACGACGGCGCGACGCGCGTCGGGCCCGCTCACTCGGGCTCGACGCCCAGCGCGACGAGCACCCGCGACACCATGTTGTACGCGGCGATCGTCGTCACCAGCTCGAACACCCGGCGGTCGTCGCCGAGCGCGGCCCGCACCGCGTCCATCGTCGCGTCGGCGACCCGCACGTCGCGGGTCATCTCGACGGTGAGCGCGAGCGCGGCCCGCTCGGCCGCGTCGAAGAGCGAGGCGTCCCGCGCGGCCGCGACCGGGTCGCGCATCGCCTCGAGCTGCGCGTCGGTGCCCCCGGCCGCGACGTAGAGCGGCGCGTGGTGCCCCCACTCGTAGTCGGCGCGGTTCAGAGCGGCGACCGCGCACATCGCGAGCTCGCGCAGCTTCGGCGACAGCGCGAGGTCGGTGCGCACCGCGCCGAGCAGCGCGTTCCAGCCCTTCGCGACCGGCGGGCTGTGGAGCAGCATCCGGTCGAGGTTCAGCAGCCGCCCGCCGCGGCGGGCGCGGACGGCGTCGACCACGTCGCGGGGCTCCGAGAGGTCGCTCGGGACATAGGGGATGCGGGGCATGGCGCTCGCTCGGCGGGTATCCACTAGGTACATGATCGCATGGCCCCGCCGGCCCCCCGCGGTCAAGATCGGTCACCCGGTTTCGAACCGCAGCATGCGAGGCGCACGTGGACGGCAACGGACGGATTCTCGTGATCGGCGGCGCCGCGGCGGCGCGCATGGCGGCCCGCGTGTCGGAAGCCTTCGAGACGCGGGTGGTCGCCGACGAGGCGCTCGCGCGCGAGGTGCTCGCCCGGGAGCCGGTCGCCGCGGTGGTGGTCGCGCTCGGCGACGCCGACGCCGCCGAGGCGGCCTGCGCCCGCCTGTTCCGCGATCGGGCGGGCGGCCCGTCGCGGCGGCACTGCGTGCTGCTCGCGGTGGCCGCGTCCGAGGCCGACGTCGCGCTGCGGCTCTGCGAGCGCGGGCTGTTCGACGACTACGTGCTGCTCGACCACCGCGGCGATCCGCACCGGCCGGTGCTCGCGCTGCGCCACGCGATCGAGCGCCGCTCGCTGCAGGACAGCATCGTCGCGCGGCTCGACCAGCTCGCCTCGATCCGGCGCGAGATCGGCGAGTCGGGGTGGCGGATCGGGCGGCGCCTCGTGATCGGCGGCGGCGACCTGCGCGCCGCGGGCGAGCTCGCGGTCGACGTCGCGGGCGCGTTCGCCCGCGCCGACCTCGCGCTCGGCGGCTGCGCGTTCGCGCTCAGCACCGCGCTGCAGCCGTTCGCGACCGGCGCGTCGTCGCCGCTCGCGGGGTGGCCGCCGATCGACCCGCGCGGGTCGCGCACCGCGACGCTCCCGGCCCCGGCGCGCTAAGCGCCCACGCCGGCGTCGGCCCGGGCGGACGCCCGGCGCCGCGCGGCTCCGCGCGGCCGGACGGGACCCGCGGAGCCGGCTGCTAGAATCGGTCGATGACCCTGACCGAGCTCAAGTACATCGTCGCGGTCGCGCGCGAGCGTCACTTCGGGCGCGCGGCCGAGGCCTGTCACGTGAGCCAGCCGACGCTGTCGGTCGCGATCCGCAAGCTCGAGGACGAGCTCGGCGTCGCGCTGTTCGAGCGCGGCGGCGTCGAGGTGAGCGTGACCCCGGTGGGGCTGCGCATCGTCGAGCAGGCGCAGCGCGTGCTCGACGAGACCGCCGCGATCCGCGAGATCGCCAAGGAGGGGCGCGACCCGCTCGCCGGCGCGCTGCGCGTCGGGGTCATCCACACGATCGGTCCCTACCTGCTGCCGCGCGTCATGCGGCGCGTCATCGACGACGCGCCGCAGATGCCGCTGCTGCTGCAGGAGAACTTCACCGTGAGGCTGATCGAGCTGCTGCGCCAGGGCGACATCGACGTCGCGCTGCTGGCCGAGCCGTTCCCCGAGCAGGGCTTCGCGACCTGCCCGCTGTACGACGAGCCCTTCGTCGTCGCGGTGCCGCGCGACCATCCGTGGGGGCGCCGCCGCACGGTGTCCACGACCGAGCTGAAGCGCCAGACGATGCTGCTGCTCGGCACCGGCCACTGCTTCCGCGACCAGGTGCTCGAGGTCTGCCCCGAGCTGTCGCGCTACTCGCAGGCGAGCGCGGGCATCCAGAAGACCTTCGAGGGCTCGTCGCTCGAGACGATCCGCCACATGGTCGCCTCGGGCATCGGCGTCACCGTGCTGCCCTGGATGGCGCAGCCGCCGTCGGTGCTCGACGGGCGCCGCCGCGACGACGGGCTGCTCGCGTACGTGCCGTTCGAGCCGCCGCCGCCGTCCCGGCGCGTCGTGCTCGCCTGGCGCCGCAGCTTCACGCGGGTCGCGGCGATCGAGGCGCTGCGCGACGCGATCCTGCGCTCCGAGCTGCCCGGGGTCGAGCGGCTCGGCGCGAGCGGCGACGCGCTGCCGGTGCCGGCCCCCGCACCGACCGAACCCGAGACCGCGGAGCGCTGAGCGAGCGATGAGCACCCGACCCGTCTACCCCACGATCGACGCGACGATCGGCCGCACCCCGCTGGTGCGGCTGCAGCGGCTGCCCGGCGCGGCCGTCGACGCGCGCGGCACCGTCGTCCTCGGCAAGCTCGAGGGCAACAACCCGGCCGGCTCGGTCAAGGACCGGCCGGCGCTCGCGATGATCGCGCGCGCCGAGGCGCGCGGCGAGATCCGTCCCGGCGACACGCTGATCGAGGCGACCTCGGGCAACACCGGCATCGCGCTCGCGATGGTCGCCGCGATCCGCGGCTACCGGATGGTGCTGATCATGCCGGACAACCTCTCGCTCGAGCGGCGCGCGTCGATGAAGGCCTACGGCGCCGAGCTGATCCTGGTGACGCGCCAGGAGGGCATGGAGGGCGCGCGCGACCTGGCGCTGCGGATGCAGGCCGAGGGGCGCGGCAAGGTGCTCGACCAGTTCGCGAACGACGACAACTGGGCGGCGCACTACGAGACCACCGGCCCCGAGATCTGGCACGACACCGCCGGCACGGTCACGCACGTCGTGTCGGCGATGGGCACGACCGGCACGATCACCGGGGTCTCGCGCTACCTGAAGGAGCGCGATGCGCGGATCGTCGTCGTCGGCGCGCAGCCGACCGACGGCTCGTCGATCCCCGGCATCCGGAAGTGGCCCGAGGCCTACGTGCCGGCGATCCGCCGCCACGCGATCATCGACCGCGTCGAGGAGGTGTCGCAGGCCGACGCCGAGGCGATGGCGCGCCGGCTCGCGGCCGAGGAGGGGATCTTCTGCGGACCGTCGGCCGCCGGCGCGTGCTGCATCGCGCTGCGGCTGGCCGAGTCGCTCGACGGCGCGACGATCGTCTTCGTCGTCTGCGACCGCGGCGACCGCTACCTGTCGACCGGGCTGTTCGGCGGGTGAGCCCGCCGTCCGAGGGCGCGCGCGAGCGCGACCGCGTGCTCGCCGGCATCGGGCTCGCGGTCTGCGCGAGCGCGTCGTTCGCGGTGCTCGACACCACGGTCAAGTACCTCGCCCAGACCTATCCGACGCCGCTGGTGGCCTGGGCGCGCTACGCGTTCCACGTGCTGCTGATGGCGCTGCTGTGGGTGCCCAGGCGCGGGGCCGGGCTCGTCTCGACCCGGGCGCCGGCGCTGCAGGTCGCCCGCGGGCTGTGCCTGGGGATGTCGGCGATGGCGTTCTTCTCGGCGCTGGCCGTGCTGCCGCAGGCCGAGGCGACCGCGCTGGTGTCGACCTCGCCGATCCTGGTGACCGCGCTCGCGGTGCTGTGGCTGCGCGAGCGCGCGCCGCGCGGCACCGCGTGGGCGCTGCTCTCGAGCTTCGCCGGCGTGCTGCTGATCGTGCGCCCGGGCGGGGCGCTGTTCGGGCCGCAGGCGGTGCTGCCGCTGGTGGCCGCGGTGTTCGCCGCCGGCTACGCGCTGCTCACGCGCCGGCTCGCCGGCGTCGACGACGGCGTGTCGACGCTGTTCATCGGGGCGCTGGTCGCGACGGTGCTGCTGACCGGGCTGGTGCCGATGTACTGGACCCCGCCGGTCGCCGCCTGGCACGTCGCGCTCGCCGCCTTCGCCGGCCTGGTCGGCGCGATCGGGCACCTGATGCTGGTGCGCGCCTACGAGCGCGCCGACGCGTCGACGCTCGCGCCGTACGCGTACGCGCAGGTGGTGGCCGCGATCGGGCTCGGCTGGGCGGTGTTCGGCACCTTTCCGGACGTGCTCGCGCTCGCGGGCATGGGGCTGATCGTGGCCACCGGCGTCGCGATGACGCTCGCGCGCCGCTGAGGCCGCGGCGCACCGGGCGCGCCGCGGCACCGGGCGCTCAGCGCGCCGACAGGCTCGCCTGCGCCGCGCCCATCCCCTCTCGCAGCGCGCGCGCCAGGTCGATCACCGCCATCGCGTAGAAGTACGAGCGGTTGTAGCGGGTGATCACCCAGAAGTTGTTCGCGCCGATCACGTAGTGCGTGGTGTCGTCGCCGTTCGGCAGGTCGATCAGCGCGAGCCGCTCCGAGACCGGGATCTCCTGGGGGCTGGTCACGCCCAGCTCGGCGAGCTCGAGCGAGGTGAGCTTCGGCGGGATGCCGGCCTCGACCGCCGGCTTCGCGCGCGCCTCGTCCTCGACGGTGGCGGTGAAGTGGGTCGGCGCGCCGGACCGCCAGCCGTGGTCGGCGAGGAATCGCGCGACGCTGCCGATCGCGTCGGGCACGCTGTGGCGCAGGTCGACGCGGCCGTCGCCGTCGAAGTCGACCGCGTGCCGGCGGACGCTGCCCGGCATGAACTGCGGCAGCCCCACCGCGCCGGCGAACGAGCCGCGCCACTCGAGCGGGTCGAACCCGGACTCGCGCGCGAGCAGCAGGTACTGCTCGAGCTCCTCGCGGAAGTACGCGGCGCGACGCGGGTAGTCGAACGCCAGCGTCGTCAGCGCGTCCATCACGCGGAAGTCGCCGACCTGGCGGCCGTAGATCGTCTCGACGCCGATGATCGACACCAGGATCTCGGGCGGCACGCCCCAGCGCTCGGACGCGCGCCGCACGGTCTCGGCGTTGTCGCGCCAGAAGCGCAGCCCCTCGCGGATGCGGATCGGCTCGACGAAGCGCCCCCGGTACGCGATCCACGAGCGGCGGAAGCCGGGCGGCGCGGGCGACATCAGCCGCGCGACCGTCTCGGCGCCGCGGGTGCGCCCGAAGACGGCGAGCAGCGCCGGCTCGTCGAAGCCGTGGCGCTCGACCATCTCGCGCACGAAGGCGCGGACGTCGTCGCGGGCGGCGAAGTCGGGGGCCGGGGCGGGAGCGGCGGAGGGCGGGGTCGCGCGAGCGGGCGCGGGCGCGGCCCGGGCGGGCTTCGCCGCGGGACGGTCGGGGGCCGGCTGCGCGCCGGCGGGGCCGGCCAGCGCGAGGCAGGCCGCGACGGACAGGGCGGCCGCGGCGCGGACGGACGGGAGGGGACGGCGGGACATCAGGGTTGGAATGCTTTCACCAGGCGGCGCAGGTCGCGCACGCGCTCGGGCGTGACGGCGTCGGGATCGTACCGCAGCCGGTTGTAGGCCGCGACGATGTCGCGGGCGAGGGCCGCCTCGGACGGCTCGAGGAGCCGGTCGACGCGGTGGAGGTAGCGGCTCGCGGTCTCGTGCCGCACGCGCGGTGCGCCGATCGCGGCGAGCCGCCGGCAGAAGTCGTCGTAGGCCCGCTCGACCGGGTCGCGGGCCGCCCGGGGGCGCAGCGTGACGAGCGCGATCACCGCGAGCGCGGCGGCGAGCGCGCCGGCCAGCGCGCCGGCCACCGCGCGCGGGTCGCCGACGTCGAGCCCGAGGCCGGCCAGCAGCGTCTGCTGGCGGCCGCGGTCGTAGCTGAGCACCCACTGGTTCCAGCCGTGGGCGAACGAGTCGAGCGCGAAGCGCCACTGCGCGAGCCACCGCGCGCCGCGGCCGAGCGCGTCGTCGTCGCGCGCCGCGCGCGCGCCGCCGACCGCCGACGAGCCGCGCTCGATCCGCTCGGGCGCGACCGCCGCGGTCGGGTCGACGCGCACCCAGCCCCGGCCCGCGAGCCAGACCTCGGCCCACGCGTGCGCGTCGGCCTGACGGACGATCCAGTAGTCGTCGCCGGGATTGCGCTCGGCGCCCAGGTAGCCGGTCACGACGCGCGCCGGGATGTCGAGCGCGCGCATCAGGACGACGAAGGCCGACGAGAAGTGCTCGCAGAAGCCCGCCCGCGTCTCGAACAGGAAGCGGTCGACCGGCTCGTCGTCGAGCAGCGGCGGCTCGAGCGTGTAGCGGAACGCGCCGTCGCGGAACATCGCGAGCGCGCGCTGCACGAGCCGGGCCGGGTCCTGCTCCTCGGCGACCCAGCGCGCGGCCATCTCGAGCGTGCGGCGGTTGCGCGCCGGCGGCAGGTCGATCCAGTTCTGCAGCGACAGCCGGGTCTCGTTCAGGCCGATCGCCGCGTCGAGACGCGCGACCGCGTCGAAGCGCGTGCGGCCCACGACCGGATCGGCGGCGAGCACCTCGAACTCGGGGGCGAGCGACACCGCGAGCCCCGGCGCGCGCGGCAGCTCGACGGGCACGTCGAGCGCGAACAGCCAGCGGCGCGCGTGCGGCTCGAGCGTGCTGCGGTAGCGGATCGACGTGCCGCCCTCGGGCAGCGTCGCCTGCGGCCGCGGCGGCGCGGCCACCTCGTGGCGCACCGGACGCCAGCTGCGCCCGTCGAAGCGCCCGAGCGTCGGGCCGCGCCAGTACATCGCCGACGGCGGGGGCGCCTCGCCCTCGAACGAGACCCTGAACGCGACCGACTCGTCGCGCGCGAGCTTCGCGATCTGCCCCGGGGCCATCGTGTCCGACAGCCCGGTGCGTCCGCCGTGGGCGTCGTCCGGCAGCCCCCAGAGCGGGCCGCTCAGCCGCGGAAACAGCACGAACAGCACCGCGGCGATCGGCAGCGCCTGCAGCAGCAGCACGCCCACCATGCGGAAGCGCCGCGCGATCGGCGCCTCGCGCTGCCCGAACTGCATCGTCAGCATCGCCGCGAGCAGCGCGAACACCGCCGTGCCCGCGGCGAGCGCGGCCCACGGCGACTGCGAGTGGAAGAAGCCGGTCAGCAGCAGGAAGAAGCACAGGAAGATCACGACGAACAGGTCGCGACGCGCCCGCATCTCCATCAGCTTCAGGCCGAGGAACAGCACGAGCAGCGCGACCCCGGCCTCGCGCCCGAGCAGCGTGTCGTACTCGGCGAGCACGGCCGCGGTGCAGGCGGCGCCGGCGGCGATCCGCAGCGCCCCGCCGGGCAGGCCGCGGCCGCCGAACAGCAGCGCGAGCCGCCACGCGAACAGCAGGAAGAAGCCGGCGGTGCACCAGAGCGGCAGGTGCGCGACCTGCGGCAGCACGGCGAGCGCGATCGCGCCCATCAGGAACAGCGTGTCGCGGCGCTCGCGCTCCCAGTCGCCGCCGAGCGTGCCGCCGAGCACGCGCAGCGAGAAGCCGAGGCCGGACCGTCGGGGGCGCGCCATCGGGCTCAGCGCGGCGCGAGCGCCAGCGCTTCCAGGCAGGCGGCGCGGTGGGCGGCGCCGCCGTCGAGATCGAGCCGGGCGTTCGGCAGCACGAGGCCGTAGCGCAGCCCCGCGGCCTCGGCGTCGATCACCCAGCGGGTCAGTCGCGACAGCCTCGCCTCGACGTCGAGCCCGGGCGGCAGGTCGTTCCAGTCGAGCCACAGGCGTCCGCCGCTGCCGCCCTCGAACTCGCGCACGAGCAGCGAGTCGCCGCCGGTGCGCGCCATCGCCTTCCAGGCGAGCCGGCGCGGCGAGTCGCCCTCGCGGAACGGACGGATCGCGGCGACGTCGTCCTCGCCGCGGCCGCCGCGCTCGGTGCCGCCGCCGCCGAGCTCGGGCAGCGGCGCCGGCGGGTTCTCGGCGCGCGGCAACACCAGCACGCGGACCATCGGATGCCACCACGCCCAGGCCGTCCACAGCCCGAGCGGCCAGGTCGTCGAGAGCTTCATCCGCGGCGCGACCATCCAGCCGCGCCGCTCGGTGGGCAGCGCGACGACGATCAGCGGCTCGGTGTTGGCGGTCACGTCGATGCGGGTCGGCTGCGCGGTGCCCGGCACCTGCAGCTCGAGCGCGAAGCGGTCGGCCCCGCCGACGTTGCGCAGCACGACGCCGAGCTCGGCCAGCTCGCCGGCGTGCACCGGCTCGGCGCGGCCCGGACGCAGCACCAGGCCGATCAGGTTGCGCCAGGTCTGCAGCATCGCCGCCAGCCCGACGCCCGCCAGCAGGAAGGTCATCGCGTAGCCGAGCGACAGCGAGTAGTTGATCGAGGTGACGAGCATCGTGCCGAGCGACGCGCCGAACAGCAGCCCGGCGCGCGTCGGCAGCACGTAGACGCGGCGCCGGTCGAGCCGCAGGTCGCCGGCCTGCGGCCCGCGCACCAGCCCGAGCCGCGGCGCGAGGCGATCGACCCAGCCGGTGGCCTGCGCCTGCATGTCGTGCACCGGGGGCCGGGTCAGGGGACCGCGACCGCCTTCGTCAGCTCGGCGACGAGCTCGGCGCGCGCGCGATGCCCGGTGGCCGAGCCCTTGGCGGGGCGCAGCCGGTGGCCGGCGACCGCGGTCAGCACCGCCTGCACGTCGTCGGGCAGCACGTGGTTGCGGCCGTCGAGCATCGCCCAGGCGCGCGCCGCCTGCAGCAGCGCGAGCCCGGCGCGCGGGCTCAGCCCCTCGGAGAAGACCGGGGCGCGCCGGCTGTGGGTCAGCAGGTTCTGCACGTAGTCGAGCAGCGCGGGCGAGGTGCGGATCGCGCGGACCATGCGCTGCGCCTCGACCAGGTCGGACGGCCGCATCCGCGGCTCGAGCCGCGCGACCAGGTCGCGCCGGTCCTGGCCCTCGAGCAGCGCGCGCTCCGACTTGGGGTCCGGGTAGCCGAGCTCGATGCACATCAGGAAGCGGTCGAGCTGCGACTCGGGCAGCGGGAACGTGCCGATCTGGTCCTGCGGGTTCTGCGTCGCGATCACGAAGAACGGCTCGGGCAGGCGGCGCGGCTCGCCGTCGACCGACACCTGCCGCTCCTCCATCGCCTCGAGCAGCGCGCTCTGCGTCTTGGGCGAGGCGCGGTTGATCTCGTCGGCGAGCAGCACCTGCGAGAACACCGGTCCCGGATGGAAGACGAAGCGCGCGTTGTCGCGCTCGAACACCGACACGCCGACGATGTCCGACGGCAGCAGGTCGTTGGTGAACTGCACGCGCTTGAACTCGAGGCCGAGCGAGATCGCGAGCGCGTGCGCGAGGGTCGTCTTGCCCACGCCGGGCAGGTCCTCGATCAGGAGGTGGCCCCGGGCGAGCAGACAGGCGAGGGCGAGCCGGATCTGCGGCTGCTTGCCGACCACCACGCTGCCGACCTGCGCGGCGACGGCCTGGATTCGTTCGAGCATGGGACCCTGGAGAGTAGGCCGGGCGAGTGTAATCTATGGCTCGGGACGTCCCGGCGGTCGGCCGACGGCCGGTGCGGGACGTCGGCGCGCGCCGTGGGGCGTCCGCCCCGCCGCCGCGGCCCCGCCGCGCACCCCGATCCCCGAGGAGACCCCGCCATGGCCGCCCGTCCCGCCGCCGAACGCCCCGCGTCCGCCGACCGTCCCGACGCCGGGGCGCCGCCGCTCGAGCGGATCGACCGCGGCCCGGTCGCCTGGCTGTGGCTGAACCGGCCGAAGGCGTACAACGCGCTGTCGGAGGCGCTGCTCGAGGCGCTCGCCGCCGAGCTCGCGGCGATCGCCGACGACCCGTCGGTGCGGGCGGTCGTGATCGGCGGGCGCGGCCCGGCGTTCTGCGCGGGGCACGACCTGCGGGAGATGCGCGCCGCGCCGTCGCACGAGTACTACCGCGAGCTCTTCGCGCGGTGCAGCCGCACGATGCTCGCGATCCAGCGCATGCCGCAGCCGGTGATCGCGCGCGTGCACGGCATCGCGACCGCGGCCGGCTGCCAGCTCGTCGCCGCCTGCGACCTCGCGGTGTCGGCGGACGACGCGCGCTTCGCGGTCTCCGGCGTGAACCTCGGACTGTTCTGCTCGACGCCGTCGGTGGCGCTGTCGCGCAACCTGTCGCGCAAGGCCGCGATGCGGATGCTGCTGACCGGCGACTTCGTCGGGGCGGGCGAGGCGGTCGAGCAGGGGCTGGTCAACGAGGCCGTGCCCGCCGGATCGCTCGACGCGACGGTCGAGGCGCTCGTCGCCCGGATCGTCGCCAAGCCGCGCGAGGCGATCGCCGCCGGCAAAGGCCTGTTCTACCGCCAGCTGGAGATGGGCACCGAAGCCGCCTACCAGCTGGCCGGCCAGGTGATGGCCTGCAACATGATGGACGGGAGCGCGCTCGAGGGGGTCCAGGCCTTCCTCGAGAAGCGCTCGCCCGACTGGTGACCGGACTTCCCGAGGAGCGCAACCGGATGACGTCGAGTTCCAACCGCCAGGTCCGCCTGGCTTCCCGCCCCGTCGGCCGTCCCGGCCGCGACGACTGGCGCATCGTCGACGCGCCGATGCCCGAGCCGATGCCCGGCGGCGTGCTCGTGCAGACGCTGATGCTCTCGCTCGACCCCGCGATGCGCGGCTGGATGAACGAGGGCAAGAGCTACATCGAGCCGGTCGGGATCGACGAGGTGATGCGCGCCGGCGGCGTCGGTCGCGTGGTCGCGTCGAGCCATCCCGGGTTCGCCGTCGGCGACCACGTGAGCGGCGTGCTCGGCGTGCAGCGGTACTGCGGCCTCGACGAGGCGGGCGTGCGCCGCGCGGGGCTCGTCAAGATCGATCCCTCGCTCGCGCCGCTGCCGAAGTGGCTGAACGCGCTCGGCATGCCGGGCATGACCGCGTACTTCGGGCTGCTCGAGGTCGGGCAGCCGCGGGCCGGCGAGACCGTCGTCGTCTCGGGCGCCGCGGGCGCCGTCGGCCAGACGGTCGGGCAGGTCGCCAAGATCAAGGGCTGCCGCGTCGTCGGCATCGCGGGCGGGCAGGCGAAGTGCGACTTCGTCGTGCGCGAGCTCGGCTTCGACGCGTGCATCGACTACAAGGCCGGCAGCGTGCGCGACGGGCTCAAGCAGCACTGCCCGAAGGGCGTCGACGTCTACTTCGACAACGTCGGCGGCGAGATCCTCGACACCGTGCTCACGCGGATCAACCGCAAGGCCCGGATCGTGATCTGCGGCGCGATCTCGCAGTACAACAACACCGGCCCGGTCGTCGGTCCGTCGAACTACCTGTCGCTGCTGGTCAACCGGGCGCGTATGGAGGGCATGGTCGTCTTCGACTACGCGAACCGCTACGGCGAGGCGATCCGCGACATCGCCGGCTGGATGCGCGAGGGTCGCTTCACCTCGCGCGAGGACGTCGTCGAGGGGCTCGACACCTTCCCCGAGGCGCTGCTGCGGCTGTTCGACGGCGAGAACTTCGGCAAGCTGGTGCTGCGCGTCGCCGACTGACCGGCTCGCTCGCGTCGCGGGGCCTCACAGCCCCCGCGACACGATGTCCTTCAGCACCTCGGAGGTGCCGCCCGCGATCCGCAGCACGCGGGCGTCGACCCAGGCGCGGCCGATCCCGTACTCGTTCGAGTAGCCGTAGCCGCCGTGCAGCTGCAGGAACTCGTCGAGGAAGCGGCCGAGCGTCTCGGTGGCGACGAGCTTCGCCATCGCGGCCTTCTCGCTCGTGATCCCGCGCTCGACGTGCTCGGCGACGCAGGCGTCGACGAAGGCGCGCAGCATCGTGCCGTAGGCCTTCGCCTCGGCGAGCTTGAACTTGGTGTTCTGGAAGTCGATCACCGGCGTGCCGAAGGCCTTGCGCTCCGACACGTAGCGATGGGTGGCCTCGAGCTGGGCCTCGAGCATCGCGGCGCAGCGGACCGCGATCACGAGCCGCTCCTGCGGCAGCTGCTCCATCAGGTAGCGGAAGCCCCGCCCCTCCTCGCCGACGAGGTTGTCGAGCGGCACGCGGACGTCGTCGAAGAAGAGCTCGGCGGTGTCCTGCGCCTTCAGGCCGATCTTGTCCATCGGGCCGGCCTTCGAGAAGCCGGGCGTGCCCTCCTCGACGGCGATCAGCGACACCCCCTTCGCGCCCGCCGCCGGATCGGTCTTGCAGGCGACGAGCACGACGCCGCAGTTGACGCCGTTGGTGATCCAGACCTTCTGGCCGCGGATGACCCAATGGTCGCCGTCGCGCACCGCGGTCGTGCGGATGCTCTTCAGGTCGCTGCCGGTGCCGGGCTCGGTCATCGCGATCGAGCCGACGATCTCGCCGGCGCACAGCCGCGGCAGCAGCCGGCGCTTCAGCGACTCGCTCCCGTAGTGGAGCAGGTACGGCGAGACCATGTCGGAGTGCACCGCGACGCCGAGGTTCGCGCCGATGCGCACCAGCTCCTCGGTGACCACGCAGGCGTGCAGGAACGTGCCGCCGCCGCCGCCGTACGCGGTCGGGATCGTCGTGCACAGCAGGCCGGCGTCGCCGGCGGCGCGCCAGAACGCGCGCGGCGTGATGCCCGCCTTCTCCCAGTCGCGGAAGCGCGGCGCGACCTCGCGCTCGCAGAAGCGGCGCACCTGCTCGCGGAACTGCTCGTGCTCTTCGGAATAGATCGCGCGTGCGGCCATGAAGGGGTCTCCGGGAGCGGGGGCGGTCCGGACGGCGGCCGGGCCCCGGTGGGATCGGTTCGCTAGAATCGCCGCCGGCGGCGCGGTGCGTCAAACCGGCGTGCCGGCGCGCGATCATCCATCCGAGGAGACACCATGGGACAGCTCGACGGCCGCGTGGCCATCGTCACCGGCTCGGGCCGCGGCATCGGCCAGGCCATCGCCCTCAGGCTCGCGCGCGACGGCGCGCGCGTCGTCGTCAACGACCTCGACGAGGGGCCGGCGAACGAGACGATCGGCCTGATCCGCGGCCTGGGCGGCGAGGCGGTCGCCTGCAACGGCGACGTCGCCGCGCCCGACTTCGGCGAGCGGATCGTGCGCACCGCGGTCGAGGCCTTCGGCGACGCGCACGTCGTCGTCAACAACGCCGGCTACACCTGGGACAGCGTGATCCAGAAGATGGGCGACGAGCAGTGGGACGCGATCCTCGACGTCCACCTGAAGGCGCCGTTCCGGATCCTGCGCGCGTTCTTCGGCCACCTGAAGCCCGCGGTCGAGCGCGAGGCCGCCGAGGGCCGGCGCGTGGTGCGCAAGGTGGTGAACATCTCGTCGACCTCGGGCGTCAACGGCAACGCGGGCCAGTCGAACTACTCGGCGGCGAAGGCCGGTATCAACGGCCTGACGAAGACGCTCGCCAAGGAGTGGGGCCGCTACCACGTGACGGTCAACTCGGTCGCGTTCGGCTACATCCAGACGCGGCTCACCCAGCCGCTGAAGGAGGGCGACGCCGGGAAGATCGAGGTGCAGGG
>DASPJX010000341.1:0-3504 GCA_035628395.1 Burkholderiaceae bacterium | reverse complement strand
GCCGGCTCCCCCGGCCCCGCCGCCGCCGGCCCCGCCGAAGCCGACCAGCGAGAAGGTCACGTTCGCGGCCGACACGTTCTTCGACTTCGACCGCGCGGTCCTGAAGCCCGAAGGCAAGGCCAAGCTGGATGACCTGGTCGGCAAGATCAAGGCCATCACGCTCGAAGTGATCATCGCCGTCGGCCACACCGACTCGGTGGGCTCGGACGCGTACAACCAGAAGCTGTCGCTGCGCCGTGCCGAGGCCGTCAAGGCCTACATGGTCAGCCGCGGCATCGAGGCGAACCGCGTCTACACCGAGGGCAAGGGCGAGAAGCAGCCGGTCGCCGACAACAAGTCGACGGAAGGCCGCGCGAAGAACCGCCGCGTGGAGATCGAGGTCGTCGGTACCCGTCCGATCCGCTGATCGGACCGCCGCGATCCGCGGAGCCCTCGGGCTCCGCGCTCCGGAAGCCCCGCCTGGTGCGGGGCTTTTTCTTTTGCGCGACCGACGTCGAGGCGCATCCCGGGTTTCCGGCGGGGCCCGCGCCGCGCGTCCGTAGAATGGCGGACCCCCGCAGGATCCGCCGCACCCGATGACCGACGCCTCGCCCGCCACCGCCACGCCCGACGCCGACGCGCGCCCGCTCAACGCGGACTCCGCCGAGATCGCCAAGTTCCAGGCGCTCGCCGCGCGCTGGTGGGACCCGGAGTCGGAGTTCCGCCCGCTGCACCGGATCAACCCGCTGCGACTCGGCTGGATCGAGCGCCTGGCCGGCCCGCTCGGCGGTCGCACCGCGATCGACGTCGGCTGCGGCGGCGGCATCCTCGCCGAGGCGATGGCCGCGCGCGGGGCGACGGTCACCGGCATCGACCTCGCCGACAAGGCGCTGAAGGTCGCCGAGCTCCACGGCCTGGAGTCGGGCGTCCCCGTGCGTTACGAGAAGATCGCCGCCGAATCGATGGCCGACCGCGAACCCGGCGCGTACGACGTCGTCACCTGCATGGAGATGCTCGAGCACGTGCCCGACCCGCGCTCGACGGTGGCCGCGTGCGCGCGGCTCGCGAAGCCGGGCGGATGGGTGTTCTTCTCCACGCTGAACCGCAACCCGAAGTCGTTCCTGTTCGCGATCGTCGGAGCCGAGTACGTGCTGAACCTGCTGCCGAAGGGCACCCACGAATACGAGAAGTTCATCCGGCCTTCGGAGCTGATGTCGGCGGCCCGCGCGGCCGGGCTCGAGCAGGCCGCGATGACGGGGCTCGCCTACAACCCGTTCACGCGCGAGTACCGGCTCGTCGACGGCGACGTCAGCGTCAACTACCTGGTCGCGACGAGGCGGGCGGCATGAGCGCGATCCCCCGCCCCGCCGCGGTCTTCTTCGATCTGGACGGCACCCTCGCCGACACCGCGGCCGACCTCGCCGCGCCGGTCAACGCGATGCGCGTCGAGCGCGGGCTCGAGCCGCTGCCGCTCGACGCGCTGCGCCCCTACGCGTCGATGGGTGCGCGCGGCCTGATCGGCCGCGGGCTCGGCGTCGAGAAGGACGACCCGGGGTTCAAGGCGCTGCGCGCCGAGTTCCTGCGCCGCTACGAGACCGGGATGCTCGTGCACACGCGGCTGTTCGACGGGATGGCCGAGCTGCTCGACGCACTCGAGGCGGCCGGCGTGCCCTGGGGGGTCGTCAGCAACAAGGTCGAGCGCTACGTGCGTCCGATCCTCGCCGGCCTCGGGCTCGGCGAGCGCTCGGCGACCGCGATCGGCGGCGACACCACGGCGCACGCGAAGCCGCATCCCGAGCCGCTGCTGCACGCCGCACGGCTCGCCGGCGTCGCCGCGGACGCCTGCGTCTACGTCGGCGACGACCTGCGCGACGTCGAGGCCGGTCGCGCGGCGGGCATGCGCACGGTGGCCGCGGCCTACGGCTACTGCGGCGCCGACCGGCCGCCGCGGACCTGGGGCGCCGACGCGACGGTCGCGCATCCGCTCGAGCTGCGCGCGCTGCTCGGCGTCTGAGCCCGCCCGTCGCCCGGCGCCGGTGCGACGGGGCCGATCCTTCTAGAATCGACGCATCCGTCCGAGACCCGTCGCCGCAGCGCCCGTGACCCGCCGCCTCCCCGCCCCTTCGCGCCGGTCCGCCGCGCGCGCGACGCCGCGACGCGCCCCGCGCGCGCGGCAGGCGGGTGCGGTCGCCCGCGCGCTGCTGTGGACCGCGCTCGTCGCGGCGCTGCTCGTCGTGCTGGCGATCGCGGCGCTGACCTGGGGACCGAACCTGCAGCGCGACCGGATCGCGGCTCGCGCGGGCGAGGCGATCGGGCGCGAGCTGCGGATCGCGCGGATCGAGGTCTCGCCGTTCTCCGGCCGCATCGTGCTGTCCGGGCTCTCGGTCGCGGGCGCGGCGGGGGGCCCGGCCGCCGTCGAGGTCGAGTCGCTGCGGCTCAAGCTCGACACCGGGTCGCTGCTGCGCGGCCCCGTGGTCGTCGAGGACGTCGAGATCGACGCGCCGCGGCTGCGCGTGGCGCGCGTCGCGCCCGATCGCTTCGACTTCGCCGACGTCGTCGAGCGCTTCGGCGGCCCGCCCTCGTCCGACCGTCGCACCGAGTGGCGCGTCGACCGGATCGCGATCGAGCGCGGTCGGATCGAGTTCGACGACCGCGTCGTCGGCGCGCGCCGCACGGCCGACGCGATCGCGCTCGAGGCCGCGCGGCTGACGAACCGGCGCGAGGACGCGGCGACGCCCGCGACGCTGAAGGCCGCCTTCACGTTCGAGGGCCGGCCGGCGAGGCTCGCGGCGAGCGCCACGCCCTTCGCCGAGCGGCCGGCCGCCGACGGCACGCTGCGCCTCGACGCGCTGCCGCTCGCCGCCGCGTTGCCCTGGGTGCGACTGCCGGCCGACGTGCGCGTGGCCGGCGGCACGATCGGCGTCGACGCGAAGGCCGCCTGGCAGGCGGCGCGCGGCGAGGCGGCGCAGCGGCTCGAGGTCTCGGGCGAGGCGACGCTCGACGCGCTGCGCGTGCTCGACGCCGCGGGCGAGGAGCGGATCGCGGTCGACTCGATCGCGCTCGCGCTCGCGCCCTCGCGCCCGCTCGACGGGACGGTGCACGTGAGAGCGCTGACGCTGCGCGCGCCCCGCGCGACCGCGGGACGTCGCGCGGACGGGACGCTGGAATGGCCGGCCGCGACGCAGGCGGTGGCCGCGGCGCCCTTGCCGGCGTCGCCCGCGTCTGCGGCGCCCGCGTCTCAGTCGCCCTCGCCTGAGCCGCCCTCGTCCGCGGCATCGTCCTCTTCGGCGTCGCCTTCGCCTGCGTCGACCTCGCCCTCGGGCGCGTCCGCGTCGTCCGCGTCCGCGGTGTCTCCCGCCGCCGTTGCCTCCCCGTCCGGCGCAGCGCCTGGATCTCCGCACGTCGCCGGCCCGCGCGCGCTGCGCGTCGACGCGCTGACGGTCGCGGACGGCCGGCTGCGCTGGCGCGACGCGGCGCTCGCCGCACCGCTCGACCTCGCGGTCGCGCCGCTGTCGCTCGACGCGC
>DASPJX010000340.1:0-10582 GCA_035628395.1 Burkholderiaceae bacterium | reverse complement strand
TGTTCCTGCCGCCCGAGCACGACCCCGACAGCTACGTCCGCGAGCACGGCCCCGAGGGCTTCGAGGCGATGCTCTCGACCGCGCAGCCGCTGTCGGAGTTCATGCTGCGCGAGCTCGCCTCCCGGGTCGATCTCGGCACGCCGGAAGGGCGCGCGCGCTTCCTCGCCGAGGCGAGGCCGCTGCTGCGCTCGATGCCGCAGGCGGCGCTGCGGCTGCAGCTCGTGCAGGCGGCGGCGGTGAAGGCCGGCATCCGCGGCGAGGACCTCGAGCGCTACCTCGCGGCCGACGCCGGCGACGGTCCGCGCGGCGGAGGCGGATCGGGGCGGGACGCCCCGGGTGGGCAGGACCGCGGCCGCGGCCGGGCCGACCCGCAGGGCGGGTACGACGCCGGCCACGGGCAGGAGGGCTACGGCCCGGGCGGCCCGGGCCGGGACGGCTACGGACAGGGCGGGTACGGACAGGGCGGGTACGGACGGGACGGGTACGGCCAGGGCGGCTACGGACAAGGCGGCTACGGCCAGGGCGGCTACGGCCCGGGCGGGCCCGGGCAGGGCGGCTGGAACGGGCGCGCCGGCGACGGCCGCGGCCCGGGCGGCTGGAGCGGGCGCGACGGGCGGCCCGGGTCCGGCGGGCGGCGCGACGGCGGCCCGGGCGGGCGGCCGTGGCGCGACCGGCCGGGCTGGGGCGACCGCTGGCGGCCGCCGCCGCGACCGATGCCGATCGAGCTGCCCGACCTGCAGCGCCGCGCGCGCCTGTTGCTGTCGCTGCATCCGTTCCTCGCCCGCGAGCCCTGGTCGGGCGACTTCCTGCCCGAGTCGGTCCTCGACTGGATCGCCCGGCTGGGCGGGCTGCCCGAGGGCGCGAGCTTCGCGACCCTGGTCGAGACGCTGCGCGGCGAAGAACCCGAGCTGGCCGAGGCGCTGCAGGCGGAGGCCGCCCGGGACCGGGGTCTGCTCGCGGATCTGGAGCCGGACGAGGCGAGGCGGGAATTCGAGGGCGCGCTGAACCAGTTGCGGGCACAGCGCGTGCGCGAGGAGGTCGACCGGCTGGCGGCCGGCGGCCTGGCCGACGACGAGGCGCGGGCCCGATACGCGGAATTGCAGGCCCTCCGGAAAGCCCTTACTTCGTCGGAAGGGCCTTGATATAATAAAAGGTTTTCCCGATCTACCCATCGAGGACCGGTTGTGAGCAAATCGAGCATGACGACCAAGCGATCCGTCGCGTCCGCGCAGAAGCCCGCGACGAAGCCCGCCTCGAAGGCCAAGGCGGCGCCCGCGAGCGCCCGGTCCGCGTCCGGCAGGGCTTCGTCCAAGGCCGCCGCGGCGACCCGGGCGGCACCGGCCTCGAAGGCGCGCTCCACGATCGGGTCGTCGGCCGCGAAGGCGAAACCGGCGACGAAGGCCCCGGCCTCGAAATCCGCGGCGAAGGCCGTCGCCCGGCCGGTCGCGAAGGTCCCGCCCGCCAAGCCCGCGGCGAAGCCGGCCGCCCGGCCCGTCTCCAAGGCGAGCGCGGCGAAGGCGCCGGCGACCCGGGTCGCGGCCAAGACTCCCGTCCGGCCGGTCGCGCGCGCGACCGGCACGGCATCCCGGCTTCCAGAGAAGGTTCAGGACAAGGTGACGAAGGTTTCAGACAAGCTCTCCGCTTCCGCCGCCGCATCGGCCAAGGCCGAGCCCGTGGCGCGCAAGGCCGCGCCCGGCAAGGCGATCGCGACCGCGACGCCGCCGGCGAAGGCCGCGAAGCCGGCCGACGCGCGCCCGCAGCCCGAGGCGAAGGCCGCGACCCCGGCGAGCAAGGCGCCGGCGAAGGGCACCCCGGTCAAGGCCGCGCCCGCGAAGGAGGCCGCGCCCGCGAAGGTCGTCGCCGCCCGGGCCGAGGCGCCCGCGCGGACCGCGAAGGCCGAGGCCCCGCCGAAGCCCGCGAAGGGCAAGGCGCCCGCCAAGGGCGGCAAGGCCGCCAAGGGCAAGCCCTCGGCCGCCGACGACGAGGATCTCGACCTGGGCGTCGGCGATCCGGTCGACGCGCTCGAGGAGGTCGACGGCGCCGACGAGGTCGAGGCGATCGAGGAGCCGCCGGTCGTCGTCGCGCCCAAGGCCAAGGCCCGCTCGAAGTCGGCCAAGGAGAAGGCGCTGATCAAGGAGGCGCTGTCGTACAACTCGGGCAATTCCGAGGAAGAGCTCGAGGTCAAGCGCAACAAGCTGAAGTCGCTGATCAAGCTCGGCAAGGAGCGCGGCTTCCTCACGTACGCCGAGATCAACGACCACCTGCCCGAGGACCTGGTCGACGCCGAGGCGATCGACTCGATCATCACGACCTTCGGCGACATGGGGATCACCGTCTACGAGCGGGCCCCGGACGCCGAGACGCTGCTGATCAACGACAACACCCCGGTGGTGTCGTCCGAGGAGGACGCCGAGGAGGAGGCCGAGGCCGCGCTGTCGACGGTCGACTCCGAGTTCGGCCGCACGACCGACCCGGTGCGCATGTACATGCGCGAGATGGGCTCGGTCGAGCTGCTGACGCGCGAGGGCGAGATCGAGATCGCCAAGCGCATCGAGGACGGCCTGAAGCACATGGTCATGGCGATCTCGGCGTGTCCGACGACGATCGCCGAGGTGCTCGCCGCCGCCGAGAAGATCCGCAACGACCAGATGCGCATCGACGAGGTCGTCGACGGCCTGATCGGTCCGAACGCCGAGGAGGACTTCTCGCCGCCGCAGCCGGCCGCGGTCGCCGCGGCCGCCGCCGAGGACATGGACGACGACGCCGAGGAGGCCGACGCGGGCGGCGCGAACAGCGCCAAGCTGCAGGAGCTCAAGCGCGCCGCGCTCGAGAAGTTCGAGCACATCGGCAAGTGGTTCGACAAGATGCGGGTCGCCTACGAGAAGGAGGGCTACAAGTCGAAGCCCTACCTGAAGGCGCAGACCGAGCTGCAGGAAACGCTGATGACCATCCGCTTCACCGCGAAGATGGTCGAGCGGCTGTGCGACACGCTGCGCGGGCAGGTCGACGAGGTGCGCACGCTCGAGCGCGCGATCGCCGAGATCTGCGTGCACAAGGTCGGCATGCCGCGCGAGCACTTCGTGCGCTCGTTCCCGACGCACGAGACCGACCTGCGCTGGATCGAGAAGGAGGCGGAAGCCGCCGCGCCGTACGCCGAGACGCTGCGCCGGAACATCCCGGCGGTGCAGGACCTGCAGCAGAAGCTGATCGACCTGCAGGCGCGCGTGGTGCTGCCGCTGCCCGATCTCAAGGAGATCAACAAGCAGATGGCGATGGGCGAGGCGAAGGCGCGCAAGGCCAAGCGCGAGATGACCGAGGCGAACCTGCGGCTGGTGATCTCGATCGCGAAGAAGTACACGAACCGCGGCCTGCAGTTCCTCGACCTGATCCAGGAAGGCAACATCGGCCTGATGAAGGCGGTCGACAAGTTCGAGTACCGCCGCGGCTACAAGTTCTCGACGTACGCGACGTGGTGGATCCGGCAGGCGATCACGCGCAGCATCGCCGACCAGGCGCGCACCATCCGCATCCCGGTGCACATGATCGAGACGATCAACAAGATGAACCGGATCAGCCGCCAGATCCTGCAGGAGACCGGCCAGGAGCCGGATCCGGCGATGCTGTCGGCGCGCATGGAGATGCCCGAGGACAAGATCCGCAAGATCCTCAAGATCGCCAAGGAGCCGATCTCGATGGAGACGCCCATCGGCGACGACGACGACTCGCATCTCGGCGACTTCATCGAGGACACCGCGACGCTGGCCCCCGCCGACGCCGCGCTGCACGGCTCGATGCGCGACGTGGTCAAGGAGGTGCTCGACTCGCTGACCCCGCGCGAGGCGAAGGTGCTGCGGATGCGCTTCGGCGTCGAGATGAGCACCGACCACACGCTGGAGGAGGTCGGCAAGCAGTTCGACGTCACGCGCGAGCGGATCCGCCAGATCGAGGCGAAGGCGCTGCGCAAGCTGCGCCACCCCTCGCGGGCGGACAAGCTGAAGTCGTTCCTCGAAGGGCAGTGATCGCCCGGGGCGCCCGCGCGGCGGGCGGCGCGGGCGGTCGCGGTCCGGCGCCCGGCGCGCCGGCTCGCGGCGCCGTCGCGAGCCGCGACGCGGACCGTCGCGGTCCGAGGCCCGGCGGGGCGGCCCGAAGCGCGCCCGCCTGCGCGCCCGCCCGGCGGACGGGCGCGTCGTGACGGCGTCGATCCGGTCGACGGCGATCGCGCCGGGGTCCGCCGGCGTGCGCGACCCGGTCGTCGCCTGGCTGCTCGCCTGCTGCGGCGCGCTGCTCGTCGTGCGGGCGCAGCTCGCGTCGGTGCCCGCGCTCTGGATCGACGAGGCGTTCTCGCTGTACCACGCGCGGCTCCCGCTCGCGCACCTGTGGACCGAGGGCTGGCGGCTCGAGTCGAGCCCGCCGCTCTACTACTCGACGCTCTGGGCCTGGCAGCGGGTCTTCGGCGACGGCGAGCAGGCCGCGCGCCTGCTGTCGGTGGCGCTGACCGCCGTCTCGACCGTCTTCGTCCACCGGGCGGCCCGCATCCTCGCCGGCCCGCGCGCGGGCGCCGCCGCGGCGCTCGTGGTGCTGCTGCCCACGCTCGGCCTCGAGTACGCGGTCGAGATCCGCCCGTACGCGCTGCAGCTCGTGTGGATCTCGATCGCGCTGGCGGCGCTCGCGGGGCTGGTCGCCGACCGCCGCTCCGGCGCGGCCGGCGGCGGCGCGCGGACGGCGGCGCGGATCGCGACGATCGTGCTCGTCGCGGCGGCGGCGTTCTACACGCACTCGACCTCGTTCGCGTTCCACGCCGGCCTCGCCGCGGCGGGGCTGCACGCGGTCGTCGCCTCGCGCGCCGGCGGGCGCGGGCTCCTCGTCTGGGCGCTCGCCTGCGCGGCGCTCGCGGTGCTCTGCGTGCCGCAGCTGCTGTCGATGGCCGGCGTGCTGGCGACCAACAGCGCGGGCCTCGCGTGGATCCCGTCGTCGCTCGATCCGGTGACGCTGAGCCGCGTCGCGCGCCAGCTGGTGCTCGGGCAGATGCACTGGGGCTACCGGGTGTCGGGGCCGATCGCGGCGCTGCTGTACGCGGTGATCGTCGCCTCGGCATGGCGATCGCGCGGGCACCCGGGCATCGTCTCCGTCGGCGTCGTGCTGCCCGCGGTCGGCGCGCTCGCGCTGGTCGCCGCCGACGTCGTGCAGCCGGTGCTGCTGCACCGGACCGCGCTGTGGCTGCTGCTGCCGGCCTCGATCCTCGTGGGCTGCGCCGCGGCCCGCGCCGACTGGCGGTCGGTGCCGCTGCGCGTCGTGTCGATCGCGCTGCTGGTCGCGATCGCGGCGTCGAGCGGCGCGTACCTGGAATCCCGCCCGTCGCAGCGACCGTGGTCCGACGTGCTGCGCGAGCTCGGCGCACGTCTCGAGCCGGGCGACCGGATCGTGTTCCTCGATCCGGAGGTCGCCTGCGTGCATCGCCACTACGCGACGGGCGCGCTGCGCGACGCGCCCGGCCTGTGGCTCGACGCCGGCCCGCAGCGGCGGTTCAGGAACCCCCAGCGTCTCGACCTGGGCTGCAACCGGCCGACCCCGATCGGACCCGCCGACCTCGGGACCGGCGCGGGCCGCGACTGGGTGCTGACCGGCGACGACGGCCAGCGCGCCGATCTCGACGACGTGCTGCGCGCCTCCGACGGACGCCTGCAGGCGGTCCCGGGCAGCCGGATCGAGCGGGGCGGCCGCACGCACGCGACGCAGGTCGCGCGGCACTGACCCCTCCGCGCCGGCGCGACCCCCTCCGATAGGGCGAAGCGGGGCGGCCGGCTATGCTCCGCCGGGCATGGACACGAGCGCGCTCGCGACGACGGACGCCTGGGTCGACCGGCCGGTGCTGGTCGCCGGAGGCGCCGGCTTCATCGGCTCCAACCTCGTGCACCGGCTCGACGCGCTGGGCGCGCGGGTCCGGGTCGTCGACGCGCTGCTGCCGGGCGGCGGCGGCGAGCCCTTCAACCTCCACGGCGTCTCGGCGCGGGTGACGGTGTCGAGGGCGGACCTGCGCGACGCCCGGGCGCTGCCCGCGCTGGTCGAGGGGCAGGCGACGGTGTACAACCTGGCCGCCCAGACGAGCCACGCCGAGTCGATGACCGATCCGCTCGAGGACCTGTCGATCAACGTGCAGGGGCAGCTCAACCTGCTCGAGGCCTGCCGGCGGCACGCGCCCCGCGCGAGGATCGTCTTCGCGAGCACGCGGCAGATCTACGGCGTGCCCCGCACGCTGCCGGTCGACGAGTCGCATCCGACCGATCCGGTCGACGTCAACGGGGTGCACAAGCTCGCCGCCGAGGGGCACCTGACGGTCTACCGCCGCGTGCACGGGCTGGGCGGCTGCGCGCTGAGGCTGACCAACACCTACGGCCCCCGGATGCGGATCCGCGACGCGCGCCAGATGTTCGTCGGCCAGTGGATCCGCAGCGTGCTGCGCGACGAGCCGTTCGAGGTGTGGGGCGGCGGGCAGCTGCGCGACCTCGCGTACGTCGACGACGTCGTCGAGGCGCTGCTGCGCGCGGCCTCGCCCGGGCTGGAGGGTGCGACGTACAACGTCGGCGGCTCGCCGCCGGTCTCGCTCGCGGCGCTCGCCGAGGCGCTGGTGCGCACGGCCGGGCGCGGCGGCTTCCGCGTCGTCGAGTATCCGGCCTCGCGCCGCAGGATCGACATCGGCGACTACCACGCCGACGACCGGCGCTTCCGCGAGGCGACCGGCTGGGCGCCCCGGGTCGGGCTCGAGGACGGGCTCGCCCGCACGCTCGCGTACTTCCGCGAGCACCTGGAGCGCTACGCGTGAGCGGCCCCGCACCCGCCGCCGACGGCGCCGCGTCGCCGCGGCCGGTCCTGCAGGCCGACCCCGGCGCGGCCTACCGCGAGCGGCGCGCGCGGATCGACGCGGCGATCGCCGCGGTCGCGGCGCGCGGCCTCTACGTGCTCGGCGACGAGGTCGCGGCGTTCGAGCGCGAGTTCGCCGCCTGGATCGGCGTCGCGCACGGGATCGGCGTGGCCAACGGGACCGACGCGCTGTCGCTCGCGCTGCGGGCGCTCGGCGTCGGCCCGGGCGACCGCGTCGCGACGGTCTCGCACACCGCCGTCGCGACGGTGGCCGCGATCGCGTCGATCGGCGCGACGCCGGTGCTCGTCGACGTCGACGCCGAGCGCTGCACGATGGACCCCGCGGCGCTGGAGGCGGTGCTCGCCGCCGCGCCGGTCGCCGCGGTCGTCGTCGTCCACCTCTACGGCCAGCCCGCCGACCTCGGCGCGATCGCGGGGCTCGCGCGCCGCCACGGCGCGGCGCTCGTCGAGGACTGCGCGCAGGCGCACGGCGCGACGCTCGACGGCCGGCGGGTCGGCGCGTTCGGCGGCGCGGCGGCGTTCAGCTTCTATCCGACGAAGAACCTCGGCTCGCTGGGCGACGGCGGCATGGTCGTCACCGACGACGCGGCCGTCGCGGCGCGCGTGCGGGCGCTGCGGCAGTACGGCTGGACCGACGCCCGGCGGATCAGCGAGTCGCGCGGCGCGAACAGCCGGCTGCACGAGCTGCAGGCGGCGGTGCTGCGGGTCGGGCTCGAGCACCTCGACGACGACAACCGACGGCGCGCGTCGATCGCGTCGCGCTATCTCGCGGCGCTCGCCGGCACCGGGCTCGCGCTGCCGCCGCGGATCGCCGGCTGCGGCCACGCCTGGCACCAGTTCGTCGTGCGCTGCGACGCGCCCGACGCGCGCGACGCGCTGCGCGAGCGGCTCGCCGCCGCGGGCATCGGCACCGCGATCCACTATCCGGTGCCCGTGCATCGCCAGCCCGCGTACCGGGAGCTGTCGGGCGGGCCCGTCGGGCTCGCGCGCACCGAGCGCCTCGCCGACACCGTGCTCAGCCTGCCGATGTACCCGCAGCTGCCCGACGCCGACGTCGAGCGCGCGTGCGAGGCGGTGCGCGCGGCCGCTCAGCCGCGGTAGAGCAGCGCCACGCCCGCGCAGATCAGCGCGATGCCGCCCGCCTTCGACCAGCCGAGCGGCTCGGCCCACAGCAGCGCGCCCAGCACCGCGATCACGACGTAGCTGAGCGCGACGCTCGGGAACGCGGTCGACACCGGGATGCGCTGCAGCGCGACGAGGTAGGCGATCGCCGAGCCGCCGTAGCAGGCGAGCCCGAGCAGCGTGGACGGGCGCGACAGCTGCGTCCACAGGCTCTCGGCGCCGACCGATCCGGTCTTCAGCAGCAGCTGGCCGACGACGCCGCCGAGCACCGCGGCGACGAGCGCGAGATGGTGCGTGCTCATCGCGGGCGCTCCGACGCGTCGGGCGCCGCGGCCGGGCCCACGACCTCGCGCACCACCGACTGCGGGCGCCGGTTCGCGGTGAGCACCAGCGTGCCGAGGTACTCGCCGAAGACGCCGAGCATCACCATCTCGAGCCCGGCGAGCACGAGCGTGATCGCGGCGAGCGAGGCCCAGCCGGGCGGCGTCTGGCCGCGCAGCGCCTCGACGACGACGCCGAGGGTGCCCAGCGCGCCGAGGGCCGTGCAGGCGAGGCCCGTCGCCGTCGCGACGCGCAGCGGCTTGATCGAGAAGTTGACGAAGAGGTTCAGCCACAGCCGCACCAGCTTGCGCAGCGTGTAGCCGCTGCGTCCCTGCTCGCGCGCCCGGTGCGCGACCTCGATCGAGTCGATCCGTCCGGCCGCCTGCAGGATCAGCCCGTCGACGTAGGGGAAGGGCCCGTCGTAGCGCACCACGTGGTCGACGACGAACCGGCTGACGCACCGGAAGCTCGACAGGTAGAGCCCGCGCGGCTTGTCGAGCAGCCAGTCGGACACGCGGTTGGCGAAGCGGCTGCCGAGATTGCGCCACGCGGCGTGGCGCTTCGCCGGATAGCGGCTGTACACGACGTCCCAGCCGCCGGCGCGCGCGTGCTCGAACAGCCGCACCGCCTCCTCGATCGGGTTCTGCAGGTCGTCGTCGACGGTCACGACCCAGTCGCCGCGCGCGTGGCGCAGCCCCGCGAGCACCGCGTTGTGCTCGCCGAAGTTGCGCGACAGGTCGACCAGCGTCACCTCGACGTCGGTGCGCCGCGTCAGCGCGCGGCAGACCTCGGCGCTGTCGTCGGGGCTGCCGTCGTTGACCAGCACCACCTCGCGCCCGCCGTCGATCCGCACGCCGGCGATCGCGTCGACGACCGCGCCGACCGTGCGCGCGCCGCGGAACACCGGCACGACGAAGCTGAGCGCGACGCGCCCGCCGGTGCCGCGCGCGTCGGAGGGCCCGCTCATTTGCGCGCGACCGCGAGCACCGAGCCGCCGGCGGGCCAGCGCACGCCGAGCCGCCCGATCGCGCGCTCGACCGTGCACGCGGCGCCGAGCGAGGCGTCGAGCCAGCCGGCGAGCTGCCCGACGTCGCTCGCGCCCTCGCGCGCGCCGCCGGGCCGCATCCGGCGCGCGACCATCAGCGGGAAGAGCAGGCTGTTCCAGTAGCGGACCGATTCCGGCGAGAAGCCCGACTCGCGCAGCAGCGTCCGCAGCCGGCCGCGGGTGAAGCGGCGGGCGCCGTGCACGTGGCGATCGTGGTACGACGACAGCCAGTCGAACGCCGGCACGTTGATCAGCAGCACCCCGCCGGGGACGAGGCAGCGGAACGCCTCGGCGAGCGCGCGGCGCGGCTCGACGTCGCGGTGGTACAGCACGTCGGCCGAGAAGATCGCCGCGAAGCAGGCGTCCGGGAACGGCAGCGCGCCGACGTCGCCGACGATCACCGGCGCGTCGGCCTTCTCGCGGGCGCGCCGCGCGGCGCGCTCGACGCGGTCCAGCCCGATCCGCGTCCGTCCGGGCGCGAGCGGGGCGAGCCGGCGCAGCCAGCCGCCGGTGCCGCATCCGGCGTCGAGCACCGGGCCGTCGCCCGCGCCGCAGCGCGCCCAGGCGTCGGCGAGGTTCGCGTGGAGCGCCCGATACCACCACAGGCGGTCTTCGGCGGCGTCCATCCGGTCGTATTCGGCGAGGTCCATCGATCGGGTCGGGTCGGGCGGGGCGGAGCGGCGGGCCTCGACGGGCGGCGGTGCGCGGCCGGCCCGGACGGGAGAGCGGACCCGGCGCCGCGCCGGTCCGGTTCGTCCCCGGGGCCGGCGCCGCGATCAGACGTACGTCAGGCCGAAGCCCGTTCCCAGGGCCGGGCCGTTGAGGTCGAGCACGGAGGTGTTGCCGGCCGCGTCGGTGATCGAGGCGACGTAGAGGTGGCCGCCCCGCTCGGGGAGGGTGTCGGTGAACGTCAGCGTCGAGCCGCTCGTCAGCGTGCGGATCGGCCCGCCGCCGCGCGACAGCGTCAGCACGTCGCCCGCGCCGAGCACCGCGTCGAGGGTCAGCGTGATGCCGGGCGTGGGGTCGTCGGTCGTGCCGCCCGACGCGATCGGTCCCTGGACCGGACCCACGTTGTCGACGACGGAGAAGGAGGCGACGCGCTGGGTGGGCGGTGCGGTGTCGAAGGCCTGCGAGCCGCCGCCGGCGGTGTTCGGCTGGCCGAGCGCGTCGCTCGCGCCGCCGGCGGCGACCGCCACGCTCATCGTGCCGGCGGTG
>DASPJX010000339.1:0-6584 GCA_035628395.1 Burkholderiaceae bacterium | reverse complement strand
GTCGTGGCCGAGACGCGGCCGCTGCCGCGCACGCCGCGGCCGGTCCCGGTCGCCGATGCGTCCCGCGGTCACGCGCCGGCCCCGGGTGCTGCGGTGCCGACTCGCGACCCGGCGCCGATCTGTGCCCCGGTGCCGACGTGTGCCCCGGTGCCGTCCCGCGCCTCGGAGCCGACTCGCGCCGCGGTGCCGACTCGTGCTCCATTACCGACTCGCGCCCCGGTACCCACTCGCGCCGCGGTACCGACTCGCGCCTCGGTGCCGACCGACGCCCCGGTGCCGTCCCGCGTCGACGTCCCGACCCGCGCCCCGGCCCCCGTCCGCGCCGCGGCGGCCGCGCCCGCGCCCGCGACGGTGCTCGACACCGTCGCCCCCGTCCTCCTCCGCGCGTCGATCGACTGAGCCGTCGACCCCGGCGGCGCGGGGCCCGCCGGGCCGTCCGGGGAGGGCGGCGCTCGGCTTGCCAGCCCCGGATCGAGCCGATAGCATCGGCCGGAACGACGAAGGGGACGGCCGTGCAAGTCAGCGAGATCCTGAAGGTCAAGGGCACGACCCTCTACACCGTCTCGCCCGACACGAAGCTGTCCGACGCGGTGATCGTGATGGCCGAGCACGACATCGGCTCGCTGGTCGTCATGGACCGCGGCCGGCTCGGCGGCATGCTGACCTTCCGCGAGGTGCTGCGCGTGCTCGCGAGGCGCCAGCAGGAGCAGCGCACCGGACCCACGCCGCCGGTCGCCGAGATCGTCGTCGGCGACGTGATGAACCGCGATCCGAAGATCGCCCGGCCGTCGATGGACGTCAACGACCTGCGCCGGCTGATGCTCGAGAACCACCAGCGCTACCTGCCGGTGATGGACGGCGACGTGCTGCTCGGGGTCATCTCGTTCCACGACGTCGCCAAGGCGGTGCTCGAGGAGCAGGGCTTCGAGAACCGGATGCTCAAGGCGTACATCCGCGACTGGCCGGCCGAGGGCTGACGCCCCGCGTCCGGCTCCCGCGCCGGCACGCGACCGGCTCCGGGGTGGGGCGCCGCGCGGTTGGTAGAATCGTGCGGATGCGCATCCTGATCAGCAACGACGACGGCTACTTCGCGCCCGGCATCGCGGCGCTCGCCGAGTCGCTCCGAGAGCTCGGCGAGATCGTCGTGGTCGCCCCCGAGCGCGACCGCTCCGGGGCCTCGAACTCGCTGACGCTCGACCGGCCGCTGTCGGTGCGCACCGCGGCCTCCGGCTACCTCTACCTGAACGGCACGCCCACCGACTGCGTCCACATCGCGGTCACCGGGCTGCTCGACGCGCGTCCCGACCTCGTCGTCTCCGGCATCAACGACGGCGCCAACATGGGCGACGACACGATCTACTCGGGCACCGTCGCCGCGGCGATGGAGGGCTTCCTGCTCGGCATCCCGTCGATCGCGTTCTCGCTGGTCCACAAGGGGCACGAGCACCTCGACAGCGCGGCCCGCGTCGCGCGCGACGTGGTCGAGCGCTTCCTGTCCCGTCCGTATCCGGCGTCCTCGCCGGTGCTGCTGAACGTCAACATCCCGAACCGGCCCTACGAGGCGATCGGCGGCATCGAGGCGACCCGGCTCGGCAAGCGCCACCACGCCGAGGCGGTCATCCGCGCGCAGGATCCGCGCGGCCAGACCGTCTACTGGATCGGTCCGGCCGGCGACGCCAAGGAGGCCGGGCCCGGCACCGACTTCCACGCGGTGGCCGCCGGGCGCGTCTCGGTGACGCCGCTGCACATCGACCTCACCGCGACGGCGCTGTCCGACGCCACCCGGCGATGGCTGGCGGACTAGCCCGGGGCCCGGGCTCGGGGCTCACCTCCGACCGCGCGCGCGAGCGGATGGTGCAGGCGCTGCGGGCCTCGGGCATCCGGCACGAGAGCGTGCTCGGCGCGATGGGCGCCGTGCCCCGCCACGCGTTCGTCGACCAGGGCCTCGCGAGCCGCGCCTACGAGGACGTCGCGCTGCCGATCGGGCAGGGCCAGACGATCTCGAAGCCGAGCACCGTCGCCCGGATGATCGAGCTGCTCGCGCGCGGGCGCAGCGCCGCCGAGCTGCGCGCGGCCAAGGTGCTCGAGGTCGGCACCGGCTGGGGCTACCAGGCGGCGGTGCTCGCCGGGGTGTTCGGCGAGGTCGTCTCGATCGAGCGGCTGCGCTGGCTGCACGAGGCCGCGCGCACGCACATCCGGCCGATGCGGCTGCCGAACCTGCGGCTGGTGTTCGGCGACGGGAACGAGGGCGTGCCGGCCGCCGCGCCCTACGACGCGGTGGTCGTCGCCGCGGCGGGCGAGGGCATCCCCGATCCGCTGCTGCTGCAGATGCGGATCGGCGGGCGGCTGGTCGCGCCGGTGCAGGCGGTCGGCGGCGCGCAGGCGCTGCACCTGGTCGACCGGCCCACGCAGGACGACTGGACCCTGACCGTTCTGGACGCGGTACGATTCGTCCCGCTTCGCCGCGGCACCGATTGACCGCCGGCCTCCCGCCCGTACCGATGTCCTCCCTCCCGCTCCATCCGTCCACCGTCCGCGCGCTCGCCGCCGCGTGCGTCGCGCTCGCGCTCGCCGCCTGCGCGAGCCGTCCGCCGGCGCCGATCGTCGTCCGCACCGTGCCCGGCGCGCCCGCGGGCCGTCCGGCCGACGCGCCCCGCCCGGCGGAGCCCGCCGCGGCCCCCGCGCCGCCGCCGGCCGCCGAGGCGCCGCCGGTCGAGACCGCGCCCATCCGGGGCGGAGCCGTCGAGTCGCGCTCGATCGAGTCGCGTCCGCTCGACGCGCGGCCGTCCGCACCGCCGCCGGCGCCCGCCGCGCCCGCGCTGCCTCCCAACACCCGCACCGCGCCGCGCGGCGGCAAGGTGCCGTTCAGCGACACCGCGCTCGCCGACCTGCGGGCCGCCGAGTCCGCGCCGTCGACGTCCGCGCCGTCCGCGGCCGCGCCGCCCGCGGCCGCCGGCACCGCCCCGGTCGCGCCCGGCCCGAGCGCCGCCGTGCCTCCTGCTTCGCCCGCCGCGCCCGCATCGGCCAACGGCGGCGACTGGGCGTGGCCGGCCACCGGGCGCGTGATCCAGTCGTTCGACGAGTCGACGACCAAGGGCATCGTGCTCGGCGGCAAGGTCGGCGACCCGGTGCTCGCCGCGGCCGACGGCCGGGTGATCTTCAGCGGCAACGGCCCGCGCGGCTACGGCAACCTCGTCATCGTCAAGCACGAGGGCGAACTGCTCTCCGTCTACGCGCACAACCGCGCGCTGTCGGTCAAGGAAGGGCAGGCGGTCAAGCGCGGGCAGAAGATCGCCGAGCTCGGCGACAGCGGCACCACGTCGCCGCGGCTGCACTTCGAGATCCGCCAGCAGGGCAAGCCGGTCGATCCCGCGCGCTTCCTGCCGCGTCGCTGAGGCCTCGGCGATGGTCCCGACGCTGGTCTTCGACATCGAGACCGTGCCCGACGCGGCCGGCCTGCGGGCGGCCTGGGGCCTCGAGGGCGACGACGACGCGGTGGTCGAGGCGGCGCTCGCGCGCCGCCGCGAGCAGACCGGCGGCAGCGACTTCCTGCCGCACCACCTGCACAAGGTGATCGTCATCTCGATGCTGTTCCGCGACTCGGAGGGCCTGCGCGTGCGCTCGCTCGCCGGCGGGCCGGGCGACGAGGGCAAGCTCGTGCAGGGCTTCTTCCGCACGCTCGAGAAGTACACGCCCAACCTGGTGTCCTGGAACGGCGCGGGCTTCGACCTGCAGGTGCTGCACTACCGGGGCCTGGTGCACAAGGTGCAGGCGCACCGCTACTGGGACCAGGGCGACGACGACCGCGACTTCAAGTGGAACAGCTACATCGGCCGGTACCACGCGCGGCACACCGACCTGATGGACCTGCTGGCGCTCTACAACGGGCGCGCCTCGGCCCCGCTCGACCAGCTCGCGAAGCTCTGCGGCTTCCCCGGCAAGCTCGGCATGGACGGCGGCCAGGTCTACGACGCCTGGCGCGCCGGGCTGCAGGACGAGATCCGCGACTACTGCGAGACCGACGTCGCCAACACCTGGCTGCTCTACTGCCGGTTCCAGCTGATGCGGGGCGCGCTGAGCGCGGAGGCGTACGAGGCCGAGATCGCGCTGACGCGCGAGACGCTCTCCGGGCTCGCGGGCGATCACTGGCAGGAGTTCCTGGCCGCATGGCCGAGCTGACCGTCCGCCTCGAGATCGACTCGCTGGACCTGGAGGCCAACGGCGTCGCCCGCAGCGAGGGCAAGGTGGCCTTCGTCCGCGGCGCGCTGCCCGGCGAGACCGTCGTCGCGCGCGTCGTGCGCCGCAAGCCGCGCTTCGACGTCGCCGAGGTCGAGCGCGTCGAGCGCGCGAGCCCGATCCGCGTCGCGCCGCGCTGCGCGCACTTCGGCACCTGCGGCGGCTGCTCGATGCAGCACGTCGAGCCGCGCGCGCAGGTCTCGATCAAGCAGCGGGCGCTCGAGGACGCGCTGTGGCACCTCGGCAAGGTGCGCGCCGAATCGATGCTGCCGCCGATCGTCGGTCCGGCCTGGGCGTACCGCTACCGCGCGCGGCTGTCGGTGCGGCACGTGCCGAAGAAGGGCGGGGTGCTCGTCGGCTTCCACGAGCGCGGCTCGAGCTACGTCGCCGACATGCGCGAGTGCCACGTGCTGCCGCCCCGGGTCGCCGACCTGCTGCTGCCGCTGCGCGAGCTGGTGGCGGGGCTGTCGATCCGCGACCGGATGCCGCAGGTCGAGGTCGCGCTCGGCGAGACCGTGCTCGCGCTGGTGTTCCGGGTGCTCGAGCCGCTCGTCGAGGCCGACCGCGCGCTGCTGCGCGCCTTCGCCGAGCGGCACGCGCTCGAGCTGTGGCTGCAGCCGAAGGGGCCGGACACGATCGAGCTGTTCGCGCCCGCCCCGGGCCGCGCGGCGTCGGACCTGCACTACGCGCTGCCGGAGTTCGGCGTGCGGATGCCGTTCCGGCCGACCGACTTCACCCAGGTCAACCACGCGATCAACGCCGCGCTGGTCGGCCGGGCGGTGAGGCTGCTCGATCCCCGGCCCGGCGAGCGGATCGCCGACCTGTTCTGCGGGCTCGGCAACTTCACGCTGCCGCTCGCCACCCGCGCAGGCGCGGTCGTCGGCATCGAGGGCAGCCGCACGCTGGTGGAGCGGGCCCGCGAGAACGCGGTCGCGAACGGCCTGGCCGGGCGCTGCGACTTCGCGGTGTCGAACCTCTTCGAGCTGACGCCCGAGGCATGGCGCGCGCTCGGCGACTTCGACCGGGTGCTGGTCGACCCGCCGCGCGAGGGCGCGCTCGCGGTCGCGCAGGCGCTGTCCGCGCCCGGGGCGCCGCGCCCGTCGCGGGTGGTCTACGTGTCCTGCAACCCGGCCACGCTCGCGCGGGACGCGGCGGTGCTGGTGCACGAGGGCGGCTGGACGCTGCGGCAGGCGGGCGTCGTCAACATGTTTCCGCACACCTCGCACGTCGAGTCGATCGCGGTGTTCGAGCCGGGTCCGTCCGACGCCGCCGCGCCCGCGGCCTGACGCCCGCGCGGGCGGCGCCGAAAAAAAGAAGCCGCCCCGAGGGACGGCCCGTGAACCGGGGGCGGGCACGGGCCCGCCCGGGAGAGTCAGCTCACTCGCGGTCGCCGCCGAAGATCCCGAGGATCGCCAGCAGGTTCGAGAACACGTTGTAGACGCTCAGGTAGACGCCGAGCGTGGCGGTCACGTAGTTCGTCTCGCCGCCCTGCACGACGCGCTGCAGGTCGACCAGGATGAACGCCGAGAAGATGCCGATCGCGAGCACCGAGATCGTCAGCATCAGCGCCGGCAGCTGCAGGAAGATGTTCGCGACCGCGGCCAGGATCAGCACCAGCATGCCGACGAACAGGAACTTGCCCATGCCGGTGAAGTCGCGCTTCGAGACGGTGGCGATCGTGGCCATCGCGCCGAAGATGACGGCCGTGCCGCCGAAGGCCGTCATGATCAGCGACGCGCCGTTCGAGAAGCCGAGCACGTGGCCGATCAGCCGCGACAGCATCAGCCCCATGAAGAACGTGAAGCCGAGCAGTAGCGCGACGCCCAGGCCGCTGTTCTTGAACTTCTCGATCGCGAAGAAGAAGCCGAAGGCGATCGCCATGAACGCGATGAAGCCGATGAAGGGGCTCCCGGCGAACAGCGAGAAGCCGGTGGTCACGCCGACCCAGGCGCCCAGCACGGTGGGCACCATCGACAGCGCGAGCAGGGCGTAGGTGTTACGAAGCACCCGGTTGCGCGAGGCGACGCTCAGGTCGCCGGCGCGGCCGTAGGGCATCGATCGGTCGGACAGGGGTTCGTAGGGCATGACGACTCCGGAAAGGAAAAGGACGTTCGCGTGAGATTCGCGTGAAGACCACTGTATGGGACGATCGCCCGGTTTTCAACCCGGGCGGGCCGTCGGGTGGCTCGGCGCCGCCCGGCGCCCCGGGCGGCCCGAGGCGGCGTCACGACGGCCGTCACGGGGACATGCTATGATCGAAGGCTAAGCTATTGTCAAGATACCAACGCTAAGCCCCTCATTTTCAAGGACATTCCCGGAGCGCACATGGCCGTCGAACGGACCCTTTC
>DASPJX010000338.1:0-2478 GCA_035628395.1 Burkholderiaceae bacterium | reverse complement strand
CCGAACAAGGGCCTGCAGGCCATGTTCGTGATGATGAATGCGGCGCGCATCGGCGTCGGCATGCAGTCGCTCGGCCTGATGGAGGTCGCCTGGCAGAACTCGCTCGCCTACGCGAAGGACCGGATCCAGGCCCGCGCGCTGACCGGGCCGAAGGCGCCGGACAAGGCGGCCGACCCGATCATCGTGCACCCGGACGTGCGCCGGATGCTGCTCACGCAGAAGGCGTACGTCGAGGCCTCGCGCTGCTTCGCGTACTGGCTCGCGCTGCAGGCCGACGTGGCCGAGGACGGCACCGACGAGGAGGCGCGCAAGGCCGCGCACGACCTGCTCGCGCTGCTCACGCCGGTGGTCAAGGCGTTCATCACCGACAATGCGTTCCTGACGACGAACCTCGCGCTGCAGGTCTACGGCGGCCACGGCTACATCCGCGAGTGGGGGATGGAGCAGTACGTGCGCGACGCCCGGATCAACATGATCTACGAGGGCACGAACACCATCCAGTCGCTCGACCTGCTCGGGCGCAAGGTGCTCGGCGACAACGGCGCGAAGCTGAAGAAGTTCGGCGCGCTGATCGAGGCCTTCGTCGAGGAGCACGGCACCGACGAGGACATGGCGGAGTTCGTCAACCCGCTCGCCGACCTCGGCGGCAAGGTGTCGAAGCTCACGATGGAGCTCGGCATGAAGGCGATGGGCAACCCCGACGAGGCGGGCGCGGCGGCGGTCGACTACCTGCGGGTCATCGGCCACCTGGTGATGTCGTACTTCTGGGCGCGGATGGCCCGGGTCGCGCTGCAGAAGCAGGACGCCGGCGACGCCGATCCGTTCTACCGCTCGAAGCTCGCCACCGCGCGCTTCTACTTCGCGAAGCTGCAGCCCGAGACGGCCGCGCTGATCCGCAGCGCGCGCGCCGGCTCGAAGCCGCTGATGGACCTCGAGCCCGAGCTCTTCTGAGCCCGGACCCGACCCGACGAGGACTCGACAGGATGCGAACCCTTCTCCGCAGCGCCGCCCTCGGCGCGATGCTCGCCGGCCTCGCCGTCGCGGCCCACGCGCAGCCGACCGACAGCCCGGCCGGGCTCTGGAAGAACATCGACGACCAGACGAAGCAGCCGAAGGCGCTGATCCGCATCGCCGAGCAGAACGGCGTGCTGACCGGGCGCATCGAGAGGATCCTGACCGACAGGCCGGACGCGGTCTGCGACCAGTGCACCGACGAGCGCAAGGGCAAGCCGATCCAGGGCATGACGATCCTCTCCGGCCTGAAGAAGGACGGCGAGGAGTGGACCGGCGGCGAGATCCTCGACCCGAGCAACGGCAAGACCTACCGCGCCCGCGTGAAGCTCGCCGACGGCGGGCGCAAGCTCGACGTGCGCGGCTACGTCGGCACGCCGATGCTCGGCCGCACGCAGACCTGGGTCCGCGAGAACTGACCCGCTCCTTCCCGACACCCCGAAACCCTTTCCAGGACACCCCCTCCATGGGCAACGCCTTCATCGTCCGCAAGGTCGCCGTGCTCGGCGCCGGCGTGATGGGTGCGCAGATCGCCGCGCACCTGGTCAACGCCAAGGTCGACGTGCTGCTGTACGACCTGGTCGCGAAGGACGGCGACCGGAACGCGATCGCGAAGAAGGCGATCGACGGGCTGAAGAAGCTCAACCCCGCGCCGCTCGGCCATCCCGACCTCGCCAGCTACATCGTGCCGGCCAACTACGAGGACGACCTCGGCCGGCTCGCCGGCTGCGACCTCGTGATCGAGGCGATCGCCGAGCGGATGGACTGGAAGCACGACCTGTACCGCAAGGTGGCGCCGGCGCTCGCGCCGCACGCGATCTTCGCGACCAACACCTCGGGCCTGTCGATCGGCGCGCTGTCGCAGGGCTTCCCGGACGCGCTGAAGCAGCGCTTCTGCGGCGTGCACTTCTTCAATCCGCCGCGCTACATGCACCTGGTCGAGCTGATCGCGACGCCGTCGACCGATCCGGCGATCCTCGACGCGCTCGAGACCTTCCTCGTCTCGACGCTCGGCAAGGGCGTGGTCCGCGCGAAGGACACGCCGAACTTCGTCGCGAACCGGGTCGGCATCTTCGGGATGCTCGCGACGATCGCCGAGAGCGCGAAGTTCGGGCTGTCGGTCGACGTCGTCGACGACCTGACCGGCGAGAAGATGGGCCGCGCGAAGTCGGGCACCTTCCGCACCGCGGACGTGGTCGGCCTCGACACGATGGGCCACGTGATCCGCACGATGCAGGAGAACCTGAAGGGCGACGCCTTCGAGCCCGTCTACGCGACGCCGCCGGTGCTGGCCGCGCTGCTCGAGAAGGGCGCGCTCGGCCAGAAGGCGGGCGCCGGCTTCTACCGCAAGGTCGGCAAGGACATCCTGCGGATCGATCCGGCGAAGGGCGAGTACGTGCCGGCCGGCGCGAAGGCCGACGAGACCGTCGTCCGCATGCTGAAGAAGAAGGACCCGGCCGAGCGGAT
>DASPJX010000337.1:0-4556 GCA_035628395.1 Burkholderiaceae bacterium | reverse complement strand
TCGACCTCGACTACGCCGAGGACTCCGACTGCGACACCGACATGAACGTGGTGATGACCGGCTCGGGCGGGATCGTCGAGGTGCAGGGCACGGCCGAGGGCGCGCCGTTCTCGCGCGAGCAGGTCGACGCGCTGCTCGACCTCGCCGCCGCGGGCATCGGCCGCCTCGGCGCGCTGCAGCGCGAGGCGCTCGCGCGGACCCTGCCGGCCCGATGAGCGCGCTCGCGCGGATCGTGCTCGCCTCGGGCAACGCGGGCAAGCTGCGCGAGCTGCAGGCGCTGCTCGCGCCGGCCGGCGTCGACCTCGTCGCGCAGGCGACGCTCGGCGTCGCCGAGGCCGAGGAGCCGTTCGGCACCTTTCTCGAGAACGCGCTGGCGAAGGCGCGCCACGCGAGCCGGGCGACCGGGCTGCCGGCGATCGCCGACGACTCGGGCGTGTGCGTGCCGGTGCTGGGCGGCGCGCCCGGCGTGCGCTCGGCCCGCTGGGCGGCCGACGTCGAGGGCGGCGAGCGATCCGACGCCGCCAACAACGCGCGGCTCGTCCGCGAGCTCGCGCCGCACGCCGACCGCAGCGCGTACTACTACTGCGCGCTCGTGCTCGTGCGCTCGCCCGACGATCCGCAGCCGGTCGTCGCCGACGGCACCTGGTTCGGCGAGATCCTCGCCGAGCCGCGCGGCGCGGGCGGCTTCGGCTACGACCCGCACTTCCTGCTGCCCGCGCTCGGGCGCACCGTCGCCGAGCTCGACGCCACCGAGAAGAACGGCGTCAGCCACCGCGGCCGCGCGATGCGCGCGCTGCTCGACAAGCTGGTCGAGGCGCGGCTGGTCTCCGCGCCCCGGACGCGGTGACGCCGATCGCGATCGTCCCGGCGGGCTCGCTGTCGCGGGGCCGCACCGCGCTCTCGCAGCTGCCGCCGCTGTCGCTGTACGTGCACCTGCCGTGGTGCATTCGCAAGTGTCCGTACTGCGACTTCAACTCGCACGAGGCGGGCGAGGCGATCCCCGAGGCGCGCTACCTCGACGCGCTGCGCGCCGACCTCGAGGCCTCGCTGCCGCAGGTGTGGGGGCGCGCCGTCCAGACGGTGTTCATCGGCGGCGGCACGCCGAGCCTCTTCTCGCCCGAGGGCATCGACCAGCTGCTGCGCGACGTGCGCGCGCTGCTCAAGCTCGCGCCCGACGCCGAGGTCACGCTCGAGGCGAACCCCGGCACCTTCGAGCAGGGGCGCTTCCGGGCGTTCCGCGAGGCGGGCGTCACGCGGCTGTCGCTCGGCGTGCAGAGCTTCGACGAGCGGGCGCTGCGCGCGCTCGGGCGCGTGCACGACCGCGCGCAGGCGCTCGCGGCCGCCGCGCTCGCCGCGGAGCGCTATCCGACCTTCAACCTCGACCTGATGTACGCGCTGCCCGGCCAGGACCTCGCCGGGCTCGAGGCCGACCTCGCGCAGGCGCTCGCGTTCGAGCCGCCGCACCTGTCGTACTACCACCTGACGCTCGAGCCGAACACGCTGTTCGCGGCGAAGCCGCCCGAGGGCCTGCCCGACGACGACCTGTCGGCCGACATGCAGCAGGCGATCGAGGCGCGCACCGCGGGCGCCGGCCTCGCGCGCTACGAGGTGTCGGCGTACGCGCGCCCCGGCCACCGCTCGCGGCACAACCTCAACTACTGGACCTTCGGCGACTACCTCGCCATCGGCGCCGGCGCGCACGGCAAGCTGTCGTTCCACGACCGGATCGAGCGCAGCGCTCGGCTGCGCCATCCGCGCGCCTACATGGACGCCGCGCTCGCGGGCGACGCCGTCGAGCAGCGCCGCACGCTGTCGGCCGACGACCTGCCGTTCGAGTTCATGCTGAACGCGCTGCGGCTGGTGGAGGGGGTGTCGGCGGCGAGCTTCGCCGAGCGCACCGGCGTGTCGCTCGCCGCGATCGCGCCGGCGCTCGCCCGCGCCGCCGAGCGCGGGCTCCTCGACCCCGACCCGTCGACGATCCGCGCGACGCCGCTCGGCCTCGCGTTCCTGAACGACCTGCAGCAGATGTTCCTGACTTGAGGCCGCCCGCGGGCGGCGACGAGAACCACGACGACGAGGAGACGACATGAAGAGCACGATGATGCGCACCCCGCTGTCGCTGAACCCGCTGCTGGAGCGGGCCGGCACGATGTTCGCGCAGTCCGAGCTGGTCTCGCGGCTGCCCGACAAGTCGCTGGTGCGGCACACCTACGCGCAGTGGGCCGCCCGCACGAAGCGCCTGGCGCTCGCGCTGCGGGACGCGGGGCTGAAGCCCGGCGAGCGCGTCGCGACGCTGTGCTGGAACCACCACGCGCATCTCGAGTGCTACTTCGGGATCCCGGCCGCCGGCGGCGTGATGCACACGCTGAACCTGCGGCTGTCGCCCGAGGAGATCGGCTGGATCGCCGGACACGCCGAGGACAGGTTCCTCGTCGTCGACGACGTGCTGCTGCCGCTGTACCGCCAGTTCGCGCCGCTCCACCGCTTCGAGCGCGTGTTCGTCTTCCCGTTCTCGGGCGCGCCGGTGCCCACCGGCCTCGAGGCTGCCGGCGGCCCGGAGCTCGAGAACTACGAGGCGTTCCTCGCCGCCGTGCCGGACGAGGCGCTCGCGCGCTTCGAGCCGGTGCCGCACGACGAGGACGCGCCGGTGGCGATGTGCTACACCTCGGGCACGACCGGCCGGCCCAAGGGCGTCGTCTACTCGCACCGCTCCACGGTGATCCACACGCTGATGGCCTGCATGCCCGACTTCTGGGGCCTGTCGGCGCGCGACGTCGTGATGCCGGTCACGCCGATGTTCCACGCGAACAGCTGGGGCATCCCGTACGGCTGCGTGATGACCGGCGCGAAGATGGTGTTCCCCGGTCCGCACCTGCATCCCGAGGACCTGCTCGACCTGATGCAGGCCGAGCCGCCGACCTTCACGCTCGGCGTGCCGACGATCTGGCTGTCGATGATCCAGCTCCACGAGGCGAACCCGGGCCGCTGGCGCTTCCCGGAGGGGATGCGCAGCCTGGTGGGCGGCGCCGCGGTGCCCGAGGCGCTGATCCGCGCGTTCGCCCGCCACGGCGTGTCGATCCAGCAGGGCTGGGGCATGACCGAGACGTCGCCGGTGGTCACGCTGTTCTACGAGAAGCCCGAGCTCGTCGGCCGGCTGTCCGGGGACGAGTGGTTCCGGCGCCGCGCGCTCGCCGGCGTGCTCGCGCCGCTGGTCGAGATGCGGGTCGTCGGCGACGAGGGCGTCCAGCCCTGGGACGGCGAGTCGGTCGGCGAGATCCAGGTGGCCGGCCCGACGATCACCGGCGGCTACCACGGGGTGGGCGCCGATCCGGACAAGTTCACCGAGGACGGCTGGCTGCGCACCGGCGACGTCGGGTCGCTCGATCCGCACGGCTACCTGCGGATCTCCGACCGCACCAAGGACCTGATCAAGTCGGGCGGCGAGTGGATCAGCTCGGTCGACCTCGAGAACGCGCTGATGGGCCATCCGGCGGTCGCCGAGGCCGCGGTGATCGCGGTGCCCCATCCGAAGTGGCAGGAGCGTCCGCTCGCCTGCGTCGTCTTCAAGCCGAACGCGTCGGCCACGCCCGACGAGCTGCGCGAGCACCTCGGCGGGCAGTTCGCCAGGTGGCAGCTGCCCGACGCCTTCGAGGTGGTCGAGGCGATCCCGCGGACCTCGACCGGGAAGTTCTGGAAGGCCCGGCTCCGCGAGCGCTTCGAGGGCTACCGGCTGCCCGATTGAGCGCCGCCGGGATGCCCCATCGTGGGGCATTCATGGGCGCGCTGCACCGGGATGGGGCGCACCGATCCGGTGCAATCCGCCCCGATCGACGTCGGGCCGCGCTCCGACACGGGGCGGCGGGGGGTTCCGGCCAGCCCGGCAGTGGCATGGATCCTGCTAATTTGCCCCCCCGAGGGAAAACTCCCACAATCGCGCGTCTTTTCCTCGCCTCAACCATTCGCCTCGTACGCATATCAAGGAGAACGCCTCGATGACATCGGCCAAGGACGTCATGAAGAAGATCGCGGACAACGAAGTCAAATTCGTCGACTTCCGCTTCACCGATACCCGCGGCAAGGAACAGCACGTCTCGGTGCCGATCTCCCATTTCGACGAGGACAAGTTCGTCAGCGGCCACGCCTTCGACGGCTCGTCGATCGCCGGCTGGAAGGGCATCGAGGCCTCGGACATGCTGCTGATGCCCGATCCGGCCACGGCCAACATCGATCCGTTCCGCGAGGAGCCGACGCTGATCCTGACCTGCGACGTGGTCGAGCCGTCGGACGGCAAGGGCTACGACCGCGACCCGCGCTCGCTCGCCAAGCGCGCCGAGGCGTACCTGAAGTCGACCGGCATCGGCGACACCGCCTTCTTCGGCCCCGAGCCCGAGTTCTTCATCTTCGACTCGGTGACCTGGAGCGTCGACATGTCGGGCTGCGCGGTCAAGATCAACTCCGAGGAGGCCTCCTGGTCGACCGGACGCGAGTTCGAGGGCGGCAACCTGGCCCACCGGCCGGCCGTCAAGGGCGGCTACTTCCCGGTCCCGCCGGTCGAC
>DASPJX010000336.1:0-17384 GCA_035628395.1 Burkholderiaceae bacterium | reverse complement strand
CGCGGCCGCGGCGCGCCGCGCGCACGGCCGAGGTCGGGGGCGCGGCGCGCGACGGATCCGGGGTTCCGGCACGGGCCGCGGGCGCGGCCGTCCGAGGGCGCGAGCGTGCGGCGACGGGTTCCATGGCGGGCAGTGTAGGCGGGCGGCGCGCCGCGCGCGGCGCGGTACCATCGTCGACCGGAACGCCGCACGACGGGCGCGCGGCGACCGAGTCACGAGGAGACGTGGATGATCACGCTGTGCGGATTCGCGGTCAGCAACTACTACAACAAGGTCAAGATCGCGCTGCTGGAGAAGAACGTGCCGTTCGAGGAGGAGCTCAACTGGGCCGCCAAGGACGAGGCGACGCTCGCCGCGAGCCCGCTGGGCAAGGTGCCGTTCGCCCGCACGCCGAAGGGCCCGCTCGCCGAGTCGCAGGTGATCCTCGACTACGTGGAGGACCTCCATCCCGAGCCCGCGCTGCTGCCCGCCGATCCGTACGAGCGCGCCAAGGTCCGCGAGCTGATCACCTTCCTCGAGTTGCACCTCGAGCTCGTCGCGCGGCGGCTGTATCCGCAGGCGTACTTCGGCGGCAAGGTCGAGCAGTCGGTGATCGACCAGACCCGCAAGGAGCTCGAGCGCAACGCCGCGGCGTTCGCGCGGCTCGCGTCGTTCTCGCCGTACGTGGCCGGCGACGCGTTCACGATGGCCGACTGCGCGGCGATCGTGCACCTGCCGCTGGTCTCGGGCGCGGCCAAGGCCGTCTGGGGCGAGGACCCGCTCGCCGGCACGCCGGCCCGCGACTACGTGAAGAAGATGGGCGAGCGCCCGAGCGTGCAGAAGGTCAACGCCGACCGCAAGGCGAACCTCGAGCTGCGCGCGCAGATGGCCGCCAAGCGCTGAGCCGGGACCGGAGCCGCCGCGTGACCGACGCCGACGCCGACGCCCCGATCGCCTGGAGCGACGCGTTCGTGCTCGGCCACGGGCCGATGGACGACACGCACCGCGAGTTCGTCGAGCTGGTGCGCGCGATGCAGACCGCGCCCGACGGGCGCCTCGCGGGGCTGATCGCCGAGTTCGAGGCGCACGCGCGGCGGCACTTCGAGGAGGAGGACCGGTGGATGCGCGAGACCGGGTTCCCGCCCCGCGACTGCCACATCGACGAGCACGCGCGCGTGCTCCAGTCGGTCGGCGAGGTGAAGCTGCTCGCCGATCGCGGCGAGGTCGCCGAGGTGCGCCGGCTCGCGGCCGCGCTCGCCGACTGGTTCCCCGGCCACGCCGACTGGCTCGACTCGGCGCTCGCGCACTGGCTGTGCAAGCGCGCGCTCGGCGGCAAGCCGGTGGTGGTGAGGCGGGACCTGCGCGAGGCGCTCGCGGCCTCGCGCGAGGCGGTCGCGCGCGACGACGACGACGCGCGACCGGTCGGCGGGTGAAGCCCCGGATCACCGTGCTCACGCTCGGGGTCCGCGACCTCGCGGCCTCGCTCGCGTTCTACCGCGACGGACTGGGCTTTCCGACGCCCGGCATCGTCGGCACCGAGTTCGAGGACGGCGCGGTGGTGTTCGTCGCGCTCGAGCGGGGCCTGCACCTCGCGCTGTATCCGCGGGCGAGCCTCGAGCGCGATGCCGGCGTGCCGCTCGCCGACGCCGGCTCGCCGCCGGTGTCGATCGGCCACAACGTGGCGAGCCGCGACGAGGTCGACGCGGCGATGCGCGCGGCCGCACGGGCCGGCGCCGCGATCGTGCGGGCGCCCCGCGACACCGCCTGGGGCGGCTACGCGGGGTACTTCGCCGATCCGGACGGGCACCTGTGGGAGATCGTCTGGAACCCCGCGCTGCGGCCGGAGTAGCGGCGCGGTACACGCACGCCCGCGGTGCGCGCGGGGGCGCCGGCGACGGGCCGAGCCGCGCGGGCGGCCGCCGTTCAGGCGTCGGCGTCGTCGAGCGCCTCGAGCGCCGAGCCGGTCTCGATCCAGCGCTCCTCCAGCGCGTCGCGCTCGGCGACCCGCGCGGCGCGCTCGCGCGCGAGCGCGGCGGCGGCCGCGGCGTCCGCGTAGGCGTCGGGCTCGGCGAGCCGCGCGTCGATCTCGGCGATGCGGGCCTCGGCCTGCGCGAGATCGCGCTCGATGCCGGCGAGCGCCTGCTGCAGCGGGCGGCGCTGCGCGGCGCGCTGCGCGCGCTGGCCGGCCGCGGCGCGCCGCTCGTCGCGGCGCGAGACCGCGGGCGGGGCGCCCGCCGTCCTGCCGTCGGCCGGACCGTCGTCGGCCGCGGGCTTCTGCAGCAGCCACTGCGCGTAGTCCTCGAGATCGCCGTCGAAGGGCGCGGCGCCGCCGTCGGCGACCCGCACGAACGCGTCGACGGTGGCGCGCAGCAGGTAGCGGTCGTGCGAGACCAGCAGCAGCGCGCCGTCGAACTCGGCGAGCGCGTCGGCGAGCGCGTCGCGGGTCGAGGCGTCGAGGTGGTTGGTCGGCTCGTCGAGCACCAGCAGCTGCGGACGTCCCCACACCAGCATCGCGAGCGCGAGCCGCGCCCGCTCGCCGCCCGACATCGGACCGACCGGTCGGGTCGCGTCCTCGCCGCGGAACGCGAAGCGCCCGAGCCAGTCGCGCAGCACCTGCTCGCGCTCCTCGGGGGCGAGCCGCTGCATGTGGCCCAGCGCCGAGTCCTCGGCGCGCAGCGCGTCGACCTGCTGCTGCGCGAAGTAGCCGATGCGCACCGTGCGCGAGCGGGCGAGCTCGCCGCCCAGCGGCGCGAGCTCGCCGACCGCGGTGCGGATCAGCGTGGTCTTGCCCGCGCCGTTGCGCCCGAGCACGCCGATCCGCGAGCCGCGTCCGACGGTCATCGACACGCCGCGCAGCACCGTGCGGGGCGCGCCGGCGTCGCCGCCCGGGTAGCCCGCCTCGAGGCCCTCCATGCGGACCAGCGGATCGGGGCAGTCGCCGACCGGCGCGAAGTCGAAGTCGATGCCGCGCGACTCGCGCAGCGGCGCGAGCACCTCGATGCGCTCGAGCGCCTTCAGCCGGCTCTGCGCCTGCCTCGCCTTGGTCGCCTTCGCGCGGAAGCGCTCGACGAAGGCGTGCAGGTGCGCGATCCGCGCCTGCTGCGCGACGATCGCGCGCTGGCGCTGCGCGGCCCGCTCGGCGCGCGCCTGCTCGCAGGCCGAGTAGCCGCCGGTGTAGCGCACCAGCGAGCGCTGGTCGATGTGCAGCGTCGCGGTCGCGACGCGGTCGAGGAAGTCGCGATCGTGCGAGACGACGATCAGCGTCGCCGGCAGCCGGACCAGCCGGCGCTCGAGCCACAGCACCGCGTCGAGGTCGAGGTGGTTGGTCGGCTCGTCGAGCAGCAGCAGGTCGGACGGCGCCATCAGCGCGCGCGCGAGGTTGAGCCGCATCTTCCAGCCGCCGCTGAACTCGTCGACCGGCCGCTCGGACTCGTCGTTCGAGAACCCCAGGCCGTGCAGCAGCTCGCGCGCGCGCGCCTCGGCCGACGGCCCGTCGCAGGCGAGCCAGTCGTCGTGCGCCTGCGCGATCGCGTGCCCGTCGTCGCCGGCCTCGGCCGCGGCGAGCGCCTCGCGGGCGCGCACCAGCGCGGCGTCGGCCTCGAGCACGAAGCGCCAGGCGGGCAGGGCGCTGCGCGGCATCGACTGCGCGAGGCGCGCGATGCGCATCGACGGCAGGTCGACGTCGCCGCCGTCGATCGTGACGTCGCCGGCGATCGCGCCGAGCAGCGTCGACTTGCCGCTGCCGTTGTCGCCGATCAGCGCGATGCGCTCGCCGGGGGCGATCGCGGCGTCGGCGTCCTGCAGCAGGACCCGTGCGCCGCGGCCCAGCGTCAGGCCGCGGAGGCGGATCACGGCAGCGCGTCGCGCTCGAGCAGCACGATGCGGTCGTCGCCGCTCTCGACCGGCAGCCAGCCGAACTCGAGACCGGCGAAGGCCGCCTCGAAGTGCGCCGCCTCGTGGCCGATCTCGAGCACCAGCACGCCGCCGGGCGCGAGGTGCCCGCGCGCGCCGGCCACGATGTCGCGCACCAGATCCATGCCGTCGTCGCCGCCGCCGAGCGCGCCCTGCGGCTCGTGCAGGTACTCGGCGGGGAGGGCGGCCATCGAGGCCGCGTTCACGTACGGCGGATTGCAGACGACGAGGTCGAAGCGCTCGCCCGCGACCGGCGCCCACAGGCTCCCCCGGCGCAGCGACACCCGCGCCTCGAGCTCGTGCAGCGCGACGTTCTCCGCCGCCAGCGCGAGCGCGTCGGCCGACAGGTCGGTGCCGACGACGGCGGCGTCGGGCCAGCGCAGCGCGGCGAGGATCGCGAGGCTCGCGCCGCCGGTGCACAGATCCATCACGTGGGCCGGGCCGTCGGCGGGCAGCCATGGGTCGAGCGCGTCGCCGTCGATCAGCTCGGCGATCGGCGAGCGCGGCACGAGGGCGCGCGGGTCGGACAGGAAGCGCACGCCGCGCAGCCACGCCTCGCCGGTCAGGTAGGCCGCGGGCAGCCGCTCGGTGCAGCGGCGCTCGACGAGCGCGACGGCGGCGGCGATCTCGGCGGGCGCGAGCCGCGCGTCGAGCACCGGCTCGAGCCGGTCGGGCGGCAGGTGCAGCGACCACAGCACCAGCCACGCGGCCTCGTCCCAGGCGTCGTCGGTGCCGTGGCCGAACGCGACGCCGGCGGCGCGCATCCGGCCGGTCGCCCAGCGCAGCAGGTCGCGCACGGTGCGCAGCGCCGCGCGGGCGTCGTCGGCCGACGGCGCGGGTCGCCGGAACCGGAGGTCGGTCATCGGGCGCTCGCCGCGAGTGCGGGCGTCATGCGAGCAGCGCCTCGATCGTGCGGCGGTAGACGTTCTTCATCGGCTGCAGCCAGGTGACGTCGATGCACTCGTTGCTCTTGTGGATGGTGGCGTTCGGCGGCCCGAACTCGATCACCTCGCGGCACAGCGACGAGATGAAGCGGCCGTCGGAGGTGCCGCCGGTCGTGGAGAGCTCGGTGTCGATCCCCATCTCCGCGCGGATCGCCGCGGCGAGCGCGTCCGACAGCGCGCCGCGCGCGGTGAGGAACGGCAGCCCCGACAGCGTCCAGCGCAGCGCGTAGTCGAGCCGGTGCGCGTCGAGGATCGCGTGCACGCGCGCCTTCAGCCCGTCGGCGGTGCTCGCCGTCGAGAACCGGAAGTTGAAGTCGACGACCGCCTCGCCCGGGATCACGTTGCCCGCGCCGGTGCCGGCCGCCACGTTCGAGACCTGCCAGGTGGTCGGCGGGAAGTACTCGTTGCCGTCGTCCCAGCGCTCGGCGACCAGCGCGGCGAGCGCGGGCGCCAGCTCGTGCACCGGGTTGCGCGCGAGGTGCGGGTAGGCGACGTGGCCCTGGACGCCGCGCACCGTCAGCCGCCCCGACAGGGATCCGCGGCGGCCGTTCTTGACCATGTCGCCGAGCGTCTCGACCGAGGTGGGCTCGCCGACCACGCAATAGTCGAGCCGCTCGCCGCGCTCGCGCAGCGCCTCGACGACGCGCACCGTGCCGTCGGTCGCCGGCCCCTCCTCGTCGGAGGTCAGCAGCAGCGCGATCGCGCCCGGGTGGTCGGGCCGCGCGGCGATGAACTCCTCGACGGCGACGACGATCGCGGCGAGCGAGGACTTCATGTCGGAGGCGCCGCGGCCGTACAGCCGGCCGTCGCGCTCGGTCGCCTCGAACGGATCGGCGTGCCACCACTGGCGCGGCCCGGCGGGCACCACGTCGGTGTGCCCGGCGAACACGATCGTGGGACCGGGACGCGCGCCGCGGCGGATCGCCCACAGGTTGTCGACCTCGCCGAAGCGCATCGGCTCGCACGCGAAGCCGATCGGCGCGAGCCGGGCGGCGATCGCGGCCTGGCAGCCGGCGTCGTCGGGCGTCACCGAGCGGCGACGGATCAGGTCTTCGGCGAGCGAGCGGACGGGACAGTCGGACATGGTCGGGGCTCGGGGTCGCGGCGCCGGCACGGCGCGGGCCGACGGTGCCGCCGCAGCCCGCCTCAGGCGGGCTGCGGCAGCGCCGGGAACAGGTTGCGGTAGATCGGCTCGGAGAAGCCGACGACGATCCGGTCGCCGGCCTCCAGCACCGGGCGCTTGATCAGCGTCGGATGCTCGAGCATCAGCTCGGCGGCGCTCGGCTGGTCGACGATCGAGGCCTTGCGCGCCGGCTCGAGCCCGCGCCAGCTCAGGCCGCGCCGGTTCAGCAGCGCGTCCCAGGGCAGGTGGCCCATCCAGCGCGCGAGCAGCGAGGCGTCGAGGCCGTCGGCGCGAAAGTCGTGGAAGCGGAAGGGCACGCCCCGCGCGCGCAGCCACGACCGCGCCTTGCGGACCTGGTCGCAGCTGTCGATGCCGTAGACGACCACCTGTCCCGTCATCAGATGTTCAGCATGAATTCCGAGAAGTTCGGGCCCTCGGGCGCCTTGCGGGCGGGCTCGGGCTCGGGGGCGCGCGCCACGGGCGCGGCGGGCGCGGGCATCGCCTCGACCGTCGGCAGCGTCGTCGGCGCGGGCGCCACCTGCTCGGAGTTCTCGAGCAGCCACAGCAGGTTGGTCGGCGAGTCGGACTGCGCGAGCGCGTCCTCCTTGCTGACCCGCCCGCCGCGGACCATGTCGACGAGCGCGCGCTCGAAGGTCTGCGAGCCCGGCGCGAGGCTCTTCTCCATCGCCTCCTTGATCTCGGACAGGCGGCCCTGCTCGATCAGCTCGGAGATCAGGTTGGTGTTCAGCAGCACCTCGACCGCCGGCACGCGTCCGCCGCCGACCGAGCGCACGAGCCGTTGCGACACCACGCAGCGCAGCGTCGTCGCGAGGTCGGACAGCAGCACCCGCCGGTTCTCCGGCGTGTAGAAGCCGACGATCCGGTTGAGCGCGTGCGCGGCGTTGTTCGCGTGCAGCGTCGACAGCACGAGGTGGCCGGACTGGGCGTACGCGATCGCGGCGCTCATCGTCTCGGTGTCGCGGATCTCGCCGATCATCAGGCAGTCGGGCGCCTGGCGCAGCGCGTTGCGCAGCGCGACCTGCAGCGACACCGCGTCGGTCCCGATCTGGCGCTGGTTCACCACCGCGCGCTTGTGCCTGAACGTGTACTCGATCGGATCCTCGAGCGTGAGGATGTGGCCGCTGCGGTTCTGGTTGCGGTACTCGATCAGCGAGGCGAGCGTCGTGGTCTTGCCCGAGCCGGTGGAGCCGACGACGAGCATCAGGCCGCGCTTCTCGAGGATCAGCTCGGAGAGCACCGGCGGCAGGTTCAGCGACTCGAACTGCGGTACGTCGCCCGGGATGTAGCGGACCACCGCCGAGACCGAGCCGCGCTGGCGGAACACCGAGAACCGGAAGCTGCCGACGTTGCGCAGCCCGTAGCCGATGTTGAGCTCGTTCTCGAGCTCGAAGGTCGCCCACTGCTTGTCGGTGAGCACCTCGCGCAGCAGCGTCTCCACCGTCGCCGGCTCGAGCCGATGCGGGTTGACCGGGACCGTCGTGCCGTTGATCTTGATCTGGACCGGGGCGCCGGCCGCGATGAACATGTCCGAGGCCTTCTTCTCGGCCATCAGGCCCAGCAGTCGCTCCATCGCAGCCATCGGTGCTCCCGGTTCCCGTTGATCGGCGCCGCGGGGTCAGTCGCCCCGCAGCAGCTCGTTGATGCCGGTCTTCGCGCGGGTCTGCGCGTCGACGCGCTTGACGATCACCGCGCAGTACAGGCTGCAGCGGCCGTCGGCCGACGGCAGCGAGCCCGGCACGACGACCGAGCCCGCCGGCACGCGGCCGTACGTCACCTCGCCGGTCGCCCGGTCGTAGATCTTGGTGCTCTGGCCGATGAACACGCCCATCGACAGCACCGAGTTCTCCTCGACGATCACGCCCTCGACCACCTCCGAGCGCGCGCCGATGAAGCAGTTGTCGCCGATGATCGTCGGATTGGCCTGCAGCGGCTCGAGCACGCCGCCGATGCCGACGCCGCCCGACAGGTGGACGTTCTTGCCGATCTGCGCGCAGGAGCCGACGGTGGCCCAGGTGTCGACCATCGTGCCCTCGTCGACGTACGCCCCGATGTTGACGTAGGACGGCATCAGCACGACGTTGCGGCCGATGAAGCTGCCGCGGCGGGCGACCGCCGGAGGCACGACGCGGAAGCCGCCGGCGGCGAACTCCTTCGCGCCCCAGCCGTCGAACTTGGTGGGCACCTTGTCGTAGAAGCGCAGCCCGCCGCCCTCGACCGGGGCGTTGTCGGCGAGGCGGAACGACAGCAGCACCGCCTTCTTGATCCACTGGTGGACCACCCAGTCGCCGTCGACCTTCTCGGCGACGCGCAGCCGGCCGGCGTCGAGCTCGCCGATCACATGGGCGACGGCCTCGCGGACCTCGGCGGGGGCGGTGGACGGGGCGAGCTCGGTCCGGCGGTCCCAGGCGTGCTCGATCGTGGAGTGCAGTGCGGTCATCGGGAGGGGGCTTCGGTGGAGGCGGATCGTGCGGTGAACTCGCGGATGCGGCGGGCGGCCTCGACGCAGGCGTCGAGCCCGTCGACCAGCGCGAGGCGGACGAAGCCGGCGCCGGGATCGCGGCCGTCGACCGACCGGGCGAGGAAGCCGCCCGGAAGGGTCGTCACATTATATTGGGCGTACAGGTCCCGGGCGAACGCGGCGTCGTCGCCCCCGGGCACCCCGGCCCACAGGAAGAACCCGCCCTCGGGCGCCCGGACCCGCAGCGCGCCGTCGAGCAGCGGCAGCACCGCGTCGAACTTGGCCCGGTACAGCCGCCGGTTCTCGACGACGTGCGCCTCGTCGGTCCACGCGGCCGTCGACGCGGCCTGCACCGCGAGGCTCATCGCCGAACCGTTGTACGAGCGCAGCAGCAGGTAGCGCTCCAGCAGCCGGGCGTCGCCGGCGACGAAGCCCGAGCGCAGCCCGGGCACCGACGAGCGCTTCGACAGGCTCGAGAACACCAGCAGCCGCTCGAAGCCGGCGAGCCCGAGCGCGTGCGCCGCCGCGAGCGCGCTCTCCGGCGGCGCGTCGTCGTCCGGGTAGATCTCGGAGTAGCACTCGTCGGCGGCGATCACGAAGCCGTGGCGCGCCGACAGCTCGAACAGCCGGCGCCATTCGTCGCGACGGACCACCGTGCCCGCCGGATTGCCGGGCGAGCACACGTAGACGAGCCGCACCCGCGGCCACACGTCGGCCGGCACCGCGTCCCAGTCGGACGCGAAGCCGTCGGCCTCGTGCTGCCCGACGTACACCGGCTCGGCGCCGGCCAGCAGCGCCGCGCCCTCGTAGACCTGGTAGCACGGGTTCGGCATCAGCACCGCGGGACGCGCGCCGCCGGCCGTCGGGTCGACGACGAGCTGCGCGATCGAGAACAGCGCCTCCTTCGAGCCGTTGACCGGCAGCACCTGCGTGGCCGGGTCGATCGACGGCAGGCCGTGGCGCCGCACGAGCCACGCGGCGATCGCCTCGCGCAGCGCCGCGCCGCCCAGGGTGGGCGGATAGACCGACAGGCCGTCGAGACCGGCGACCAGCGCGTCGCGCACGCAGCGCGGCGCGGGATGCTTCGGCTCGCCGATCGACATCGAGATCGGCGGGTGCGCGGCCGACGGCGTCGTGCCCGCCAGCAGGGCGCGCAGGCGCTCGAACGGGTAGGGCTGCAGCGAATCGATGTAACGGTTCAAGTATCGGCCCCAAGCCGTTGATTCACAGGGCTATCCGCGCGTGCTCGACTCGGACGCGAAGGTGCCGACGTCGACCCTCGGCTCGGGCTTCCAGCCGCGCTTGCGATGCTCGGCGACCACCGTGGTGAAGATCCCGCCGCGCACGTACCAGCGGGCGGTGAGCCGCATGAAGCGCGGGCGGGTCGCGGCGACCATCTCCGACAGGATGCGGTTGGTGACGGCCTCGTGGAACGCCCCCTCGTCGCGGAACGACCACACGTAGAGCTTCAGCGCCTTCAGCTCGAGGTTCTTGCGGTCCGGCACGTAGTCGAGCACCAGCGTCGCGAAGTCGGGTTGCCCGGTGAGCGGGCACAGGCAGGTGAACTCGGGGATCTCGATGTGGACGAGGTAGTCGCGCTCGGGCGCCGGGTTCGGGAAGGTCTCGAGCTGCTTGGACGGTGCGCTGGGCATCCGGCTCTCCGGGGCGCGGGCCGGCGGGCCCGCGCCGCGGGCGGGTCGTCGGCCCGAAAGGACGGGCCCGAACGGGCCTCGGTCGATGGACGGGGCGTGCGCCCGGACGCGCCGGGCGGACCGGGCCGGCCACCGGGGCCGGTCGGGTCGCGGTGTATTATAAGCGCGGCCCGAGACAGGGTCCCCGATGCCCGGGCGCCGCGCGCGCCCGTCCCGTCCGACGACGACCCGACCCGCCCGCCTCCCCGCGGGCCGTGCCAGAGCGTTCATCCGTGCGACTGAAACAGATCAAGCTCGCCGGCTTCAAGTCCTTCGTCGACCCGACCGCCTTCGAGGTGCCCGGCCAGCTGGTCGGGGTCGTCGGCCCCAACGGCTGCGGCAAGTCCAACATCATGGACGCGGTGCGCTGGGTGCTCGGCGAGTCCAAGGCCTCGGAGCTGCGCGGCGAGTCGATGCAGGACGTGATCTTCAACGGCTCGTCCGACCGCAAGCCCTCGGTCCGGGCGAGCGTGGAGCTGATCTTCGACAACGCGCAGACGCGCCTGACCGGCGCGTGGGCCGGCTACGCGGAGCTGTCGGTCAAGCGGCTGCTCGGGCGCGACGGCCAGTCGACGTACCTGATCAACGGCCAGGTGGTGCGGCGCAAGGACGTGCACGACATGTTCCTCGGCACCGGGCTCGGGCCGCGGGCGTACGCGATCATCGGCCAGGGCACCGTCTCGCGGATCATCGAGGCGAAGCCCGAGGAGCTCCGGGTGTTCCTCGAGGAGGCCGCGGGCGTCTCCAAGTACAAGGAGCGGCGCCGCGAGACCGAGAACCGGCTCGCCGACACCCGCGAGAACCTGCTGCGCGTCGAGGACATCCTGCGCGAGCTGGGCGGCCAGATCGAGAAGCTGGAGCGCCAGGCCGAGGTCGCGCGCGAGTACCGCGAGCTCGAGGCCGACCGCCTGGCGAAGCAGATGATGCTGTGGCTGCTGCGGCGCGACGAGGCGCTCGCCGAGCAGCAGCGGATCGCGCGCCAGCTCGAGGAGGTCGCCGTCGAGATCGAGTCGCGGGTCGCCGGCCAGCGCTCGGTCGAGGCCCGGCTCGAGTCGGCCCGCCAGGCGCACTTCGAGGCGAGCGACGCCGTCCACCGCGCCCAGGGCGCGTACTACGAGGCGCACGGCGAGGTCGCGCGGCTCGAGGGCGAGATCCGCTTCGTCGCCGAGTCGCAGACGCAGCTGCGCGAGCGGCTCGCGGCGCTCCAGGCGCAGGTCGAGGCGGCGCGGCTGCGCGACGAGCAGGCGAGCGCCGCGCTCGATCGCAGCGAGGAGGAGCTCGCCGCGGCCGAGGAGCGGCAGGCGACGCTCGTGCAGCGGCTCGACGACGCGAACGCCGAGGTCCCGGCGCTCGAGGACGGCGTGCGCGACGCGCGCGACGCGCTCGACTCGGCCCGGGCGCAGGCGGCCGAGGCCTCGCAGAGGATCCAGGTCGCGGCGACCCGCCAGCGCGGGCTCGAGGACGCGATGCGCCAGCTCCGCGACCGCGAGGACCGGCTGCGCGAGCAGCTCTCCCGTCTGGGCGAGGCGCCGGTCGGCGAGCTCGAGGCGCTGCGCGAGCGGCTGGCCGAGGCCGAGGCCCAGGAGGAGGGCGCCGGCGAGCGCGTGGCCGAGGGCGAGGCGCGCTGGACCGAGGCCGACGCGCGGCGGGTGCCCGCGCAGGAGGCGCTGCGCGAGGCGCTCGCCCGGCTCGCTCAGGTCGACGCGCGCACGCAGGCGCTGCGCCAGCTGCAGGAGCGCACCCGCACCCAGGGCAAGACCGCCCCGTGGCTCGCGAAGCACGGCCTCGACCAGATGAGGCGGCTGTGGCAGCGGCTGCGGATCGAGCCCGGCTGGGAGACCGCGGTCGAGTCGCTGCTGCGCGAGCGCGTGCAGGCGCTCGAGGTCGGGCGACTGGAGTCGCTCGCCGGCCTGCTCGACGAGCAGCCGCCGGCGAAGGTCGGCTTCTACGCGCCGCCGGGCCCGACGGCCGGGGGGGCGACCGACTCCGCGCCGGGCCTGGTGCCGCTGCTGCGGCAGGTCCACACGACCGATCCGTCGCTGCGCGCGCTGCTCGACGACTGGCTGACCGGCGCGTACTGCGCCGAGACCGCCGCGCAGGCGCTCGCCGACCGCGAGCGGCTGCCCGCCGGCGCGCGCTTCGTGCTGCGCGCGGGTCACGCGATCGGCCGCTTCGGCGTGCAGCTGTACGCGATGGACTCCGAGCAGGACGGCGTGCTCGCCCGCCAGCAGGAGCTCGACAACCTGGTGCTCGAGCACCGGGCGCTCGAGCTGATCGCCGACGAGGCCCGCGGCGCGGCCACGCGCGCGGAATCGACCGCCGCGCAGGCGAAGGCGCAGGTCGCCGCCGACCGCGACGCGCTGTCGCAGGCGGTGCGGCGCGCCGCGCAGCTGCGGCTCGACACCGAGCGCTGCGCGCAGCAGGTGCAGCGCGCGAGCGCCGACCGGGCGCGGCTCGACGCGGAGCTCGCCGAGCTCGCCGGGCAGCTCGCCGAGCGCGAGGCCGCGATCGCCGAGGAGTCGGCCCGCTTCGAGTCGCTCGACCTGGAGCTCGCCGAGCGCCAGGAGGCGGTCGAGGCCGCCCGGGTCGCCTGGGAGGACGCGGACGCCGCGCTGTCCCGTGCGCGCGAGACGCTGCGCGAGCTCGAGCGCGAGGAGCGCGAGTCGGCGTTCGGCGCGCGCTCGATCGAGGCGCGCCGGCAGACGCTGCGCGAGCAGATCGAGCAGGCGCGGCGCACGATCGGGCAGGCGGGCGAGGAGTCGGGCACGCTGCAGTCGCGGCTCGACGAGCTGTCGGACGAGGCGGCGCGCGCCGGACTGCAGGGCGCGCTCGACGCGCGCGTGCGCGCCGAGCGCGAGCTCGCCGAGGCGCGGGCGCGGATGGACGCGCTGGCCGGCACGCTGCGCGAGCTCGACGAGGCGCGGCTGGTGCACGAGCGCAGCCAGGAGCCGCTGCGCGTGCGGCTCACCGAGCTGCAGCTGAAGGAGCAGGCCGCGCGGCTCGGCGCGGAGCAGTACGCCGAGCAGCTCGCGCAGGCCGAGGTCGACGAGCCGGCGGTGCGCGCCCGCTTCGAGACGGTGCCCAAGCCCTCGTGGCTGCAGGGCGAGGTGACCCGGCTCGCGAACGCGATCGCCGCGCTCGGCGCGGTCAACCTCGCGGCGCTCGACGAGCTGGCGGCCTCGCGCGAGCGGCGCGACTTCCTCGCCGAGCAGTCGGCCGACCTGAACGAGGCGATCGCCACGCTCGAGGACGCGATCCGCCGCATCGACCGCGAGACCCGCGCGCTGCTGCAGCAGACCTTCGACACGGTGAACGGACACTTCGGGCGGCTGTTCCCCGAGCTCTTCGGCGGCGGGGAGGCGCGGCTCGTGCTGACCGGCGACGAGATCCTCGACGCCGGCGTCACCGTCGTCGCGCAGCCGCCGGGCAAGCGCAACAGCTCGGTCCACCTGCTGTCCGGCGGCGAGAAGGCGCTGACCGCGATCGCGCTGGTGTTCGCGATGTTCCAGCTGAACCCGGCGCCGTTCTGCCTGCTCGACGAGGTGGACGCGCCGCTCGACGACGCGAACACCGAGCGCTACTGCCGGATGGTCGGGCGCATGTCCGAGCAGACGCAGTTCCTGTTCATCACCCACAGCAAGATCACGATGGAGCTCGCCCAGCAGCTGGTCGGCGTGACGATGCAGGAGCGCGGCGTGTCGCGCATCGTCGCCGTCGACCTCGAGGCGGCGGGCCGCTTCGCGGAGGCCGCATGAACCCGCCCTGGGACAACACGCTGTGGGCGAGCCTCGCGGCGCTCGCCGCGATCGCGATCGCGGTCGTCGTCGTCTTCAACCTGCTGCAGGGCCGCCAGCGCCGGCTGCGCGACGCGTGGCGCGAGCGGCTGGCCGGCCGCGGCGAGCCCGCGGCCGGCTCCGCGCCGCGCGCCGAGCCCGCGCGCGCGCCGGCTCCGGTCCCGGCGCCCGCCCCGGCCGCGCCCGCCGAGCGCGTCGAGCCGACCTTCGGCGGGATCGACCCCGCGCGGCCCGCCGGCGCGGACGGCCCCGTCGAGCCGGCGTTCGCCGCGCACGACGACGAGGTCGAGGCCCCGGTCCTCGCCGCGACGACCGAGGCGGACGACGACGCGCCGCCCGACGCCGGGCCGGCGCCGTCGGCGCCGCCCGCCCGCCAGCCGGGCCCGGTGCTCGACCCGCGGCTCGACTGCGTGGTCGCGTTCTCGCCCGATGCGCCGGTCGCCGCCGAGCGGCTGCTGGGCGCGATCTCGACGCTGCGGCGCGCCGGCTCGAAGCCGATCGCGATCGAGGCCGACACCGGCGACGGCCACTGGACGGTGCCGAGCGCCGCCTCCGCGCCGTTCCGCCGCGTGCGCGCCGGCGTGCTGCTCGCGACCCGTCCGGGCCCGCTCAACGCGATGGAGTTCTCCGAGTTCACCGCCGCGATGCAGACGCTCGGACGCGCGATCGGCGATCCCGACGTCGCGATGCCCGACATGCGCGACGTGCTCGAGCACGCGCGCCAGCTCGACGAGACCTGCGCGCTGCTCGACGCGGTGATCGGCCTGAACGTCGAGACCCCGCAGGCGCTGTCGCCCGCCGAGCTCGCCGCGCTGGCCGGCGGGCTCGGGCTCGTCGAGCGGGGCAACAACCGCTTCGCGGCGCTCGGCGACGACGGCGAGGTGCTGTTCTCGCTCGCGCTCGGCGACCGCGCCGAGCAGCTGACGCTGCTGCTCGACGTGCCGCGCGCGCCGGCCGCCGCCGAGCCCTGGGGCCGGATGGTCGGCTGCGCGATGCTGTGCGCCGAGCGCACCGGCGGGCGCGTCGTCGACGACGTGGGCCGGCCGCTGACCGAGGCCGCCGCGATCGAGGTCGCGCGCCAGCTCGACCAGCGCTACCGCAGGCTGCAGGAGGCCGGCCTCGACGCCGGATCCCCCGCGGCGCTGCGCGTGTTCCACTGATCCGCACGGGGGGCCGATGGCCGCCGACACCTCCGACGTCGAGCGCCGGATCGAGGCGCTGCGCGCCGAGCTCGCCCGGCACAACCACGCGTACTACGTGCTCGACGCGCCGACGGTGCCCGACGCCGAGTACGACCGCCTGTTCCTCGAGCTGCAGCGGCTCGAGGCCGCCCATCCGGAGTTCGACTCGCCCGAGTCGCCGACGCGCCGCGTCGGCGGCGCGCCGGTCTCCGCCTTCGGGCAGGTGCGCCACGCGCTGCCGATGCTGTCGCTGCAGAACGCGTTCGACGAGGACGAGGTCCGCGCCTTCGATCGCCGCGTGCGGGACGCGGCCGACGAGGCGGGGCTCGACGTCGGCGCGCTGCGCTACTGCGCCGAGCTGAAGTTCGACGGCCTCGCGATCAGCCTGCGCTACGAGGACGGCCGGTTCGTGCGGGGCGCCACCCGGGGCGACGGCGCGGTCGGCGAGGACGTGACCGCCAACCTGCGGACCGTCCGCGCGATCCCGCTGCGGCTGCGCGGCGCGGCGCCGCGGGTGCTGGAGGTGCGCGGCGAGGTGCTGATGTTCCGCCGGGAGTTCGAGGCGATGAACGCCGCGCAGCTCGCGCGCGACGAGAAGACCTTCGTCAACCCGCGCAACGCCGCCGCCGGCAGCCTGCGCCAGCTCGATCCGAAGCTCACCGCGCAGCGGCCGCTGCGCTTCTTCGCGTACGGGCTCGGCGAGGTCGTCGACGACGCGGCCCCGCCCGCGATGCCCGAGGCGGTGCGGACCTCGCACTGCGCGACGCTCGACTGGCTCGAGACGCTCGGCCTGCCGGTCGGTCCGGTGCGCGGCGCGTTCGCCGACGCGGACGGGCTGCTCGGCTTCTTCCGCGACGTCGGCGCGCGCCGCCCGACGCTGCCCTACGACATCGACGGCGTCGTCTACAAGGTCGACCGCCGCGACTGGCACGAGGCGATCGGCTACGTGGCGCGGGCGCCGCGCTTCGCGCTCGCGCACAAGTTCCCCGCCGAGGAGGCGCTGACCGAGCTGCTGGGCATCGACATCCAGGTCGGGCGCACCGGGGCGCTGACGCCGGTCGCGCGGCTGAAGCCGGTGTTCGTCGGCGGGGTCACCGTCACCAACGCGACGCTGCACAACGAGGACGAGCTCGCGCGCAAGGACCTGATGATCGGCGACACCGTCGTCGTGCGCCGCGCCGGCGACGTGATCCCCGAGGTGGTGCGCGCGGTGCCGGAACGCCGCCCGCCCGGCGCGCGGCGCTTCACGATGCCGACGCGCTGCCCGGTCTGCGGCTCGAGCGCGGTCCGCGAGCCCGGCGAGGTCGCCTGGCGCTGCGTCGGCGGCCTGTTCTGCAAGGCGCAGCGCAAGCAGGCGCTGCTGCACTTCGCGCAGCGCCGCGCGATGGACGTCGAGGGCCTCGGCGAGAAGATCGTCGACCAGCTGATCGAGCGCGACCTGGTGCGCACGCCGGCGGACCTGTACGCGCTCGACGCGGCCACGCTCGGCGGCCTCGACCGGATGGGGGAGAAGTCGGCCGCGAACCTGGTCGCCGCGCTCGAGCGCTCGCGGCACGTCGCGCTCGAGCGCTTCGTGTTCGCGCTCGGGATCCGGCACGTCGGCGAGGAGGTCGCGCGGATCCTCGCGGCCGAGTTCGGCAGCGTCCAGGCGGTGCTCGACGCCGACTGGGCGGCGCTGATCGAGGCGAAGGCGGCCGCGCAGAAGCGCAACGCGAAGGCCCGCCCGAAGGGCGAGCCACTGGTGCCGGTCCCGCTCGAGGGCGTGGGCCCGGAGATCATGCGGGCGATCGAGAACTTCGCGGCCGAACCGCACAACCGCGAGGTCGTCGCGCGGCTGCTCCAGGCCGGCGTCGAGCCGGTTCCGCCGTCGCGGATGCGGAACGCGCCGAACGCCGACGGAGGGGGCGACGCCGTCCAGCCGTCGGACGACGGCGCGCCCGCCGCGCTGGCCGGCCGCACGATCGTGGTCACGGGTACGCTTCCCGGGCTGAGCCGCGACGAGGCCGAGGCGCTCGTCCGGCGGCACGGCGGGGCCGCCACCGGGTCGGTGTCGAAGCGCACGAGCTTCGTGCTGGCGGGCGACAACCCGGGCAGCAAGGTCGCCAAGGCGACCGCGCTCGGCATCCCCGTCGTCGACCTCGAACAGTTCCTGAGGATGATCGGACACCATGGCGAAAAAGATTAGGAAGGCGGTCTTCCCCGTGGCGGGGCTGGGCACCCGGTTCCTGCCGGCGACCAAGGCCTCGCCGAAGGAGATGCTGCCGGTCGTCGACAAGCCGCT
>DASPJX010000335.1:0-2106 GCA_035628395.1 Burkholderiaceae bacterium | reverse complement strand
GTGCGTCCGTCGATCGTGCGGACGTCACTCGTGCGGACGTCACTCGTGCGGAGGTCACTCGTGCGGACGTCGCTCGTGCGGACGTCGCTCGTGCGGACGTCGCTCGTGCGGACGTCGTCGTCGATCCCCTCCCCGCCCGGTGCGCCCGCCCGAGCCGCGGCGTCGTGCGCGGCGCGACGCGACGCGAGCGAGCCGGCACGGTCCGGAGCGCCCGCCGCTTCGGCGGGCGCCTCGCTCCGCTCGCCCGCGCATCGCTTCGCACCGCTCCCCGAGCGGCACCGCGCGCTCGACCCGCGTGCCCACCACGAAGGATCATGCGTGACCATGCACGTCCCGGTCGATTCACCTAGGATCCAAGAGCACCGGCGAACGGCCTGTAGGAGGACGCATGCCAAGCTCGAGCGCAGCCGGCCGGCGGTCGTCGGCCCGCCATCGATGCGCACGGCGCGTGTCGGGCTGCGGCGCATCCGCACGGTGACGTCGGATCCGCTTCCGATGGACCTCGCCTTCGCCTTCGGCATGCCGTACCTCACCGCACCGGGCCGGAGCGGAGCGGCCGAGCCGGGCTCGGGTCCGGTCGTGAGGCCGGCCGGCGGGGTCGGGCGCTTCGCTCGGGCGGACGTCCGCGAGAGCGCGGGAGGCGGACTCGCCGCGATCCGTCACGGTCGAGCCGGGTGCGGCCCGGTTCCCGACCTCGGAGGCCGGCCGTCGGCGCCGCGCCCTCCATCGTCATCCCCGTCCCCGTCCTCGTCGGGAGCCGTGCGTTGAACTGCCCCGACTGCCGTGCCGGAGTCCCCGACGGCAAGCGCTTCTGCGGCGACTGCGGGACACGTCTCGCGCCCGTCGCCTCGGCCGAGGCATCGCGGTCGTCGCGTTCGCCGCCCGCGCGCCTCGCCGAGCGACGCCAGCTCACGGTGCTCTTCTCCGATCTCGTCGACTCGACCGGTCTCGCCACGCGGATGGACCCCGAGGACCTGCGCGAGCTGCTCGAGGCCTATCGCGGAACGGTCGATTCGATCGTGAGGAACCGCGGCGGATGCGTCGCTCAGCATCTGGGGGACGGCGTGCTGGCGTTCTTCGGCTATCCGCGGGCCGACGAGAGCGACGTCGAGCGCGCGGTACGGACCGGGCTCGCGCTCGTGGACGCCGTCGCCCGGATCGGCACGGGGGAGCGCCGGCTGCAGGCGCGGGTCGGAATCGCCACCGGGATCGTCGTCGTCTGCAGCGAGACGGACACCGCCACCGCGGGCGAGGCGAGCGCCACCGGGTACCCGCTCCATCTCGCCGCGCGGCTGCAGTCGCTGGCGCCCGCGGGATCGGTCGTCGTCGCCGACGCGACGCGGCGACTCGCCCCCGGCCTCTTCGATTTCCACGACCTCGGCGCACGGCGGCTCCCGGGATTCGCGCATCCGGTCCAGGCGTGGCAGGCGCGAGGCGAGAGCCGTGTCGAGAGCCGGTTCAGGGCGTTGCGATCGCCGCGCACCGAGCTGATCGGACGGGACGAGGAGATGCGGTGCCTCGCGACCGCGTGGTCGGCCGCGCGGGGTCGATCCGGCGGCGTGGTGCTGGTCGGCGGGGAGGCGTGGATCGGCAAGTCCCGACTGATCGATTCCTTCCAGCGCGAGCCCGAGCGGGACGCGCCGCTGCGGCTGCGGTTCCACTGCTCCCCCCACCACGTCTCCACCGCCTTCCATCCCGTCGTGGCCCGCTTCGAACGGGCGGCGCGGTTCCGGCGCGACGACTCGCCGCGCACCCGGCGCGACCGGCTCGAGACGGTGCTGGCGCCCGGCACGCCGGACGCGGACCGCGACCTGCTGCTCGAGCTGATGTCGGTCGGAGACGGCGCCGCAGGGACCGCCGCGCCGCCGGATCCGCGCCAGCGACGGCAGCGGGTGCTGGAGGCGATGCTCCGGCAGCTCGTGCTCCTCGCGTCCCGCGCCCCGGTGCAGCTGTACTGGGAGGATCTGCACTGGATCGACCCCTCCTCCCGGGAGCTCGTCGATCTGCTGGTCGACAGGGCGGCCTCGATGCCCGTGCTGCTGGTCCTGACCTGCCGTCCGGACTTCAGGGCCGACTGGACGGATCGGGCGCACGTGACGAGGCTGT
>DASPJX010000334.1:0-3715 GCA_035628395.1 Burkholderiaceae bacterium | reverse complement strand
AGCTGCACGGCGACGAGTCGCCCGAGTCCGCGACCGCGATCGCGGCCGCGGCGTCCCGGCCCTGGTGGAAGGCCGTCCGGATGCGGCCGGAGACCGATTTGCTATCATCGGCGCGTTCGTTCGAAGCGGCCGAATGCCTGCTGCTCGACGCCTTTTCCGAAGGCTACGGGGGCAGCGGCAAGTCGTTCGACTGGTCCTGGATCCCTCCCTCGCTGCCCGCCCGGATCGTGCTGTCCGGCGGCCTCGACGACGGCTCCGTGGCCGAGGCGATCGGCCGGATCGGGCCCTTCGCCGTCGACGTCTCCAGCGGCATCCAGGGCGCCACCCCGAGACAGAAGGACAGGGCACGGATGGAGCGCTTCGTCGCCGCCGTGCTCGCAGCCGATGCAGGTCGACCATGAAACCCTATGACCTCCCCGACGCGCGCGGCCACTTCGGCCCGTACGGCGGCACGTTCGTCTCCGAGACGCTCATGCACGCGCTGGAGCAGCTGCGCCAGGCGTACGCGCGCTACCGCGACGACCCCGAGTTCGTCGCAGAGTTCAGGGACGAGCTCGAGCACTTCGTCGGGCGCCCCAGCCCGATCTACCACGCGAAGCGCTGGTCGGAGATGCTCGGCGGCGCGCAGATCTACTTCAAGCGCGAGGACCTGAACCACACCGGCGCGCACAAGGTCAACAACACGATCGGCCAGGCGCTGCTCGCGCGGCACATGGGCAAGCCGCGCGTGATCGCCGAGACCGGCGCCGGCCAGCACGGCGTCGCCACCGCGACGGTCTGCGCGCGCTACGGCATGAAGTGCGTCGTCTACATGGGCTCGACCGACGTCGCGCGCCAGGCGCAGAACGTCTACCGGATGAAGCTGCTCGGCGCCGAGGTGGTGCCGGTCGAGTCCGGCAGCAGGACGCTGAAGGACGCGCTGAACGAGGCGATGCGCGACTGGGTCACGAACGTCGAGGACACGTTCTACATCATCGGCACGGTGGCCGGCCCGCATCCGTATCCGATGATGGTGCGCGACTTCAACTCGGTCGTCGGGCAGGAGTGCCTGTGGCAGATGCCGCAGCGCGTCGGCCGCCAGCCCGACTACGTCGTCGCCTGCGTCGGCGGCGGCTCGAACGCGATCGGCATCTTCCATCCCTACATCCCGCACGAGGACGTGAAGCTCGTCGGCGTCGAGGCGGGCGGCGACGGGATCGAGAGCGGACGGCACGCGGCCTCGCTGTCGGCGGGCACGCCGGGCGTGCTGCACGGCAACCGCACGTACCTGCTGCAGGACGCGAACGGCCAGATCGTCGACACCCACTCGGTGTCGGCCGGACTCGACTATCCGGGCGTCGGCCCCGAGCACGCGTGGCTGAAGGACGCGGGCCGCGCGAGCTACGTCGCGATCGACGACGCCGAGACGCTGCGGGCGTTCCACGAGTGCTGCCGGATCGAGGGGATCATCCCGGCGCTCGAGTCGAGCCACGCGCTCGCGTACGCCGCGAAGCTCGCCCCGACGCTGCCGAAGGACAAGGTGATCCTGGTCAACCTGTCGGGCCGCGGCGACAAGGACATGCACACGGTCGCGCAGCGCGCGGGCCTGGACCTCTGAGGGCGCCGCCGATGTCCCGCATCGCCGCCGCGTTCGAGCGCCTCCGCCGCGAGGGCCGCAAGGCCCTGATCCCGTACTTCACCGCCGGCCACCCGAGCCGCGAGCACGCGGTGCCGCTGATGCACGCGCTCGCGCGCCACGGCGCCGACGTGATCGAGCTCGGCGTGCCGTTCTCCGACCCGATGGCCGACGGCCCGGTGATCCAGCGCTCGGGCGAGGCCGCGCTCGCGCTCGGCGTCGGCCTGTCGGACGTGCTCGCCTGGGTCGCCGAGTTCCGCCGCGACGACGCGACCACGCCGGTCGTGCTGATGGGCTACCTGAACCCGATCGAGCGGATGGGCGCGGCCGCGTTCGCGGCGCGCGCCGCCGCGGCCGGCGTCGACGGCGTGCTCGTCGTCGACCTGCCGCCCGAGGAGGCCGACGAGTTCGCGCCGCTGCTGCGCGGCCACGGCGTCGACCCGATCTTCCTGCTCGCGCCCACCTCGACGCCGGCGCGGATCGCGCACGTCGGGCGGCTCGCGAGCGGCTACGTGTACTACGTGTCGCTGAAGGGCGTGACCGGCGCGGCGACGCTGAACGTCGCCGACGTGCTGTCGGCGCTGCCGGCGATCCGCGAGGCGACCGGCGTGCCGGTCGGCGTCGGCTTCGGCATCCGCGACGGCGAGACCGCGCGCGCGATCGCCGAGCGGGCCGACGCGGTCGTCATCGGCACGCGCCTCATCCAGGAAATCGACGCCGCCGGGCCGCAGCACGCGGTCGAGAAGGCCGGCGCCTTCATCCAGGGCATCCGGCGCGCGATGGACGCCGGGCTGCCCGCCCGCCAGGAGATCCGCGCATGAGCTGGCTCGACAAGCTGCTGCCGCCGCGCATCAAGCGCTCCGGCTCCGCCGCAGGCAAGCGCACCGTCCCCGAGGGCGTCTGGGTCAAGTGCTCGGCGTGCGACGCGGTGCTCTACCGCGCCGACCTCGAGAGCAACCTGAACGTCTGCCCGAAGTGCGACCACCACATGCGGATCGGCTCGCGACAGCGCATCGACGCGCTGCTCGACCCCGAGGGCCGCTTCGAGATCGGGCAGGAGGTGGTGCCGGTCGACGCGCTGAAGTTCCGCGACAGCCGCAAGTACCCCGACCGCATCCAGGAGGCGATGGACGCCACGGGCGAGACCGACGCGCTCGTCGTCGTCGGCGGCGCGATCCGCTCGCTGCCGGTGGTGGTCGCGGCCTTCGAGTTCGAGTTCATGGGCGGCTCGATGGGCTCGGTCGTGGGCGAGCGCTTCGCGCGCGGCGTGCAGACCGCGATCGACCAGAAGGTGCCCTTCGTCTCGGTCGCCGCCTCGGGCGGCGCGCGGATGCAGGAAGGCCTGCTGTCGCTGATGCAGATGGCCAAGACCACGGCGATGCTGACCGCGCTCGCCGAGGCGCGGCTGCCCTACGTGTCGGTGCTGACCGACCCGACGATGGGCGGCGTGTCGGCGAGCTTCTGCTTCCTCGGCGACGTCGTGATCGCCGAGCCGCGCGCGCTGATCGGCTTCGCCGGCCCGCGCGTGATCGAGCAGACCGTCCGCGAGAAGCTGCCCGAGGGTTTCCAGCGCGCGGAGTTCCTGCTGGAGAAGGGCGCGATCGACATGATCGTGCACCGCCGGCAGATGCGCGACGAGATCGCGCAGCTGCTCGCGCTGCTGACCCGGCAGCCGTCGGAGGCGCTGGCCTGACCCCGGCCGCCGCCGCGCCGGGCCTCTCGCTGGCCGACTGGCTGGCGCGCATCGAGGGGCTGCACCCGAAGTCGGTCGAGCTCGGCCTCGACCGGGTGCGCGAGGTCGCGACGCGGCTCGGGCTCGAGCCGCCCGGCACGAAGATCGTCGTGGCCGGCACCAACGGCAAGGGCTCGACCTGCGCGATGCTCGAGTCGATCCTGCTCGCCTCGGGCTATCGCGTCGGCTGCTACACCTCGCCGCACCTGCTGCACTTCAACGAGCGCGCGCGCCTCGACGGCGCGCCGGCGAGCGACGCCGCGCTCGTCGAGCAGTTCGAGGCGGTCGAGGCGGCGCGCGGCGACGTGCCGCTCACCTACTTCGAGTTCACCACGCTCGCGATCCTGCGCCTCTTCCAGCAGGCGGCG
>DASPJX010000333.1:0-6251 GCA_035628395.1 Burkholderiaceae bacterium | reverse complement strand
GCGCCGGTGGCGCTGTTCACGACGGCGCTGGGCACGACGCTCGCGAGCCTCGACGTCGCCGCGGTCGAGCACGCGGTGCGCTCGTGGCAGGCCTACTGGGCGACGTGGTCGTACTGGACGGTGGGGCTCGCCACGGTGTCGACCGGCGCGATGGCGGGCGTCTGGGCGCTCGCCTCGCAGGCCCGGGCGCCGGCGCTGCCGGCGCCCGAGGAGCGGATCGAGGACGTCGACGCGCCGCGCGCGCCGGCGGAGGTCGTCGACAACGTGATCTCCCTGGACGCGGAGCGGCGCCGCCGGGCGGCGGCTCGCCGGCTCGCGCCGGGCTGACGGGCCCGCCGGGGATCGCGTCGCGCCGACGGGCGCCTCGGGATCGCGCCGGGTCGAACGGCGTGCCGGGCCCGTGGGCCCGCGTACCGGTCAGGCGGCCCGCAGGTCGGGGCGCGCGGCCGAGCGCTCGATCGCGTCGAGCCGCTCGCCGAGCCGCTCGAACGCGTCGCCGCGCTCCTGGGCGCTCGGCGCGCCGCGGCGGCCGTCGCCGCGGACCGACTGGTCGAGGCAGGCGGCGATCACGTCCGGACGCACGCCGAGCTCCTCCATCATCGCGGACGCGGTGCGCCGCAGATCGAGCGGCGTCCAGGCGCCGCCCGACAGCAGCAGCGTCGTCGTGCCGCTCGCCCGGCCGCGGATGTGGCTGCCGCGCTGGCGGTCGCGGATCTGCTTGCCCAGCGCCTTCGGCGACAGCGGCTCCGACGCCCAGCGACCCGGGAAGACCCAGGTGTCCGAGCGGCGGGTCTCGCCGGGCGGCAGGAAGTGCCGGATCGCGAACGTCGAGAGCGGCACCACGTGCAGGCGCCCGCTGTGCGTCGCGTCGGCGGGAATCGTCCAGGTCCGCGCCTCGAGGTCGATGTCGGCCCAGCGCGCGAGCGCGATCTCGCCGATCCGCACGCCGGTGGCGAGCATCAGCCAGACCGCATGACGGACGTGGCGGGCGAGCCGGCCCTCGCGCATGCGCTGCGCGAGCTCGCGCACCTCGTCGTCGGACAGCCGGCGCGAGCGCGCCTGGGGCAGCCCGCCGAAATCGGTCTTGCGCAGCGTCGCGGTCGGATCGGCCGCGATCCGGCCGGCCTGCACGCCCCAGCGGAACATCTGCCGCAGGTCGGCGAGCACGCAGCCGGCCTGGCGCACCGAGCCGCGCTCGACGATCCGCGCGAGCACGGCGGCGACCTGCGCGCGGTCGATCGCCGCGGCGGGGAGCCGGCCGATCGTCGGCAGCACGTCCTTGTGCATGCTGCGGCGCACCGACTCGCCGTGGTCCTTGCGGCGCGACAGCGCGTCGGCGAGCCAGGCCTCGAAGAGGCCCGCGACGCTCGCGTCGCCCGGCTCGGCCCGGGGCGCGCCCGCGGCCGGGGCCGACCAGGTCGGCACCGCGCCGAGGCGCGGGGCGACCGCCGCCACCGACGCCACCGGGGCCTGCGCCTGGGCGAGCGCCCGCGGCACCGCCGACAGCGCCGCGCCGGCGCGCGCGAGGCGCTCGGCGTTCTGGCGGATCTCGGCGAGCGTGCGGTCGGGCCACGTGCCCATCCGCAGCGACCGCGGCGCGTGCGCCGTGCCGTCCGACGGGCAGTCGAAATCCACGACGACGCGCCGGCTCGGCCGCGCCTCGATCCGGACGGTGCCGGCGAGCCCGTGCAGATCGAGCAGACGGCGACCGACGTCCGATTCGGTGAGGGCTTCGAGATCCTGGTTCGACAGCATGGTCCGGAGGGCGGCGCTCTCGATGAGCGATGGCCCCATTACTGTCCAGCTGGCCCGCGCCCGACAGCGTCCGGGGAACGGGACGTCGGCCGCGGACGCCGAACGGCGGGCGAGTGTCGGATTCCCGCGACAGGACCCGCCGGTATCATCGACCGGATGAACCGCGTGCTGCTGGCCGGCGGCGGCCACGCCCACCTGATCGCCGGGCCGCGGCTGGCGGCGATCGCGCCGCCGGGCACCCGCGTCGCGCTGCTCGCGCCGTCGCCGCGGCTGCTGTACTCCGGGATGATGCCCGGCTGGATCGCCGGCCAGTACCGCTTCGACGAGTGCTCGATCGACCTGCGGCGCCTCGCGCTCGCCGCCGGCCTGGAGTGGATCGAGGACGCGCTGGTCGACCTCGACGTGCACCGGCGCGAGGCGATCGGCGCGAGCGGCCGGCGCCACCCGTACGACCTGCTGTCGCTGAACGTCGGCTCCGACGCCGCGCTCGGCGAGATCGCCCCCGGCGCCGCGCCGCGGGTGATCGGCGCGAAGCCCTTCGCCTCGTTCGTCGACGACTGGCGGCGGTGGCTGGAGGTCGCGCCGCCGGCGCCGCGCTGCGCGGTGGTGGGCGGGGGCGCCGCGGCGGTCGAGATCGCCTGCGCGCTCGCGGCGCTGTGCGGGCCGGGCGGGCGGCTCGCCGGCGGGTCGGTGACGCTCGCGACGCGCGGCGGGCGGCTGCTGCCCGGCCAGTCGTCGATCGCGGCGGCGCTCGCGCTGCGCGCGCTCGCCGCGCGCGGCGTCGCGACCCGCACGGGGCTGCGCTACGTGGGCGCCGACGGCGACGCGCTGCGCTTCGTCGCCGAGCCGGAGGCGGGCGGGGCGCTGCGGGCCGCCGCCCGCGCGCGGGTCGATCGGCGCGACGAGGCGCCGGGCGGGGCGGCGCACGACCTCGTCCGCCTGTCCGCCGACCTCGCGATCGTCGCGACCGGCGCGGGCCCGCCCGCATGGCTCGGTGCCGCGGCGCGCCGCGCGGGCGTGCCGGTCTCCGCCGACGGCGGCCTGTCGGTCGACGCCTGCCTGCGCTCGATCGGCGACGACCGGCTGTTCGCCGCCGGCGACTGCGCGGCCTTCGTCGGCCTGGAGGTGCCGCGCTCGGGCGTGCACGCGCTGCGCCAGGGGGTGCCGCTCGCCGAGTCGATCGGCCGCCGGCTGCAGGACGCGGGCGGCGGCTGCGCGCCGCCGGCTCGCTACGTGCCGCGGCGCCGCGCGCTCGCGCTCCTCAACCTCTGCGACGGCACCGCGATCGGCGCGTGGGGGCCGTTCGGCGCCGCGGGCGCGGCGCTGTGGCGCTGGAAGGACCGGATCGACCGCCGCTTCGTCGAAGGGTTCGCCGACCGCGAGGAGGGGCGGGCGGTGTAAGGTGGCGGCCTTCGCCGCCGACAGGCGGCATCCCCACGGAGCGAGCGATCCATGCACGCGGTGCTGCCCTTGCTGAGGAAGACCGACTTCCCGCCGATCCGCCGCCGGGGCGTCACGACGCTGCAGGTGAACCTCGGCTACGTGTGCAACCAGACCTGCCAGCACTGCCACGTCGCGGCCGGACCCCACCGCACCGAGTCGATGGGCGCCGCCGTCGCCGACGACGTGATCGCGGCGATGCGCGCGCTGCGCGTGGACACCCTCGACCTGACCGGAGGCGCGCCGGAGCTCAACGCGCACTTCCGGCGCATCGTCGTCGCCGCGCGCGCGCTCGGCGTCCGCGTGATCGACCGCTGCAACCTGACCGTGCTCTTCGAGCCCGGCCAGGAGGGGCTCGCCGCCTTCCTCGCCCAGCACGGGGTCGCGGTCACCGCGTCGCTGCCGTGCTACCTCGAGGACAACGTCGACGCGCAGCGCGGCAAGGGCACGTACGACGCGAGCGTGCGCGCGCTGCGTCTGCTCAACGATCTCGGCTACGGCGCGGGCGACGGCCGCCTGCCGCTCGACCTCGTCTACAACCCGCTGGGCCCGTCGCTGCCGCCGCCGCAGGCCGCGCTCGAGGCCGACTATCGGCGGATGCTCGGCGAGCGCTTCGGCATCCGCTTCGACCGGCTGCTGACGCTCGCCAACATGCCGATCCAGCGCTTCGGCTCCACCCTCGTCTCGAAGGGCACGTTCGCCGGCTACATGGCGCTGCTGAAGGGCGCGCACCGCGACGAGAACCTCGACGCGGTGATGTGCCGGGACCTGGTCAGCGTCGACTGGCAGGGCTTCGTCTACGACTGCGACTTTAACCAGATGCTCGGCCTGCCGCTGCGCTCGCCCGACGGTCGCCCCCGCACGCACGTGCGCGAGCTCGCGGCGACCGCGCTCGAGGGCCTGCCGGTCGTCGTGCGCGACCACTGCTACGGCTGCACCGCGGGGCAGGGCAGCTCCTGCGGCGGCGCGCTGGCGGCCTGAGTCCGATGGCCGCCGGCGCATCCCCGTTCCGCGCCGACGCGCCGTCCGCTCCCGGGCACGGTTCCCAGCTCGGCGCCGGATCCCCGCTCGACGTCGGGTCCCCGCTCGACGTCGGGTCCCCGTCCGAGACACCGCGCGACGCGCCGCGGCGGTGAACGCGCGCCGCGCGCTCGTGCTCGCCGCGATCGTCGCGGCGCTCGCCGCGTTCGTCGCGCTCGACCTCGGCGACGCGCTGTCGCTCGGCGCGCTGAAGGCGCGGCAGGCCGAGCTGCAGGCGGCGGTCGCCGCGCGGCCGCTCGCGAGCGCGGCGGCCTACCTCGGCGCGTACGTGCTGGCCACGGCGCTCTCGCTGCCCGGCGCGGCCACCGCGCTGACGCTGCTCGGCGGCGCGCTGTTCGGGTTCTGGGCGGGCCTGGTGCTGGCGTCGTTCGCGTCGTCGGCGGGCGCCACGCTCGCCTTCCTCGCGTCGCGCTACCTGTTCCGCGACGCGGTGCGCGCGCGCTTCGGCGAGCGGCTCGCGGCGATCGACGAGGGCGTGCGCCGCGACGGCGCGTTCTACCTGTTCTCGCTGCGGCTCATTCCGGTCTTCCCGTTCTTCCTCGTCAACCTGGTGATGGGGCTCACGCCGATCCGCACCCGGGTCTACCACGTCGCGAGCCAGCTCGGCATGCTCGCCGGCACCGCGGTCTACGTGAACGCCGGCACCGAGCTCGCGCGCGTCGAGTCGGCGTCGGGGCTGCTGTCGCCGGCGCTGATCGCGTCCTTCGTGCTGCTGGGCCTGTTCCCCCTCGTCGCGAAGAAGGCCGTCGACGCGATCGCGGCCCGGCGCGTGTACCGCGGCTGGCGCCGACCGGCGCGGTTCGACCGCAACATGGTGGTGATCGGCGCGGGCAGCGGCGGGCTCGTCACCGCGTACATCGCCGCGGCGGTGAAGGCGTCCGTCACGCTGGTCGAGCGGCATCGGATGGGCGGCGACTGCCTGAACACCGGCTGCGTGCCGTCGAAGGCGCTGCTGCGCTCGGCGAGGCTGCTCGCGCAGGCCCGCCGCGCGCCCGAGCTCGGGATACGGGCCGTGCACGTCGAGTTCGACTTCGCGCAGGTCATGGAGCGGGTCGCGCGCGTCGTGCGCGAGATCGAGCCGCACGACTCGGTCGAGCGCTACGCGGCGCTGGGCGTCGAGGTGCTCGAGGGCGAGGCGACGATCCGCTCGCCGTGGGAGGTCGAGGTCCGGCTGCACGACGGCACGACGCGCACGCTCGCCGCCCGCTCGATCGTCGTGGCCACCGGGGCCCGGCCCGCGGTGCCGCCGATCCCCGGCCTGCGCGAGCTCGGTTGCCTGACCTCGGACACCGTGTGGGGGCTGCGCGTGCTGCCGCGCCGGCTGCTGGTGCTGGGCGGCGGGCCGATCGGCTGCGAGCTGGCGCTCGCGTTCGCGCGCTTCGGCTCGCGGGTCGTGCTCGTCGAGCAGGCGCCGCGGCTGCTGTCGCGCGAGGACGACGAGGTGTCCGCCTTCGTCGAGGCGCGGTTCCGCGAGGAGGGCATCGACCTGCGCCTCGGCAGCCGGGCGCTGCGCGTCGAGCCCGAGGGCGACGCACGCACGCTGGTCGCGTCGCGCGACGGCGTCGAGACGCGGATCCCGTTCGACGAGGTGCTGTGCGCGCTCGGCCGCACGCCGGTCACCGCGGGGTTCGGGCTCGAGGCGCTCGGCGTGCCGCTCGCGCCCGGCGGCACGATCGAGGTCGACGACCGGCTGCGCACCCGCTATCCGAACGTGTACGCGGTGGGCGACGTCGCCGGCCCCTACCAGTTCACCCACACCGCCTCGCACATGGCGTGGTTCGCCGCGGTCAACGCGCTGTTCGGCCGCCTGCGGCGGTTCCGCGTCGACTGGCGCGTGGTGCCCTGGTGCACGTTCCTCGATCCCGAGGTCGCGAGGGTGGGGCTCAACGAGCGCGAGGCGCGCGAGCGGGGCGTGCCCTACGAGGTGGTCCGCTACGGCGTCGAGGACCTCGACCGCGCGATCGCCGACGGCGCGGCGCGCGGCTTCGTCAAGGTGCTGACCCGGCCGGGCTCCG